>CAYRMQ010000102.1:0-9805 GCA_964425305.1 uncultured Anaerolineaceae bacterium | reverse complement strand
TCGGCGCCCCGCTCGGCGGGCTGCTCGCCGGCGCGTTCGACATCACAGCGCCGTTATGGTTCGGCTTCGTCGGCTCGGCCATCCTGGTCGTGCTGCTGTGGCGCGAGTTCGTGCACATCGCGCATGCGGGCGAGGTCGAGTAAGTCCGTGTGCCGGTGTAGGTCTCTGCACGTCCCGATCGGTGAGCCGATTGGACGCGCTGGTTGCCTGACGGTGGCATGATCAGCGCCGATGCAGGAGCCGTGCGAGCCGCTGGCCGACGTCACCGCGTCGCCGACGCGTCTGATAACCCGCGCCTTCGTTGCCCTCGGCGCCGCCACGCTGGCGTTCTTCGTGGCAGCGGGCATCGTGCTGCCGGTGGCGCCACAGTTCGCCAGCGACGGGCTCGGCGCCGACGAGACCGGGGTTGGCGTGGCGATCGCCTCGTTCAGCATCGCCGCCCTGCTTCTGCGACCGCTGGTCGGCTGGTCGTCTGATCGCTTTGGACGGCGACCGCTGCTCATCGGTGGAGCTCTGCTGACCGTAGCCGCGCTGGCCCTCCATCTCGTGGCCACGGACCTGCCCATGTTCATCGCAGCTCGCGCGCTGCTCGGCGCAGGCGAGGGTTTCTTCCTGGTGGCGGCGATCGCGGCCGGCAGCGACATCGCCCCGCCCGATCGCCGGGGAGAGGCGATCAGCTTTCTGTCGCTGTCGGTCTACCTGGGCATCGCCATCGGTCCGCCGATCGGTGAGGCGCTCATCGCGGCCGGCTACGACGCGGTCTGGCTGGCGGCGCTCGTCGTCACGGTCGGTGCCGTCGCGCTGTCGGTGGTGACGCCTGAGAGTGCGCCGGCCGTGCTCGCCGACAGCGGAGCCCGTGCCCGCTCGCCGCTGATCCATCCAGCAGGCCTCTTCCCCGGCTTTATCATGCTGCTCGGCCTGTGGGGCATGGCCGGGTACTTCACCTTCGTGCCGCTGCACGCCCGAGCGGTGGGCATGGATGGTGCCGGGCCAGCTTTCGTGCTGTTCGCGGTGGTGGTCGTGGCACTGCGCATCGTGGGCGCACGCTGGCCCGATCGGTACGGCGCTGCGCGAGTGTCCGGCGTCGCCCTGCTGATCTCGACGGTCGGGCTGGTAGTGACTGGCGTAATCTCGACACCCGAGGGACTGCTCATCGGCACGCTCATCTTCGCCACCGGCGTTGCGTTCACGATGCCGGCGTTGGTGGCGCTGGCGGTCTCACGCGTCGTGCCCACCGAACGTGGCGCCGTGGTGGGAACGGCGACGGTGTTCATGGACGTGGCCTTTGGAATTGCGCCGGTCGTGCTCGGCCTGCTGGCCAATCGCATGGGCTTCGAGCCGACGTTCGTCTTCTCGGCCGTGCTGGCCGCGTCCGGCTGCCTCCTGCTCTTCGCCAGGCGGAACTCGCTCCAGATGGCGCCGGTACCCGCCTGAGGCTTGATCGGCGCTCAGGTCATGAATCTGGATCGTCGCCCTCCGCGTCGGGCAGGGTGGGGAAGTCGGTCGGGTAGAGGCCGGCGGCGAAGCCGTAGACGGTGTCGCCGCCGCGCGGCAGCTGGGCGAACTCCTGGCTGAGCTCGACCACGCGATCCCAGAATTCGGCCGCGCGCTCGTGCGGGATCCGCGCATGGCGGCTGACCGTGCGCAGCGTGTCGGCCTCGTGCGCGGCGACGGACTCGATGGCGGCCTCGGCCAGGGCGCTGTGGTGGACGGCGACCGGCTCCTCGCCGGGCCGCGTCACGACGCCGACCATGAACGTGCGAGCGGTGCGGCCGTAGAACCGCTCCTCGATGGCGCGCACGCGCCGCGTGCGGACGACGCGCAGCAGTCCGGCATCGACGAGGACGGCGACGTGGTGGGCGACGGTGCTCTTCGGCCGGCCAAGCGCTGCGGCGAGCTCGCTCACCGTCGCCGCCCGCTCCAGGAGTAGGTCGAGGACCGTCGTCCGCAGCTGGTCGGCGATCGCCCGAAGCTGAGCGGGCGTAGTCAGCTCGAGCCTGTCGGCGAGCTCGTAGTCGGGTGTCCGTGTGGCCCTGGGCTGGCTATTGTTCGACATCGGGCGAATAGTCTACAATAGTCGACCATTCCGCAAAAGCGGTTTAAAGCACCAGCGCAGGCAGCGCAAGAGCAGGGACAGGGAGTGGCATGGCCGAACATCGAGAGACGAAGTCTGCGCCCATCATCCTGGTGCCCGGCGCCTGGCTGGGCGCGTGGGCGTGGGACGAGGTAGCCGAGGCGCTGCGGGCGGACGGCCACGCGGTGACGGCGCTGACGCTGCCCGGCCTGGAGTCGGCCGAGGCGGACCGGTCGCAGGTCGGCTTCGCGGACCACGTCGACGCCATTTGTGAGGCGGTCACGGCGGCCGGCCGGCCGGCCGTGCTGGCCGTGCACAGCTTCAGCGGTTTCACCGGCTATGCAGCCAGCGACCGCTGTGCCGAGGGGATCGCCGCCATGGTCTACGTCGACACCGCGCCCGGGATCGGTCCCCTCGATGCCGACTTCGACGCCCCCGAGAAGCCGCTCGACTGGGCCGAGATCGAGGCGGAAGAGAACCTCGACGGACTCAGCGCGGAGCATGTCGAGACGTTCCGCCGGCGAGCGGTGCCGCAGCCGGGCGGCACCTTCCGCGAGGGCGTCGCGCTGACCAACGATGCCCGCCGCGACATCCCCAGCACGATGATCTGCACCGGCTTCAGCGCCGAGCAGTACCAGACTCATGCGCGCGAGCATCCGGAGTGGGCATTTCTGGCCGGCATTCCCGAGCTGCGCAACGTCAGCTGGATCGACCTGCCGACCAGCCACTGGCCGATGTGGTCAAAGCCGCGCGAGCTGGCCACGATCATCGGCGACGTCGCGCGCGCTCACGCCTCAGGCGCCCGATGACCGCTGACTTCCTGCGCGACGCCTTCGCCCACCATGCGTGGGCCACCGAGCGCCTGATCGACGAGTGTGCCTCTCTCACCGCGGAGCAGCTCCGTACGCCGGTCCCGGGCACGTACGGCTCGATCATCGCCACGTTGCGCCATCTCGTCGCATCGGACAGGTGGTACCTGTCCTTCTTCCCCAGCGGAGAGCGCCTTGCCCCGATGGACGAGGATGCGCAGGTCAGCCTCGCTGAGTTGCGCTCGGCGATGACCGGCAACGGCGCGGCGTGGGCGGACGTGCTCGGCGGCGAAGAGGACCCCGACCGCGACGTGGTCGAGATCGACGACGTCTGGGAAGTGCACTCGCCGGCGGGCGTCCGCCTCGCGCAGGCCATCCACCACGGAACCGATCATCGCAGCCAGGTCTGCACCGCGCTGACCGCCCTTGGCCTCACACCGCCCGACATCGACGTCTGGGCTTACGCCCGCGAGACCGGTCGCGAGCACGGCGCGCGGCTCGATGCCGCGCCGGACCCGTAGCCGGCTTGACCGCCAGCGCGCAGCAGCTGAATCGGGCCACGCTCGAGCGGCGGCTGCTCGACGAGTTCGCTCCGGCCCGGTGGCTGCTCGCGGACTCCGATGGGAACGAGGCCGACGCCGCCACGACGATGAAGCGCGATTGACCGAAGGCGAGCAGCGCATGGGCGAAACACTGCGGGTCATCCTCGAGATTGGCCGCAAGCGCAGGGTCGTGGCGGGCGCCATGGACTGGCCCGGCCTCGATCGGTCGGGGACGTCGGAGGGCGACGCGCTAGCCAGGCTGTCGGCCTACGTGCCGCGGTATGGCGGAGTGGCCGAGCGGGCCGGCCTGGCTGGCGAACTTGGACGCCAGCGGCAGGTCGAGGTGGTCGAGCACGTGCCCGGCTCCAGCTCGACCGACTTCTGGGGCATCGCCCACGTGCCTTCGGAGACAGAGCGCACGGTCCTATCCGCGACGGAGCTGGAGCGGCGGCTCGAACTGCTGCGCGCGTGCTGGGCGTACTTCGACGACGTGGCTGCGCGCGTCGCTGCTGATCTCCGTCCGCAACCGCGCGGCGGGGGCCGCTCGCGCGACCAGATCATCCGCCACGTCTACGCCAACGAGCCCGAGCAGTTCTCGCGCAAGGTCGAGGTTCGCACGCCGCTGGAGGCCGTCCTCACGCCGCATGGCCTGGCCACCCATCGGGAGGCATACCTCGACGCGATCCGCACCTACAACGCCGAAGCCAAGCCGGCGCGGACCTGGCCGATCCAGTTCCTCGTCCGGCGCACCGCCCACCACGTCATGGATCACGCGTGGGAGATGGGGGACCGCAACCCCGCTTCTTGAGACGGCTGGCGAGTGGCGTCGGGCGACCCTCAGTCGGGACGCCAGAGGTCGATCTGCGGCAGGCCGTGGATGCCGAGCGTCTGCGACAGCTCGCCGCAGTGGTAGGCGTCGTGGCTGAACAGGCGCTGGAGGATCGAGCCGCGCGTATGGATCTGGCGCTGGCCGCCGTAGTCTCGCTCGATCCGGTCGGCGAGCATGCCCGGCGTCCACGTGTCGAGGCAGCGCTCGATCAGCCGGAAGGTCGAGTCGAGCGCGCCAGCGAGCTCGACGGCCGCGCGCGGGTGGTCGAGGTCGTCCTCCCAGCCCTCGTTGGCAGGATCGCTGAAAGGCGTCGTATCGGCGCCCGGCTCACCGATGACCTGGCACATCCAGTAGACGCGCGCGCCGGCCGTGTGGCCGACCGTCGCCCAGATCGGCCAGCGCTCGGGCGATGGTCGGACGGCCAGTTGCTCAGGCGGCATGGCGCCGACAACCTCGCGCATCCGGCTGTTGTACTGCGGCCACATGCCATATGCGAAGCGGATGGTGGCGGTGCTCATGGGGTGCACCATACTCGCGACGGTGCTTCACTGCCCGGCAGCTGAACCGGGCCAATCTGGAGGGGCACATGACTGACGACCCCGCCGACGGCTACTTCGGTGAGAGTGTGGCGACGCGCTACGACCAGACCGCCGCGGAACTCTTCGATCCGGCCGTGCTCGAGCCGGCCGTCGACTTCCTCGCCGAACTCGCCGGTGATGGACGGGCGCTCGAGCTGGGCATCGGCACCGGCCGGGTGGCGTTGCCGCTGGCGGCGCGCGGCATCGCGGTGCACGGCATCGAGCTGTCACGGACGATGGTCGAGCGGCTGCGCGCCAAGCCCGGCGGGGATGTGGTCGGCGTCACGATCGGCGACTTCGCGACGGCCAGGGCCGAGGGCTCGTTCAGGCTGGCCTATCTCGTCCGCAACACGATCATGAACCTGACCACACAGGCAGCGCAGGTTGCCTGCTTCAGGAACGTCGCCGACCACCTCGACCCCGGCGGTTGCTTCGTCATCGAGGTGATGGTGCCCGAGCTCAGGCTCCTGCCGCCCGGCGAACGCTTCGTCGTGTTCGCCTGGGGCGACGCTCACCAGGGCGTCGACGAGTACGACGTCGTCAGCCAGGGACTGATCTCGCACCACTTCCGGCGCGTCGACGGCGAGGTGGAGCTGCGCTCGATTCCCTTCCGCTATGTCTGGCCGGCCGAGCTCGACCTGATGGCGCAGCTGGCCGGCCTGACCCTCCGCGAACGCTGGTCGGGCTGGAAGCGCGAGCCGTTCACGAGCGAGAGCCGCGAGCACATCTCGGTGTGGCAGAAGCCGCCGGTCTAGCTACTCGGCCCAGCGGACGACGATCGGCCGACCGAGACCCGGCAGCGGCAGCGCCTCCGCTTCGGCCTCGACCGCCTGGCGTTCCGCCGGCGACAGCGAGCGCCAGGGCTGAACGGTCAGGGTCGCCTCCGACCGCCGCCACGTGCCCACGATGTCGCCGCTCACGAGCACGGCGCCGGGCCACACGCGTAGCGTCCACAACTCGCCTCGACGCCGCGCGTCGGGGACGAGGAGCTCGCGGTCGGCGCCCTGGAGCAGGAAGTACGCGTCGCCGCTGGGCAGTAGCCGCGCCGGGGCAGCCGGCCGTGCGGCGGATCGGAAACCGGGCTCGTCGTCGGCCAGGATCCAGCCGTCGCCGACCGGCGTACGCACCGGCACGAGCGACCCCACCAGGGCGTCGAACGTTGCCCGGCCTCGCGCCGGCTTGATGCCGGCCCATTGCGCGAATGCGGCCGCGGTGCCGGGCCCGAAGACGTGCAGGTAGCGCCGCGCCAGCTCGAGGCGAGCCTCGAACGGATCGACCGCGGGTCGCGGCACGGTCCAGACGAGCGGCTGCCGTGCGCCGTCCCAGCGCATCAGCACGGTGCCGGTCGGTGCGGCGTAGCGCAGCGCATTCGGATTGACGCCGATCGCGCGTCCCGCCTCCCCGTAGGTCATTCGCCTGCCGTCGAGCCAGGCGTGCAGCCGGGCGGCCATATCCTCCGCGCGGTGCCTGCCCGTGGCGTCGTCGGGCAGCCTTCCCAACGTGAAGACCGCCAAGTCCTGTGCCGCGACGACGTAGGCGCTGAAGCGCGGCCCCCAGACCTGGACGAGCGATGGGTCCTCCCACGTCGACGGTTCGGTACCGGCCACGCGCGCGTGGATCGACAGCAGCGCGGCGCGCGGCATGCTGTCCTGCAACCCCGCCGACGCGGCCTGCCGGAGAGAGGCCGCCCCTGCGGGGAGCCGCTCGTCGAGCGCCCCGACGTGCCGTCGGAAGCCGAGAATCTGCTCGCGCGTGAGCTCGAGCGGCGAACTCACTCCCACAGGTTGATCAGTCCCACAAATCGATCTGCGGCAGCCCGTGGCGTGCCAGCGTCTCGTTCAGCTCGGCGCAGTGCCACACGTCGTGGCTGAAGACGCGCTGGATGACGGCCCCGCGGGTGTGCACCCACTCATCACCCCCGAACTCACGGCGGATCTCCTCGTCGAGCATGTCCACCGTCCAGCGGTCGAGAACCCCTTCGACGATCAGAAAGGTCGAGTCGAGCGCCGCGACGAGCTCACCGCTGCTCATCACCGGCTCGAGGTACTCGTCGCCGGGGCACTCGTACAGGGCGTTCGGGAATGGCGTCGTGTCGGCGCCGGGCTCGTCAAGAAAGCCGCAAAGCCACGACACGCGCTGGCAACATAGGTGGCCCACCGTCGCCCACAGCGGCCAGCGCTCGGCCGACGGCTGGAGGGCCAGCTGCGCATCGGTTACCCCGACGACGACGTCGCGCAGGCGGCGGTTGTAGTCGGGCCACTTGCTGTAGGCCGGTCGGATCGTCGGCGTCGTCACCTTCGCTACGGTAGCCGTTGATAGCTGCCCATCGTTGTCATCTATGGTCGGCCTGTTCCGGCGTCGACGTCGTCGCGACGTCCACCTCGTTGCCGGCTGGATCGGCGAGTGTCCAGAAGTTCTCCTCGAGATGGTGACGGACGATCCGGCCACCCGCCGCGACGCCCGCCGCCACGCGCGACTCGGCCTCGTCCCACGGCACCCACACGACGAGATGGATGGTCCCGGCACCATCGGCCCGCAACTCGTCCATCTCCTCGAACCAGAACGGCGCCAGGCGTCCGTGCCGATCAACCAGATCCTCGTCTGGACTGTCCGGCCGTGGGTCGTAGCCGAGCACCCCTTGCCAGAACGGCATGATCCCGCGCCTGTCGGTCGCGCCAGGGATGATCGAGAGGCTCTGGATCGCTGCTGGCTCGGCGGTGAGCCCCATCTCGCGGGCCGTCGTCGAGATCCCCCGTGCAAGGTCGAGGTCGCTCTGCACGAGGCCATAGTCGCGACCCTTGAACGCTCGAATCAGAACAGTCACGCCGTCGCCGCGGATGTCGATGTAGGGCTCACCACCCTCACGTACGAGTCCAGTGATCGCATCGACAAATCGGGCGGACGTGCTGAACGAGTCGGTCCGGAAGAACGCATAGGCGCCGTCGGGCAGCACACGCCACGCCTCGGCGCCCTCCGCCGCGTGGAACTGCCGCGAGAGGATCCTGTCGGTCATGCGTAACTCCTGAGTCGTACACGGGCTTTGCGACTGGGCGATAGTCTCCGCCAGATGGCAAGCGATCTCAGGAGCTGCGCGCTGGTAGCCTTCGGCCGTGGAGGAGGGCATGGGAGACAGGATGAGGGCGGCGGTCCGCGAGCGCTACGGCCCGCCCGAGGTGGTGGAGGTGCGCCAGGTCGAGCGCCCCGTCGCCTCGGCCGATGGAGTGCTCATCCGCGTCCGTGCCGCATCGGTCAACCGCGCCGATCTCGACGCCATCTACCCGCGCTGGCAGTTCCTGCGCCTGTTCTCGGGGCTGCGCCGGCCGCGGCAGAAGCGCGTCGGCCTGGATGTCGCCGGCGTCGTCGAGGCCGTCGGCCCGGACGTCGGCCGCTTCAAGGTCGGCGATCGCGTCTTCGCTGACCTCTTCAACTCCGGCGCCGGCGCCTTCGCCGAGTACGCCCTCGCCCCCGAGCGCGCATTCGAGCCGATGCCCGACGGGATGTCGTTCGAGGACGCGGCGACGCTGCCTCACTCGGCCATCCTCGCCCTCCAGGGACTGCGCCATCCGAGCGGCCGATCGCCGCAGCCTGGTCAGCGTGTGCTGGTCGTGGGTGCGTCGGGCAACGTCGGCCCGTTTGCCGTCCAGATCGCGAAGTCGATGGGAGCCCACGTGACCGGCGTTGCGAGCACCGACAAGCTCGACTTCGTGCGCTCGCTCGGCGCCGACGAGGTGATCGACTATCGGACGACCGACTACACGCGCACGGGCGACCGATGGGACTGGGTGGTCGACGTCGACGCCCACCACTCGCTGTTGCGCTGGCGTGGCGCCCTGGCGCCCGACGGCGTCTACGTCGCCATGGGCGGCAGCGCCCGCTGGCTGGCCCAGGCGCTGCTGCTCTTCCCGCTCATGCTCGTTGGCCGCAGGCGCGTGGGCCTGCTTCTGTGGTGGCGGCCCTTCGACGCCGAGGACATCGAGACGCTGAAGGGGCTGATTGCGGCGGGCAAGGTTCGGCCGGTGATCGACAAGCGTTTCCCGTTGAGTCAGGTTGTCACCGCGCTGCGCCACGTCGACGACGGCCTCGCTCGCGGCAAGGTCGTCGTCATGCCGTAGGCCCGCCCGCTGGGGAGCGTGCCGCCTCCGCCGGCGACACGCTCCTCGAGCATAGGTGACCGTCTACGGCTTGTGTACCGCGAACTGAGGCTCGAAGCACTCGTAGGTGCCGTCTGGGTCGAGCCCGATACAGTTGGCGCCGAACGTGCTGAGCTGGGCAGCGAGGGCCGCGCCGGTCAGCGCCGGACCGTGGTCGAGGAGCAGGATGTGGATCTCGGCCGACATCGCGTTGCCCTCTGCCAGCAGGCTCCCTGCCGGGACCAGCCCGCCTGGACCGATCACCACGTCGTGGCCGACGGAGCTTTCCTCGAAGAGCGTGCCGGTGAACGTCGCTCGCCCACCGTTGTTGGCGATCTCGCCGTTGCCACCGAGCACGGAGATGCCGACGGCGTTGATCTGGGCAATGTTGAAGCCGGCGCCATGGTCTGCGGGATCGACGAAGATGTCCGCCTCGCCACAGGCACCGCCGAGGCACAGGCTCGGATCGTTGAAGACGACCCACCAGTAGGTGTAGGCGTGCCCGGCGTTCAGGTGGGTCGCCTTGATGTGGGCGGAGATCTTGCCCGCGGCGCCGTCGCGAACGAGCGCGGACGACCCGCCGGCGGGGCGCCCGTCCTCCAAACGTAGCAGCTTCGAGACGTCCCTCGGTGCGGCGGACACGGCCGTCGCGCTGAACAGCAGCACGGCGATCGACGCCACCACGGCCAGAAGTCGTAGCCTCATGTGTCTGTAAGCCTCCTTGCTGTGTGCCGTCCGTCGGCACCTGACACTCGACTTTGGAAGAGTCAGCGGGGGAGGGGTTAGCTCAAGTGAGAGGTCTCGGTTGTCACATCGGCGACAATGGCGCTGGCACGCGCCTCG
>CAYRMQ010000101.1:0-9910 GCA_964425305.1 uncultured Anaerolineaceae bacterium | reverse complement strand
CTGCCGGGGACGCCACATTTCGCGACAGCGTGAGACTTGACGGGACACGGCGTCACACCTAGCTTCACGCCATGACCGCCCTCGCTGCCGATCCGACCATCCGGCGCCAGGTCATGGCCGCCGCACGCGAGATCCTCGGCCGCGACCCCGACGCCCCGATCAAGTCGATCACGCGGCACGCCGGCGTCTCGCGAGCGACCTTCTACCGTCACTTCGGCTCGCGCCGGGCGCTGCTCGAGAGCGTCGCCCACGAACCGCGCCCGGATACGCGGACGCGGATCCTGACCGCCGCCCAGGAGATGCTCGTCCGGCGCTCCCTAGCCCATCTCTCTATGGATGAGCTGGCCCGAGCGGCGGGCGTCTCACGCGGCACCCTGTACCGCATCTTCCGGGGCAAGGCCGCGCTGCTCGAGGGGCTCATCGAGCGCTACTCGCCGTTTGAGGCCGTCCGGTCGATCGTCGCCGCCCATCGCGATGACCCGCCGGAAACGGTCCTGCCCCTCGTCGCCCGCGCGGTCGTAGGCGTCGCCGGCGAGCGGCTGGGCCTGCTGCGTGCCGTTTTCCTCGAGGTCACGTCGGGGTCGGAGACGGCCTTCAGCGGCATGCGCCCGGTCTTCAGCGCCACGCTCGATGTGCTGGGCGACTACATGGCTCGCCAGATGGCGGCCGGCAGGGTACGCCAGATGCATCCGGTGGTCGCCCTGCAGGCCGTCATCGGCCCGATCTTCTTCCACCTGCTGACTCGCCCCACCCTCGAGCGCGTCGCGCCGCTGCCGATGCCGCCCGAGCAGGCGGTCGAGCAGCTCGTCGCCGTCGCCCTCGCCGGTCTGCGGCCCGCGACATCCGAGCCGGCGACCGCGACGGAGACCGCCACATGACCGAGGCCGTCGCCGCCGAGCCCGCCATCGAGACCGCCGGGCTGACCAAACGCTTCGGCCCGATCACCGCCGTCGACGCGCTCGACGTGACGCTGCCCGCCGGCCGCATCTACGGCCTGCTCGGACCCAACGGATCGGGCAAGACGACGCTGATCCGGCTGCTCACCGGACTTGCCCGGCCGACGGCCGGCGAGGCGCGCGTGCTGGGTGTGCGGATGCCGTCGCGGCCGGCCCTCGCGCAGATCGGCTACATGACCCAGTCGGAGGGCCTCTACGCCGACCTGTCGGTGTGGGAGAACCTGCGCTTCTTCGCCGCGCTGTCCGGTGATGGCCGGCGCGAGGCGATGGAAGAGGCGCTCGAGATCGTGCAGCTCGAGCATCGGCGCAACTCGCCCGTTCACCAGTTGTCGGGCGGCATGCGCCGCCGGCTGTCGCTGGCCTGCGCGCTGGCTCATCGGCCGCGCGTGCTGTTCCTCGACGAGCCGACGGTCGGCGTCGACCCCGCCCTGCGCGTCCAGTTCTGGCAGCACTTCCGTCGCCTCGCCGACGACGGCACGACGCTGCTCATCAGCAGCCATGTCATGGACGAGGCCGATCGCTGCGACGAGCTGCTGCTCATCCTCCACGGCCGGCTGCTCGCGCGAGGGAACGGGCCGGCGATTCGCGCGCAGGCGGGCACCGACGACATGGAGGAGGCCTTCCTGCGCCTCGGTGGCTCGGAGGCGGAGGAGTGAACGCCCGCCGGACGCTGGCCATCAGCCGGCGCATCGGCGACCTCTTCCGGCGCGACCACCGGACGCTCGGGCTGCTCTTCGTGGCGCCGCTGATCATCCTCGCTCTCCTCGGCTGGGTCATCCGCGACCAGCAGTTGCCGCCGACGCAGCTGGCCGTCATCAACGAGGCGGGCGCCGCCGGCGAGACCGTCCGCACGCGAGTGATCGAGGCCGCCGAGAGGGAGGGAGTAGTCGTCCTGTCGGATGTTGCCGACGCCGCCGCCGCGCGCGAGGCGCTGGCGAACGAGCAGCTGGACCTCGCGCTCGTCGTCGAGGAGCTCGCGCCGCGGCCACAGATCCGTCTGATCACGCCGGGCGTGACGCCGTCCGACGACAGCGCGCGCATCGCCGAGTTACAGGCGATCCTGGCCGCTTCGCCGGGCGACGCCGGCCCGGCGATCGAGCGCGAAGCCGTCTACGGACCGGCCGAGCCGGACTTCCTCGACGCCTTCGCCCCGGCGCTCGTCGGCTTCCTCGTCTTCTTCCTTGTCTTCGTGCTGACCGGCGTCAGCTTCCTGCGCGAGCGGATGGGCGGGACGCTGGAGCGGCTGCTGGCGACGCCGGTGCGCCGCTCGGAGATCGTCGTTGGCTACAGCCTCGGCTTCAGCTTCTTCGCCACGTTGCAGGTCGCGCTGGTGCTGGCCTACGCGCTGAGCAGCGTGACCGGCCCGGCCGTCGGACCGTTCGAGTCGTTCGAGATCGGGCTCGGCGTGGCCAATGCCGGATCGACGGGCCTCGCTTTCGTGGTCACCTTGCTGCTGGCGCTGGCGGCGGTCAACCTCGGCATCTTCGTCTCGACCTTTGCGCGCACCGAGCTGCAGGTGCTGCAGTTCATCCCGGTGGTCATCGTGCCGCAGGGGCTGCTGGCGGGGATCTTCTGGCCGGTCGAGTCGCTGCCCGGCATCCTCGAGCCGATCGCCCGCCTGCTGCCGATGACCTACGGAATCGACGGCCTGCGCGAGGTGCTCATCCGCGGCGCGGGGCTCGACTCGGCCACTCTTCAGCTCGACCTCTTGGTGCTCGCCGGCATGGCGCTCGCGTTGGCGCTGCTGGCGGCGCTGACGATCAGGCGCGAGGTTGCCTAGCAGAGGAGGACTGCCAGATTTGTAATGCGTACGCAAGGAGGCAGGCCATAACTGCAGGGCGGGCAACGGGCCGCCATTGCAATAATCGCCGAGTCTCGCCAGCGTCAGGGGATGCCCGCCGTGAACGCCACACAGCCGCCCGTCATTCGGCGTACCTTCGCGCTGCCCGATTCAGCCGGTGCAACGGCCGCGACGGCCGACCTGCTGGCGCGCCTGCGCCGGCGATCGCAGACGGTCCAGGCCAAGGGCCGCGTCGCGGAGGCGCTCTACAGCCTCGCGCTGGACATCTTCGGCGACGACTCCGACCTCCATCCCGCCGAGCGGCAGTGGCTCGCCGAGGCCCTCGCGACGCCGGTCAGCGAGGCTGCCCACGAGGCGGTCGACACGCTGTTGCGCGAGCTAGCGCTCGCGCTCGGCTCGGCGCCGCCGCGCGTACGCCCGGCGATCGCCGCACCCGCGCTGCGGCGCATCGACTTCGAGTAGCGCCGGCCGTTGTCGGCCGGCAACGCCCGTCGTACCCTGCCCCAAGACCCAAAGTACGGCTTGTCCCTATCCCACCCTGACGCCAACATTCGGCACGTCAGTCCGGCTCACCGCAGCGTTCGGCTCTCGAGGTAGCCGGTCGCCACCGCAGGGCTCAGCGGGCCCGGCGGGACGAAACGACGAGGAGAGACATGGCGTCAATGGCAGTCAACGAGCTGGGGCCGATGCTCACGGCGAGCGAGGTGGCGGAGCTGCTTCATCTCCACGTGAACACCGTCAAGCGACTCGGTGACCGCGGTGAGCTGCCCTTCTACCGCGTCTGCAAGCGGGGCGATCGCCGCTTCCGACTCGAGGACGTGCGTGAGTTCCTGAACAAGAACCGATGATCCGGCGGCGCCCGACTTCGACGGGCGTCCCTCCAGGCAAGCGTTCCATGTGCCCGAACCGCCGGCCGCAAGGCCGGCGGTTCACTTTGGGCAGGCGCCTCATCGCGTCTCGAGCCGAGGCGCGCCGGTGGTGCGGCTTTGGGCATCGGACGTTCCGCGGCCCGGGAAAATATCGAGCCCGGCCCCGAGTTCAGCAGTAGTACCTGGCGGGCGAGTGAACGTTATGGCGGGTGACGCCGGACCGCGCTCGAGGAGTGGAACCCGTGAGCGCCTCCAACCGTCTGGTGCGTGCGACTCTAGGAGATGGGGATCCGCTTCTCGGGATCGACGAAGGGCATCGGCACGACTCTCGCGGTCCTGTCGCCCCATTCAGACACGACCCGCACTCGTGAGCCGGGCGCGGCGAGCTCGACCGGCACCCAGCAGTAGCCGATGTTCTTCGCCAGGCGGGGCGAGTAGATGGCCGAGGTCACCCCGCCGATGCGCTCCTCCTGGCCATCTGCGCGGAAGGCCGGCCATTTGACGAAGTTGAGCGCCCGGAAGGGCTCACCGTCGAGCTCGACGCCGACGATCCGCCGCCGTACGCCCTCGTCGCGGATGCGCTGCAACGCTGGCAGCGAGATCGCCGCCTCGTCGGGCAGTTGCCAGTCGACCAGCCGCTCGAGCCCCATCTCGAGCGGGTTGTTCTCGTAGGTCATGTCGGCGCCCCAGTTGAAGATGCCGCCCTCGATGCGCCGGATGTCGGACGGGCCGGTCGGCCTGACGCGGTACGGGCGGCCGGCGTCCATCACGGCTTCCCAGAGCTCCGTGCCGCGGGTCGGGTCGAGCAGGTAGATCTCGTAGCCCACCTCCGACGTCCAGCCGGTGCGGGTGACGACGACCGGGATGTCGAGCACCTCCGCGCGCGTCCACCAGTAGTACCTGAGCTCGCCGACCTCGGGTCCGACGAGGTCGATCATCAGCTCCCGCGAGCGTGGTCCCTGGATCTGCATCGGCGCCACGTCGAGCTCGCGGATCGCCACCTGCAGCTCGGGGTAGGCGTGGCGCAGGCCGCGGGCGAAGAGCAGCGCGTCGGACGAGGCAAGGGCGAACCAGAAGGTGTTCTCGTCCATCCGCGTCATCACCGGGTCGTTGATGATGCCGCCGTCGCCGTCGCAGATCAGGACGTACTTCGCCTGCCCGACGGCACAGCGGGAGAGGTCGCGCGGCGTCAGCAGCTGCGCAAAGCGGAGGCCGTCCGGGCCGCTGATCTCAAGGCAGCGCTCGACAGCCACGTCCCACACGGTCACGTCGTTGAGCAGCGCCTCGAACTCGGCCTCGAACGTATCGAAATTGATCGGGAAGAGCGTGTGGTTGTAGACCGTGAAGCCACGCGGCGAGTGACGCTGCGTGGCGTCGTAGTACGGGCTGCGTCGAAGCCTCGCTCCGCGCTGGACGAGGCCCATGTCGAAGTCGGTCATCCGGCTCTCCGTGCGTCGCTGACGACAGGATTATTGACCAGGAATGGCCGCAGTCGACTCCTCCGAGGCGGCCTGGCAGAGTGGACCGAGGCCCACTCGCGCAAAATGAGCCGATGATCGACCTCTCGCTGACCGACGAGAACCGCCTCGTCCAGTCCACCGTCCGCGACTTCACCGCCGCCGAGATCGAGCCGCACATCGCCGACTGGGATCGCAGGAACGAGGTCCACCGCGAGGTCTTCGCGCGGATGGGCGAGCTGGGCTTCCTCGGCGCGCCGATCCCCGAGCAGTACGGCGGCGCCGGCATGGACTATGTCAGCCTGGGCATCATCTGTGAGGAGCTCGAGCGGGCCGACACCGCCTTCCGCGTGGCCATGAGCGTCCACGTCGGGCTCAACTCGCTGACTCTTCTCCAGTGGGGCACCGAGGAGCAGAAGCAGCGCTGGCTCGCGCCGCAGGCGCGCGGCGAGAAGCTGGCCACCTTCGGCCTGACCGAGCCGGGCGTCGGCACCGACGCCGCCAACCTGGCAACGACAGCCCGCCGCGACGGCGACGGCTATGTCCTCAACGGCTCGAAGGTGTGGATCAGCCTGGCCGACATCGCCGACCACTTCCTCGTCTTCGCCACGCTCGATCGCAGCAAGCGCCATGCGGGCATCAGCGCCTTCATCGTCGAGCGCGGCATGGATGGGCTGTCCACCGCCACGATCGAGGGCAAGATGGGCATCCATGCCGGCAACACCGGCGAGATCTTCCTCGACGACGTGCGCGTGCCGGCGTACAACCGCATCGGTGAGGAGGGCGAGGGCTTCACCATCGCCATGAGCGCCATCGACCAGGGCCGCTACACGGTTGCCTCGGGCGCCGTCGGGCTGGCCCAGGCCTGCCTCGATGCGTCGGTCAAGTATGCTCACGAGCGCAAGACGTTCGGTCAGGAGATCGGTCGCCACCAGCTGGTCAAGCAGATGATTGCGCGCATGGGAGCGGGCATCGAGGCCGGCCGGCTGCTCTGCCGGCAGGCGGCCTGGCTCAAGAACCGGGGCCTGCGCAACACGCGCGAGACGAGCCTGGCCAAGTGGTTCTGCACCGACCACGCGGTGCAGAGCGCGCTCGACGCGGTCCAGATCCACGGCGCCTACGGCTACTCGAGCGAGTATCCCGTCGAGCGCTACCTGCGCAACTCGAAGGCGGCGGTCATCTACGAAGGCACCAGCCAGCTGCACACGCTCATCCAGGCCGACTACCTGCTTGGCTACCGCGAGGACAAGCCGCTGCGCTGCCCGCCGCTGCCAGCGCCTGGCTTCGAGCGCGGCTGAGCGATCCTCGCCCTATCAGCAGTCAACTGATACGCACGTCGCGTGGCGGCGGCGTGCGCGTCACTGCGCGGCCGGTCCGGCGGCCGGCGAGCGCGAAGACGTGGGCGTCGCGCAGCGCGCAGGCCCGCGGGTCGTTGTTGAAGTACACGTAGACGTCCTCGCCCGCCGACCACTCGCCGGCGACCTGCTCGGCCCAGCGGGCGAGCGCGTGCCGACCGTAGCAGGGCGAAGGCGTCGCCCGGCCGGCATGGAAGCGGACGTAGGTCCAGTCGGCTGTCCTCCAGATGGGCGTCACCGGCCCCAGCCGGTCGGCCAGGCATAGCGCCGCCGAGTGCGACTCCAGCACCCGCCGGGTTTCGTCCGTATACCACGAGTCGTGGCGGAACTCGACGGCCACGCGCCAGCCGCGCGGGAAGGCGTCGAGCGCGTCGCGCAGGCGGCCGGCATCGGCGCGCATCGTCGGCGGCAGCTGGAGCAGCACCGGGCCGAGCTTCGAGCCGAGGCCCGCCAGCCGCTCGACGAGCAGCTCGACGGCGTCCACCGGCTCGCGCAGCCGCCTGACGTGAGTCAGGTAGCGGCTGGCCTTGACGGCCATCACGAAGTCGGCCGGCGTTCGCTTCGCCCAGGCGGCGAAGGTCTGCCGCTCGGGCAGGCGGTAGAACGCGGCGTTCGACTCGACCGTCGCGAATCGCTCGGCGTAGTACTCGAGCCAGCGTGACTGGGCCACGCTGCGCGGATAGAACGTCTCGCGCCAGTGTCCGTACTGCCAGCCGGACGTGCCGACGATCAGCCCCACGCCGGCTCAGGGGCCGACGCTGACGATCCCCGTCATCTGCGGATGGATGGTGCAGATGTAGTTGAACTCGCCGACCGAGTCGAACGTGTGCGAGAACGTGCCACCCGGGTTGAGGGTGCCGCTATCCGGACCCTCGTCGAAGGTGACGGTGTGCGGTGCCGCTCCATCGTTCGTCCACTCGACTGTATCGCCGACGCCGACCGTCAGCGTTGCCGGATCGAAGGCAAAGTCGATGATCGAGACGGATTCTGTCTGTCCCGGCACGGCCGGACTCTGCTGCTCCTGGCCACCGGCGCACGCGCCGAGAGCGAGCGTGGCGAGCAGCGTCAGGCAGGCAAGTTGGCGCACGGCTGGCTCCTCGTGTTCGGTTGGTCGCTATTCGTCGCTGACGTTGATCGTACCCCTCATCGACGGATGGATCGTGCAGATGTAGCTGAACGAGCCGGCGCTGTCGAACGTGTGCTCGAAGGTTCCCCCGCCGCTGGCGATCCTGCCGCTGTCGGGGCCATCGTCGAAGGTGACGGTATGAACGACGATGCCGTCGTTGGTCCATATCACCTGCGAGCCGACACTGACCTCGAGCACGGACGGCTCAAAGCCGAACTCAATGATCGAAACGCGTGCCTCGGTCGGGCCGGTCGGCTCGGGCGCTGCTGTCGGCGTCGCCGGTTGGGCTGTCGGCGGCGGGGTGGCCGGCTGCGGCGTGGGCGTCGTCGCTGGCTGGGGGGTAGGGGTCGCCGGGGCGGCCGTAGGCGTGGCGGTGGGGGCGCCCGGGATGTCCATCGGCGTGGCTGCGGGAGCGGCGGTGCACGCTCCGACAACCAGGCAGAGGGCGGCGATCAGGGCGAATGGGCGTGTCCGCACAACAGCACTCCTCCAGCACATGCCTACGTCTACGCCTCGCCGCCGGGAGTCGGTTTTCCCTGCCAGCGTTCGTAGTGGATCAGCTCGGCGAGCGACCGCCGGCCGCCGGCCCGCGGTGGCCGGCTCAGATCGTCCGGATCGGCGGGCAGCCCGAAGCTGAGGATGTACGAGCAGCGGTGGTCGGCCGGGTAGCCGAGGATGCTGCGGCAGAGCTCGTGCTCGTAGACGGTCGCCGGCACGGAGCCGATGCCCCACGACCAGGCGAGCAGCGTCATGTTCTGGGCGGCGCGGCCGAGATCCCACATCAGCGAGTAGGGCGCGCTGTCGGTGGCCGGCTCGGGCGTGACCAGCGCGATGGCCGCCGCGGCCCCAGCGAGGTGCCCGGCGAAGGGTCCGACCCCGGCCAGCTCGGTCAGGCGCCGGCGGTCGCGGACGACGATGAACCGCCACGCCTGGCGGTTCTTGGACGAGCCGGTCCGTCGGGCGGCGTCGAGGATGCCGGTCAGGTGGGCCTCGGTCAGCAGTTCGCGGCTGAAGCCGCGCACGACGCGCTGGGTGCGGATTGCCTCTTCGACGTCCATGGCAGAAGTCTATTGCCCGAGCTCGGCCGGCCACGCGTGGGCGCCGTGATCGGCGGCGCGGAGGCCGTAGACTCAATCGGGTGACAGGTTCGCCGAGCCCGCCCGACTTCCCGGCGCTGGTCGAGGTCGTCGTCGAGATCCCGTCGGGCAGCCGCAACAAGTACGAGTACGACGAGCGCAGCGGCGTGATGCGCCTCGATCGGGTCCTCTCCTCGGCCGTCTTCTACAACTTCGACTACGGCTACGTGCCGGGCACCCGCGCCGAGGACGGCGACCACACCGACGCGATGGTGCTGCTCGCCGAGCCGACCTTTCCCGGCTGCCACGTCTGGGCGCGACCGGTCGGCGGGCTGCGCATGCACGATGAGAAGGGCGAGGACTTCAAGGTGCTGTGCGTGGCGCTGGGCGACTCGCTGTACGAGCACGTCGAGCGGCTCGACCAGGTGTCGCCGCACCGCCTGCGCGAGATCGAGCACTTCTTCGCGACGTACAAGCTACTCGAGGACAAGCGCGTCGAGGTCCACGGCTGGGCCGACCTCGAAGACGCGCTCGAGCTGCTGCGCGCCGATCGCCGGCGCTGGCTCGACGAGCAGGCCGGCCGCACCCGCACGGCGTAGGGGGCACGAGCGGCGAGTGGCACGCAAGCAGGAGATCGTCGAGGCCGCCGGCCGATCGGTCACGATCAGCAATCCCGACAAGGTCTTCTTCCCGCGCGCCGGCCACACCAAGCTCGACCTGGTGCGGTACTACCTCGCCGTCGCCGAGGGCGCGTTGCGCGGCGCGGGTGGCCGGCCGATGGCGCTCAAGCGCTTCGTCAACGGCGCCGACGGCGAGTTCTTCTTCCAGAAGCGGGCGCCCGAGTCGCGGCCGGACTGGATCGAGACCGTCGAGCTGTCGTTCCCGTCGGGCCGCACCGCCGACGAGATCGTGCTGCGCGACGCCGCCCAGCTGGCGTGGATCGTCAACCTCGGCTGCATCGACCTTAACCCGCACCCCGTCCGCGCCGAGGACCTCGATCATCCCGACGAGCTGCGCGTCGACCTCGACCCGGTGCCCGGCATCGAGTGGGACCAGGTGCGCCGCGTGGCGCTCGTCACCCGCGAGGTGCTCGGCGAGTACGGGCTCGCCGGCTGGCCCAAGACGTCGGGCTCGCGCGGCATCCACGTCAACGTCCGCATCGAGCGGCGCTGGAACTTCGACGAGGTGCGCCGGGCGGCGCTGGCGCTGGCGCGCGAGGTCGAGCGCCGCGCCCCGACGCTCGCCACCAGCAAGTGGTGGAAGGAGGAGC
>CAYRMQ010000100.1:0-9921 GCA_964425305.1 uncultured Anaerolineaceae bacterium | reverse complement strand
CCATCCACGACTCGTTTCTCGAGCCCGGCCTCGGCATCGGCCACCATCCGCACCGCGGCAACGAGCGGCTCTTCTACATTCTCGAAGGCCAAATCCGCCACGACGACTCGCTCAACGACATCCAGGGCGTGATGGACGAGGGCGACCTGGCACGCCTGACCGAGGGCGAGATCGGGATGATGCACCGCGAGTGGAACGGCCGCGACGACGTTCGCACGCACGCCTTCATCCTCGTCTACCCGGCCGATCCGCCCGTCGAGCGTGCCTCGTTCGACAAGCTGCGCGGAGCGGGCGCCGTGCGCGTCCGCGAGGCGCCTGCCGTCGAGACGCTCCAGCTGATCGGCGGCGACTCCCACTTCACGGCTCGCAACCGGGCGATCACGATCTTCTTCGACAGCAGCCTCGCCGACGGGGCGAGCCTCAAGCTCGAGATGGCGCCCGACGAGGGCCTGATCCTCTACCCGCTCTCGGGCGCCGTCCGCCTCGACACCGCACCTGATCCACCGGCGCTGTTGCGCGGCTCGAGCAGCAGGCACCCGGAGGGCCCCGACGAGATGGTCATCGCCCTGACCGCGAGCGAGCCACGCAGGTTGCACGTCGAGGCAGTCGAGGGTTCCGCCCGGCTGCTGCGTATCGGCTTCGCGCGCAGCGGCGACGACATCGTGATGACCGAGCCATGGGGTGGCGACGAGGGCGGCTGGTGACAGCCATAGGCCACGCCGGCTCGCGGCGGGCCGTCGCGGCCGTCACCGATGGGCCGTTCGGCCCTTTACCAACAACCATCTACGACGGCATCGTCTGCACGAGCGAACGAAGGAGGCTGAGATGAGCTCGCTGCGAACCCTGATCTACGTGCTGGCGGCCGTCGCTTCCATCAGCCTGGCCCTGCTGCTCCTGCCGCAGGTGGTGTCCGAGGACCTGGCGCTGACCGGCGCCATCAGGACGATCGTGACGTGGACCTTCTGGATCTCGTTCATCGCGCTGGCGGTCGCGCTCTTCTCGTACCGCAGCGCGCCCGGCGCGCAGGAGGTCGAGGTGGAGGGGCCGGGCTTCGCCCGCTTCCTGTTCAACAACTCGGCCGCCGGGCTGTTCTGGCTGCCGATCCGCATCTTCGTCGGCGTCAGCTGGCTGCAGAGCGGGCTGGGCAAGCTGGGCAACCCGGAGTGGACCGAGGGCGGCACGGCGCTGCGCGCGTTCTGGGAGCGGGCGGTAGCGGTCCCCGAGGCTCCCGCGCGCCCACCGATCACCTACGAGTGGTACCGCGACTTCCTCGACATGCTGCTCCGGGCCAACGCCGAGTCGTGGTTCGCCTGGCTGGTCATGCTCGGCGAGGTTGCTGTCGGGCTGGCGCTTATCGTCGGTGCGCTGACCGGCATCGCCGCCTTCTTCGGAGCGCTGATGAACGTCTCGTTCATGCTCGCCGGCACGGCCTCGACCAATCCGGTGCTGTTCACGATGGCGATCGGGCTGATGCTCGCCTGGAAGGTCGCCGGCTACTACGGCGTCGACCGCTGGCTGCTGCCCAGGCTGGGCACGCCGTGGCGGCCGGGTGACCTTTTCGCCCGGAGGCAGGCCGCGGCCGACCGAAGCGCCGGCACGTAGCCCAACAGAGCAAGCCACAGGCCTCGCCCTGAGGGGGGTCGGGGGCACCGAGGGTGGCGGTCCGCAAAGGCCGCCACCTCCAGTTCGGGCGGTGGTGCCGGTCAGCGACCGGGCCCGGCCTCGAGCAGCGGCACCAGCGCGCCGGCCGCGGCCGGCTTGTCGGGCAGCCGCTGTGGCGCCGCCTGGCGGTGGGCGAGCACGCGCAGGCCGCTCGAGACGCCGTAGAGCAGCGCGAACGCCGGGTAGCCGATCGGCCCGGCGGCGGCGAGCACGGCGCCCGACGCTCCCTGGCCACAGACCATCGCCACCGACGTCCGCGCGAGGTAGCGGCCGTGCTGGCGGATGACCGTCGGCCCGCGGATCAGCCGGAACAGGCGCTCGTTGGCCGCCAGCTGGCCGCTGCTGAAGCCGATCGCACCGAGCGCCGCCGAGGCGTACAGCAGCAGCGGCGCCAAGGCCGAGCCGGGCAGCGCCGCGATGGGCAGCGCGGTCGCCACGGCACGGATGGCGAACGAGTTGCGCAGCATCCGCGCCGACGAGCCCCGGCGCAGCGCCGCGGCGGCGGCGGCCGCGCCGAAGACCATCGTCAGCATGCTGACCGCGCCGATCGTCATGGCGAAGCCCGCCGACAGGCCGAGCACGGCCATGGCGTAGACGGACATGTACGGCGTGATGCCCATGCCCAGCGCGTTGACCATGCTCACGCGCAGGAACTGGCGCTCCTCGGCTGACTCTGGTGCGGCGCCGCCGAGCGCCCGCGGCGGCACGATCACGCGGCCGGGATGGGGCAGCCGGCGGATGACCGCCAGCTCGGCCAGCCCGAGCAGGCCGGATAGCGCGAACGGGATGGCGTAAACCGCCATGCCGAAGCGGTCGGAGAGCGCGTCGAGCAGCAACGCCGCCGGGAACAGCAGCAGGGCACCGACGGCCAGCGCGACGGCCATCAGGCGCGGGACGACCAGCCGGCGGTCGTCCTCCGACAGCACCGCCGAGTGCCACGCCAGGAGGTTGGCGCCGGTCACCGAGCCGAGCACGCCGCCGAGCAGGATCACCAGCGCGATCGCCAGCAAAGCCGACGCCCCACCGAGGACGCCCAGCCCGACGCCGAGGGCGAGCAGGCAGTAGAGCAGGCCGCGCGTCTCGCTGATTGCCGCCGCCACGGTGGTCAGCCCGCGCAGGTTGCCGTCGGTGCGGGCGAGCAGGCCGGGAATGAGCAGCTGGGCGGAGCCGCCGGCGACGGGCAGCGCGCCGAGCAGCGCGGCCAGCGCCGGCGGGCAACCGACCTCGAGGGCGAACGGGATGACGACGTCGAGGCCGGCCAGCACGCCGACGACGCCCTGCGCCATGGCGAGCTGGTGGTAGCGGCGGTGGCGCCGGTCGGCGAACTGGCGCCAGTCGGTGAGCGCGGGCGAGGCATGACGGCGCGGCAGGCCGATGCGGAGCGTGGCAGGCATCTCGGCGAGACCTCGGGGTGACGCCCCCGGAGCCGGCCGATTCGGCACCCCTTGCCGTCGAGCCTTCTTCTCGCCAGTCGCGACGCCGCTCGCGTCGCCGCCGGGAGCCCGCGCCACGGACGGGGCTCACGAGACTCCAGTGGTTCTACGCCGAATCATAGACCAGCGGCGGCTGCGCGGCGAGCCTGACCGTCGTACCAGCGCTCGGTAGGATGAGCCGGTGGAGGAAGGGGCCGACGCTGCGATCCTGGCCGAATTGGCCGACAACGACCTGCTCGGCCTGCGCCTGGCGGCGCAGGTGATGGCCCACAGGGCCGAGCTCGAGCGGCGCGGCCCAGTGGCCGACTACTTCGGCCGCCTGGAGTACTTGATCCAGGCCGAGCTGGCGTCGCGGATGACGGGCATACGGACCTCGGTCGGCAGCGGGCCGGTCGATCTCGACGAGGCGGCGGGCGCCGACGACCGGCGGATCGTCGGCGAGTACCTCGGCCTGTTGATCGGCAACGAGCAGCTCAGCCCGCCGCTGCGCACGGCGTGCCGGCGGCTACGCTCGATCTGTTGCCGCCCGCTGGGCGACGCCTGATGGGGACGCGTGTGAGGAACGTGGCGTGAGGATGCGCGGGCGCCGCCTCGGCGACGAGCGCGTCCGGGTCCAGGTCGTCAAGCCGGAGGAGTACCGGGCGGCACCGCCGCCGCGCCGCGGCCGCGCCCTGCCGCCGGCGCTGGTGCTCGCGCTCGGCTTCGCGCTGATGATCGCGATCGGTACGGTCGTCCTGATGCTGCCCGTATCGAGCGCAGCGGGCCAGTGGACGCCGTTCATCGACGCGCTCTTCACGGCAACCTCGGCGGTCTGCGTGACCGGACTCGTCGTGGTCAACACCGGCACCTACTGGAGCCCATTCGGGCACGTCGTCATCGCCACGCTGATCCAGGCCGGCGGCTTCGGTTTCATGGCGTCGTCGACTCTCCTGCTACTGCTCGTCGTGCGTCGCCGGACGCGCCTGCGCGACCGCGTCCTCGTGCAGGAGACGATGGGCCGCGGCGAGCTGGGCGACGTGGCCGGCCTGGTCAAGCGCATCGCGCTGTTTACGATCCTGCTCGAGGGCGTCGGCGCGCTGCTGCTGACGGCGTCTTTTGCCGGCCAGGGCCAGGACCTGCTGGGGTCGGTGTGGTTCGGCGTCTTCCACTCTATCTCGGCCTTCAACAACGCCGGCTTCGACCTGATGGGCGTCTTCGGCCAGGACAGCCTGCGCGGCTTCGCCAGCGACTTCGCGGTGCTCGGCGTGATCGGTGTGCTGATCGTCTTCGGTGGCCTGGGCTACGCCATCGTCGAGGATCTCGTCCGCCACCGGCGTTGGGAGCGGTTGGCGCTCGAGACCAAGCTCGTCGTACCAATGACCCTCGCCCTGCTGGTCGGCGGCAGCCTCGCCTTCGGGCTGATCGAGTGGGACAACCCGGCGACGCTGGGCGCGCTGCCGCCCGAGCAGCGCGCGCTCAACGCCGTCTTCGAATCGGTGACGCTGCGCACGGCCGGTTTCAGTGCCCTCGACACGGCCGCCATCCTCGAGCCCTCGCTGTTCGTGGTCATGGCGCTGATGTTCATCGGCGGGGCGTCGGGCTCGACGGCCGGCGGCATCAAGGTCAACACGTTCACCGTCCTGCTCGTCGCAATCGTCTCGACGGCGCTTGGCCGGCCGTCAGCCGAAGCTTTCGGCCGGCGCATCCAGCACGTCGTCATCTACCGCGCGCTGGCGGTTGCCCTGCTGTCGATAGCGGTGCTCTTCACGGTGGGTTTGCTGCTCGAGCTGCTCAGCGCGGAGCGGTTCGTCGACGTTCTCTTCGAGTCTGTGTCGGCGCTGGGCACGGTCGGCGCCAGCAGGGGCGTAACGGCCGATCTGCCTGACCTTGCCCACCTCGTGGTGATCGTGGCGATGTACGTCGGCCGGCTGGGGCCGCTGACGCTGGTGCTGGCGCTGACTGCAAGAGCGCGGCCGGTGGCGTACCGTCCGGCCGTGGAATCGGTGCGCATCGGATGAACCGGAGCATTCGAGGAGTGAGATGAGAGAGCAGGTGATGGTCGTCGGGCTGGGTCGCTTCGGCTCGGCCGTCGCGCGCGAGCTGCACGCCCTCGGCCACGAGGTGATGGCCGTCGACGCCAGCGAGTCGACCGTCAACGACATCGCGCCCGAGGTCACCCACGCCGTCCAGCTCGACGCCAGCGACGAGAACGCCCTGCGCGCTGCCGGCGCCGCCGAGTTCAGCACGGCGGTGGTGGCGATGAGCAGTGCCGTGGAGGCGAGCATCTTCGCCACGATGGCGCTCAAGCGACTCGGCGTACAGACCGTCATCGCCAAGGCCAGCGGCGCGCTGCACGGCGCGATCCTGGAGCGCATCGGCGCCGACCGCGTGGTCTACCCCGAGCGCGAGGCCGGCATCGACGTCGCGCACACATTCCGCATCCCGCGTGTGCTCGACTACATCGACCTCGCACCGCGCTTCGGCATCGCCAAGATCAGCGTGCCGACAGAGTTCGTTGGCAAGACGCTTCGCGAGCTCGACCTGACCGGACGCTTCAAGGTCACTCCGATCTGCCTCCGTCGCGGCGAGAACGTAACGGTCAACCCGCACCGCGAGGAGCGGCTGCAGAGCGGTGACCAGCTGGTGCTTGTCGGCCTCGACGATCAGCTTGCCGAGGTCACCGGTTGAGGCCGGCGTCGCCTGCCGGTCGTCGGTCGCTGGCGTGTCGCCTGCCGGTCGTCGGTCGCTGGCGTATCGTGTGGCCCATGTGCCGCAGCATCGTCACCCTTCGCCGACCAGACCAGCCCGCCACAGACGAGGAGGTCCGCGCCGCGGCCCTCCAGTTCGTGCGCAAGATCAGCGGCTATCGCGTGCCGTCGCGCCGCAACGAAGACGCGTTCGAGCGCGCCGTGCAGGAGATCAGCGAGTCCTCGCGCCGCCTGCTCGACGCGGTCCGGCCCGCCTGACCCGGCGCGATGCCGGCTGACGCCGGCGAGGTCGTCGCCTCCGACCTCGAGGGCACGCTGACCACCGCCGAGACGTGGCGCGCCGTCGCCGACCGGCTGAAGGCCGGCGGACTGGGCCGGCGTTACCGTACCTTCGTGCTGCGCCGCCTCCCGCAGGTTCTCGCGGCGCGCGCTGGGCTGGTCGACCGCCAGCGCTTCCGCGACCGCTGGATCAGCGACCTGACCGGCCTGCTCGGCGGTCGCTCGATCGCCGACGTGGAGGCGCTTGCCGAGGACATCGTCGAGCGCGTCCTGTGGCCGGGACGGCGGATCGACGTGATCGATGAGCTGGCCGATCACCGACGCGCCGGGCGGACGATCATCCTGTGCTCGGGTACCTACCAGCCGGTCCTCGATGCATTTGCGCGCAGGCTGGAGGCCGACGCCCTCGGCAGCGCGCTCGAGAGCTCCGATGGTGCGCTAACCGGCCGGCTCGCCGACGAGCCCAACACCGGCCCGCGCAAGGCCGCCCGCCTGCGCTCGGCGTTGGGCAGCCGGCGGCTGGTGGCTGCCTACGGCGACTCGCTGGCCGACGCCGAGATGCTCGCCGCGGCCGCCGAGCCGGTCGCCGTCCACCCCGAGCCGCGCCTGCGGCGGCTGGCCGCCGAGCGCGGCTGGCGAGTCATCGGTTGAGCGCGCCGGCCGCTTTGCGCGTAGCCGTCAGGGGCACACGCAGCGCAGGCTATTGACCGGCGACGCTGGCTCGCTACACTGCGCGGACAGGCGATGGTGTAGCATCGCAGCCGAAATCGCTCCCGCGGGGAGCGCCATATCTGCCGGAAGCACGACACTCCTCTCACGGCTCCTCGCGAGAAACGTCGCGAAGCCGGCACCGAGAAGGAGTGTTCTTCTTTGAATAGCGATCGAACGATCACCTGCGCCGACTGTGGGCAGGAGTTCGTCTTCACCGCCAGCGAGCAGCAGTTCTATGCTGATCGCGGCTTCAGCGACCCGCGTCGCTGCCCGACCTGCCGGCAGGCACGCAAGCAGGCACGCTCGGGCAGCTCCGACTACGGCTACGCCAGCTACGGCGGCGGCGGCGGCGGTGGTGGCGGTGGCGGGGGCGGGGGCTACCGCGAGCGCGGGCCGCGCGAGATGTTCGAGGCGACCTGCTCGAACTGCGGCAAGACGGCCAGCGTGCCGTTCCGCCCGACGAGCGGCAAGCCGGTCTACTGCGACGACTGCTTCAGCCGCCGTCGCGGCTGACCCGACTCAACTCCAGCGATACGAGAACGGCCCCCGGGCGACAAGCCCGGGGGCCGTTCCACGCTTACCGCCTGGCGCGTCGCTGGGGACGTCGCGCAGGGCGGTCGCTTCAGTCGCCCTTGCTCAGGCGCGGATGACGGCGAAGCGGCGGAACGCCACCACGAAGACCGCCAGACCGGCCAGCAGCAGGACGATGACGGCGATCGGCGAGGCGCCGGCGGCCGCGCCAGCGTCCTCCATGCTCGTCGGAGGCGGCGTGGCCCCGTCACCGGCAGCCATCAACTGGCCGCGGATCTCACCACCGGGATTCATCTCGGTATGGATGTTGACGTAGGTGTTGCCGTCGCGAATGGCCTGGAGAGCCTCGGCGAAGCTCTGGGGGCCTCCATCGACCGGCATGAAGGCGGTCTCGTCGGCCGTGCCGGAGATGGGGCTTTCAAAGCTGCCGTCGGTCGTGCCGACCTCGGTCAGCCAGATCAGCACCGGACCGGCCTCGTCTGCCGCGCCGTAGTGGATGTGAGCCATCGTCGCCGGACCGCTCAGGTCCTGGAACGTGACGTCGAAGCTGATCGAGCTTTCGTCGTCACTGATCGTGACCGTCGCCGACCCCGAGCCGTCAGTCGTCACCGGCGGCACCTCGGCGTCGCCGCTGAGCTCGGCCGCGAACTCCTCCTGGGCAAGTGCGGCGAGCGGCGTGGCCAGCAAGGCCAGGATGGATAGCAGTGCTGCAGCTCGTCTCATATGAACCTCCCGAAACGGCCGCGCATCGGCCTCTCGGGTACTGATTCGTCAGCGGCGAGCGAGCGGTTTCAGCCGCGCGGCGGAAATCCTACTTGTCGCGCCTACTTGTCGCGCTCGGCGGCGCCGGTGAGGGCGGCCTGGGCGGCGGCGAGGCGGGCGACCGGCACGCGGAATGGTGAACACGAGACGTAATCGAGCCCCACCTCGTCGAAGAAGGCGATCGACGCCGGATCGCCGCCATGCTCGCCGCAGATGCCGAGCTTGAGGTTCGGCCGCGCGGAGCGGCCCTTCTCGACGGCCGTCCGCACGAGCTGCCCGACGCCCTCGACGTCGAGCGTCTGGAAGGGGTTCTCCTTGAGCACGCCGCGCTCGACGTACGTGAGCAGGAAGCCGCTCTCGGCGTCGTCGCGGCTGTAGCCGAACGCCATCTGCGTCAGGTCGTTGGTGCCGAAGCTGAAGAACTCGGCGTGCTGCGCAATCTCGTCGGCGGTCAGCGCGCCGCGCGGCACCTCGATCATCGTGCCGAACTTGTAGTCCACGTCGACGCCGGCCGCCTGCTCGACCGAACGTGCCTCAGCCTCCAGGATCGCGCGCGACTCGACCAGCTCGTTCACGTGGCCCACGAGCGGGATCATGATCTCGGCATGCGGGTCGCCACCGGCCTTCTTGCGCGCGATGGCGGCGTTGAGGATGGCCCGCGTCTGCATCTTGACCAGGTCGGGGATCATCAGCCCCAGCCGGCAGCCGCGCAGGCCGAGCATCGGGTTCTGTTCGCGCAGCGCCTCGACGGCGCGCAGCAGCTCGCGCGCCTCGGCGTACTGCGGGTCGTCCTTCCCGACGCCGGTCGCCTCCATCCGCGTGACCTCGGCGATCAGCTCGGCGTGATTGGGCAGGAACTCGTGCAGCGGCGGGTCGATCAGGCGGACGACGACAGGCAGCCCGTCCATTGCTTCGAAGATGCCCTCGAAGTCCCCCTGCTGGAGCTGCTCCAGCTTGGCCATGGCGTCGTCGAAGCGCCGGACCGCCTTCTCGTCCTCGGCGGAAAGTGATTCGCCTGCGTCGCGCCGTTCCTTCGCCCGCGTCGCCTGGAAGGCCACCAGGATCGCGTCGCGGACGATGTCCAGCCGCTCACCTTCGCGGAACATGTGCTCTGTCCGGCATAGGCCAATGCCCTGCGCGCCGTAGCGCCGGGCGAGGGCGGCCTCCTCCGGCTTGTCGGCGTTCGTCCAGACCTGCAGCCGGCGCGCGCGATCGGCCCATTCGAGGATCTTCTGCAGCTCCTCCTGCTCCTCGAAGCGCACTTCAACCGTGGGGAGCGCGCCGACGTAGACCTCGCCGGTGGTGCCGTCGAGGCTGATCCACTCCCCTTCCGAAAAACCGAGGCCGTTGACGCGGCCGGTCTTGGACGCGTAGTCGATGATCAGCGAAGCGCAGCCGGCGACACACGGCTTGCCGATCTGGCGGGCGACGACGGCGGCGTGCGAGGTGGCCCCGCCGCGGGCGGTCAGCACACCCTGCGCGGCGGCCATGCCGTGGAAGTCGTCGGGCGATGTCTCGATGCGGACGAGGATGACCTTCTCGCCCTGCTGGGCCATCTCGAAGGCGCGGTCGGCGTTGAAGACGGCCTTGCCCACGGCGGCACCGGGCGACGCGTTGAGGCCGGCGGTGATGCGCTGCGCCGCCTCCTTCGCCTTGGGGTCGAACTGGTCGCGCAGCAGCTGGTCGACGTGGGCCGGCTCGATGCGCGCGAGCGCCTCCTGCTCGCTGATGATGCCCTCCTCGACCATGTCGGCTGCGATGCGCACGGCGGCCGTGGCGGTGCGCTTGCCCGAGCGCGTCTGGAGCATGTACAGCTTGCCGCGCTCGATGGTGAACTCGAGGTCCTGCATGTCGCG
>CAYRMQ010000099.1:0-10126 GCA_964425305.1 uncultured Anaerolineaceae bacterium | reverse complement strand
GCCGTCTGTGCCAGTTCTCGGACGTCGGCCAGCAGCCGTCGGACGGCGACGGCGACGACGATGGCCGCGATCGCGATGACGATGAGCGCCAGCGCTCCGGCGCCGGCCAGAACGAGGGTCAGCTGCTCGGTCGTCACGCGTTGCGGCCTCGTCCGGCCCCCGCGCGCGCCGGCGCGAGCACGCTCGCCGCCACGATCAACCCGATCCCGACCCACGCCAGCAGCGACGCCCAGGCCAGCCCGAAGTCGCCGAGCCGCAACGGATCGCCCAGGCGGCTGCCGAGCGCCTGCCCGGCGTACGCGCCGAGGACGGCGGCGAAGAGCAGGAAGGGCAGCCTGCGGCCGGCCGACCCACGGATGATTAGGTACAGGCCGGTGTGGAAGGCACCGACGAGCACGGCCAGCACAGGCGCGGGGCCGAGCTCAGGCACCGCAGATGCGCCCGCCGCCGACGACCTCGTCGCCGCTGTAGAAGACCGCCGCCTGCCCCGGCGCCGGCGCCCATGCCGCGCGCTCCAGCTCGACCAGCCAGCGCCGCGCGCGGGCGTCACCCCCGTCCGGCGCCGGGCGGACGAAGCCGGGCACCGGCTCGGCGCGATGGCGGATGCGGACGGCCGTCGCGAAGCCGTCGTCGGCCGGCGGACGGCCGGCCACGAACGACACGCTCTCGACAGCGAACTCGCGGCGGTAGAGATCCTCACGGCGGGCGAGCGTAACCACGTTCGCGCGAGCGTCGATCGAGCTGACGTAGCGCCGCTCGCCGAGCGCCACACCGAGGCCCTGGCGCTGGCCGACGGTGTACGCCGCCGCACCCTGGTGCTCGCCGACCGCCGTGCCGTCGGCGTCGAGCAGCGGCCCCGGCGCCGGTTGCCAGCCGCCACGCTCGCGCAGCGCCTGGCGGTAGTCGCCGCCCGGCACGAAGCAGATCTCCTGGCTCTCCGGCTTGTCGGCCGTGGCCAGGCCGTGGCGGCGGGCCGCCTCGCGGACCTCGCTCTTGTTCAGGCCACCGAGGGGAAAACGGACGTGGGCCAGCTGGTCCTGGCGCAGCCCGTAGAGAAAGTAGCTCTGGTCCTTCTCCTCGTCGCGCCCGGCCAGCAGCCGGTAGCGCCGGCCTGTCGGCGCGTCGGGATCCTCCAGCGCGTCGACGCGGGCATAGTGGCCGGTCGCGACGGCGGCGCACTCGTACAGCCGCCGCGCCCGGCCGAGCAGCGCGCCGAACTTGACGTAGCTGTTGCAGTCGACGCACGGGCTCGGCGTGCGGCCGTCTAGATACGCGTCGAGGAAGGGCTGGAGCACGCCCGCGCCGAACTCGCGCTCCAGGTTGAGCACGTAGAACGGGATGCCCAGCTGGGCCGCCACTCGGCGCGCGTCGTCGGCGGCGTCAAGCGAGCAGCAGCTCTTCTTGAACTCGCTGTACGTGTCGGCGACGTCGTGCAGGCGCATCCAGACGCCGACCGTCTCGACTCCCTCCTCGGCCAGCAGGGCAGCCGCGACCGACGAGTCGACACCGCCCGACATGGCGACGAGAACGCGTTCCCTCATGCGCCGACCTGCTCTCCCAGCGGGTCGGCGGCGACGGCCAGGCTGGCCGCGCGCATGCGTGCGATCGTCTCGGGCAGGATCTCCCTGACCCGCCCGATCTCGTCCTCCGTGTTCGTCCGGCCCACGCTCAGGCGCAGCGCGCCGCGCGCCTCCTCGTCGGGATAGCCCATCGCGCTCAGCACGTGCGACGGCTCGGTCGAGCCGGTCGTGCAGGCCGAGCCGACCGAGGCACAGATGCCCTCGAGGTCGAGCGCGAGAGCGAGCGCCTCGCCGTCGGCGTCGCGGGCGATGATCGACAGGTGGCCGGGCAGTCGCTTGCGCGGATGGCCGGTCAGCTCGACGTTGGGCACGGTGAGGACGGCGTCGCGCAGCGTGTCGCGCATTCGCGCCAGGCGCGGGACCGTCTCGTCGCGCTCGGCGCAGCACAGCTCGTAGGCGACGGCCATGCCCACCGCGCCGGCCAGGTTCTCGGTGCCGGCCCGGCGGTAGCGCTCCTGCGTACCGCCGTGGGCCTGCGGCAGGATGACCGTGCCGTGGCGGATGTACAGCGCTCCGATGCCCTTCGGTCCCTCGAACTTGTGCGCCGCCAGCGACAGCAGGTCGACGTCGAGGGCGCGCACGTCGAGCGCCATGTACGGCGCCGCCTGCACCGCGTCGAGGTGGATGACGACGTGCTTGTGGGCGCGAATGCGGCGCACCAGCTCGGCCAGCGGCTGGACGGTGCCGACCTCATTGTTGGCCAGCAGCAGGCTGACCAGGATCGTCCGCTCGTTGAGCGCGGCGTCCAGCTGGTCCGGGTCGACACGCCCGTAGCGGTCGACGGGCAGCTCGACGATCTCGAAGCCGAAGCGCTCGAGGTGGCGGACGGTGTGCAGCACGGCGTGGTGCTCGACAGCGCTGGTGATGATCCGGTTGCCGTGCGCCTTGGCCGCCCACGCCGCGCCCTTCAGCGCCAGGTTGATCGCCTCCGTGCCGCCACCGGTGAAGACGATCTCGCGTGCCTCGGCGTTGAGCGACTGCGCCAGGCGCTCGTGCGCGTCGTCGAGCGCCGCACGGGCAGCCCGGCCGGCGCTGTGCGCCGATGACGGGTTGCCGTGGACGTCGCTCAGCAGCGGCAGCATGGCGTCGAGGACCTCGCGCCGCGGCGGCGTCGTCGCGGCGTGGTCGAGATAGATGGCCATCGTCCGCCGATTGTACGCGCGGCCCGTCGCCGCGGGCTGGCGTCAGTGGCGGCCGCGTATCAGCGGCCGAACGGGATCGACGGGCGCCGGCTCGTCGGCGGCCTCCAGCCGGCCGGCCGAATCGTCCTCCGCCGCGCGTGCTGCCGTGGGCTCTCGCGGCGGTCGGCGCTCGCTCCAGCCCCACGGCCGGTCGCGGTCCTCCTCCTGCACGCCGATCGGCCAGGGATCGGGCCGGTGACCGGCGAAGAAGGCCGAGAACGCCGCCACCTGGCGCTCGACCGACGAGTGGAGCAGCAGCATCAGCACGGCGGCCATGGCCGCCAGCGCGCCGATCGCGATCATCTCGGCGATTTGCATTCGTGCGTTACCCCGCCTCCGATTCTACGCGCGGCCTCCCTTCCTTACACTCGGCCTCCTTCGAACGTCGGCCCGGCGACCGGCTACGATGGCAGCGTGACCGTTGCCGCCGTGATCCTGTGCCCGACCGTCGAGGCAGCGCTGGCCGACACCGCCGGACGGCCGGCGGTTCGCCGCATGGTCGAGACGGCGTGGGCCGGCGGCGCGACGCCGATCGTCGTCGTCGCGCCCGACGAGGCCGGTCGTGTCGCAGCCGCGCTGGCCGGCTCGCCGGCGGTCCTGGCCGAGCCCGCGCCAGACGCCGGCGGACCGCTCGCTCAGATCGACCGCGGCCTCGACGTCGCCGCCGAGCGCGTGAGCGAGACGGACGCGGCGCTGGTCTGGCCGGGCCGGATGGTGTGGGTCGACGCTGAGACGGTAACCAGCCTGATCGAGGCCCACGGCGCCGATCCCGACACGCTGCTTCGGCCGGCTTTCGCCGGTCAGCCGGGCCTGCCCGTGCTGGTCCCGTTTCGCCACGTCACGGCGTTGGCGCCGCTGCAACCCGGCCAGCCGCCCGACGAGATCCTCGGCGATGTCGGCACTGCCGGCATCCCGGCACGCGTCCTCGAGGTCGGCGATCCGGGCGTGATCTACGACCGCTCGACCGCGATCGACGACCTGCCCGCTTACGAGGGGCCGCCCGAGCCCGTCGCCGGGCCGCCGCCCGAGTGGGGCTCGGCGGCGGCCGAGGCGTCGGATGAGACCTCGCTCCAGGGACCGGCGCTGGCACCTTACGGCCGGGCGGCTGAGGACCAGCGATAAACGACCCATCGCGCAGGCGACGATGACCGACGCAATCGAGCTTCTGCACCGCGCCCGGACCGTCTTCCTCGTCGACTGGCCCAGTCGCGACGTGCCCGACTCGCTCGCCCTGGCCGGCTTCGAGGTCGTCTCCGACGACGACCCCGGCCGGCCGCGCAACGCCTACCGCAGCGTCGCTGACGGGATCCGCGTCGAGCCCCGTGACGCGCCGCCACAGCAGGCCGACATCGTCTACACCCACCGGCCGATAGACGAGCTGCCGGGCATCGTCGAGCAGGCCCGGGCGCTGGGGTCGCAGGCGATCTGGTACCAGTCGGGCCTCGATGAGTCTGGCGGGCGCGACGCGCGCGGCTGCTGGCTGCCGGCGGAACAGTCCGCCGGCGCGCGCCAGATCGTCGAAACAGCCGGACTGGCTTACGTCCAGGGACCCTACATCGGCGACGCTGCGCGGGCGCGCGCGCCCGATCACGCGCAGCCTGCGGAGCGGGACTGACGCTGCTACGGCGCCGCACCTCGACCATCGTCGCCATCGCCGTCGCGCTGCTCGCGGTCCTCTTCGCCTTGCCCTACCTCGTGCCGTTGCCCGGACCGGCTGGCGTGGACGCCGAGCAACTCGCGGCGGCGGACGCTCGCTTCCTCGACGTCGGCGGGGAGCGCGTCCACATCCGCCTCGCCGGCCCGGCCGATGGCCACCCGGTCGTCCTGATCCACGGACTGGCTGGCTCGACGTTCTCGTGGCGCCGGACCGAACCGGCGCTCGCCGGCGCGGGCTTGCGTACGCTGGCGCTGGACCTGCGCGGCTTCGGGCTGTCCGACAAGTCGATCGGCGCCGACCACTCGCTCGCGGCGCAGGCGCAGCTCGTCGCCGACGTGATGGCGTCGCTCGACATACGGCGTGCCGCGCTGGTCGGCCACTCGATGGGCGGCAGCGTCGCCCTTCATGTCGCGCTGTCGCGACCGGATCTCGTCGACCGGCTCGTGCTCGTCAACCCGTGGATGCCGAGCGCCGCCGGTCAGCCGTGGCCTGGCGAGCTGCTGCGGCTGCCGCCGATCGAGCGCTGGGGGCGGCTCATCGTTCGCACGCTGGCCACGCCCGAGCGGGTGGAGCGGGTTCTTGCCGGTATCTACTCGGATCCGGACGACGTGGCCAGCGCGACTGCCGCCGGCCATCTCGTGCCGACGGGCGTTCGCGGCTGGGACGAGGCCGTGGTCGCGGTCGTGCGTGACCTCGGTCACAGGAGCCTCCCCGGATCGCTGGAGGCGGTGCGCGTTCCGACGCTCATCGTCTGGGGCAGCGACGATCCGTGGCTCGATCCGGGACGCGGCAAGGAGCTGCGCGAGGAGATTCCGCAGGCCGAGCTGGTGCTCATCGCCGGCGCCGGCCACCTGCCGTTCGAGGAGCAGCCGGAGCGTTTCAGCGCCGAGCTCATCCGCTTCCTAGCCGGCCGGCCAACGGTTTGATGGCACCAACCACAGGGAGTTCCGGGCGGGCAGCGAGCCCCCGCCGGGCAGCACGAGCGAGCACGTGCATGCATGGGAGGCGCCGATGCACCTGTTCCAAGACCTCGCAGGACGGGCCAAAGCGTCCCACTCCCGCGATATGTCGGCCTCATCGACATCTCAGGCGGCAAGGCCGCCGGCTGCCTACTCCCGGGCGTCGGCGCGCCGCAGCCGTGGCGCCAGCTGCAGTCCCAGCTCCTCCAGTTGCGCCGGATCGACCGGCGACGGTGCGCCGAGCATCAGGTCCGTGCCGGCGCCCGTCTTGGGGAAGGCCATAACTTCGCGGATGTTGTCCTGGTACAGCAGCTGCGCCGCCCAGCGGTCGATGCCCAGCGCGATGCCGCCGTGCGGCGGCGCGCCATACTCGAACGCGTCGAGCAGCGCGCCGAACCTGTCGCGCATGCCCTCGGCCGAGTGGCCCATCAGCGCGAACGAGCGCTCGAGCAGGTCGCGGCGGTGGAGGCGGACCGAGCCGCCACCCAGCTCCCAGCCGTTGAGCGCGATGTCGTACTGCAGCGCGCGCGCCCGCCCGGCGGGGTCGTCGGGTGAGGGCCGTGTCGGATCGCCGGAGGCGGTCACCAGCAGCTCCTCGTCCTGGGGCACGACGCCGCTGAAGGGGTTGTGGGTGGCGTCCCAGCGGCCGTTGTCGGCGTCCCACTTGTACATCGGGAACTCGTAGACCCACACGTACGACAGCTCCGCCGGGTCCTGCACCAGCCCCAGCCGCTCGGCCAGCGCCACGCGCAGCTCGCCGAGGGCCTCCTGCGCGACGACGTCGCGGTCGGCCACGACGAGCACGAGATCGCCGACCGACGCGCCGGCAGCGTCGACCAGCGCCTCCGCCCGCTCCCGACCGAGCGCCTTGAGCACCGGCGACGAGATGCCGTCGGCGGCCACGGACAGGTGGACCAGGCCCTTGGCGCCGGCACGCCGGGCATGCTCGGTCAGCTCGTCGACCTGCGAGCGGCTGGCGCCGGCCATGCCCGACACGGCGATGGCGAAGACGCGTCCGCCCGCGGCCAGCACGTCGTCGAAGACGCGAAAGCCGCTGCCCTCAACCGCCGCGCCCACGTCGCGCAGCTCCATCGCGTAGCGCACGTCGGGCTTGTCCGAGCCGAAGCGGTCGATCGCCTGGCGGTAGGTGAAGCGCGGGAACGGGATGGTGCGGATCGGGCGCTCGGGCACGACCGCCCGGCTGACCTCGACGACCATCATCTCGACGAAGCGCATCACGTCGTCCTGGCTGACGAAGCTCATCTCCAGGTCGAGCTGCGTGAACTCCGGCCCGCGGTCGGCGCGCATGTCCTCGTCGCGCATGCAATGGGCGATCTGGAAGTAGCGGTCGAAGCCGGCGACCATCAGCAGCTGCTTGAGCTGCTGTGGGCTCTGCGGCAGGGCGTAGACGTTGCCCGGCTGAAGGCGCGACGGGACGATGAAGTCGCGCGCGCCCTCGGGCGTTGACTTGATCAGGATCGGCGTCTCGATCTCGACGAAGCCGTGAGCATGGTGGACGTCCGAGATCGCGCGCAGCAGACGCGAGCGGGCGACCAGCCGCCAGTTCAGGCCTTCCCGGCGCAGGTCGAGATAGCGGTGACGCAGGCGCAGCGCCTCGTCGACCGGGGCATCCGGCTCGTTGATCGGGAATGGCGGCGTCTTCGCTGCCGAGAGAAGGGCGAGCGATGTCGGCCGGACCTCGATCTCGCCCGTCGCCAGGCGCGGGTTGTCGGTGCCCGGCAGGCGGCGCGTGACGGCGCCCTCGACGCGAACGACGTACTCGTTGCGGATCTCGACCGCAGCGGCGTGAGCGTCCGGCGCCTCGGCCTCGTCGACGACGACCTGCGTGATGCCGTGGCGGTCGCGCAGGTCGAGGAAGATCAGGCTGCCCATGTCGCGGCGGCGGTGGACCCAGCCGGCGAGCGCGACCGTCGTGCCCACGTCTGTGGCACGCAGCTCACCACAGCTGTGGCTGCGGTAGGCGGTGGCGAGCGGGGCCTGATCGCGGTCGGCCTGATCGTGGTCGGTCATGGCGGGCTATCGTAGTCGAAAGAATGTCCCTCACCGGCGGCCGACTCGGCGCCCAGTCGCCCTACCTCGCCCGCGAAGCCGAACTCGAGCGCCTCCAGCAGCACCTGCAGCGGGCGGCCGACGGCCACGGCGGGCTCGTCGTCGTGCGCGGTCCGGCCGGCATGGGCGGCACGCGCACCGCCCACGAGGCAGCAGCACGGGCCGACCGGCTGGGCATGCTCGTGCTGTGGGGCAGGGCCTTCGAGGGCACCTGCGGGCGGCCCCACGGCGCGCTTGCCGAGGTGCTCGAGGAGTACGGCACGGGCGCCGAACCGACCGATCTGGGCCGGGTGCTGGCCGATGACGCGCCGCCGCTGGTCAGGCTCGTCCCCCAGCTGAGCCAGGCCCTCAGCGAGCTGCGGCCGGCGGCACCGCTCGGCGCCTACGACGACAGGCTGCGCCTGCACGCGGCATACCTGGGCTGGCTGGCGCGCGCCGCCGCCGAGCGTCCGCTCCTGGTCGTCCTCGATGACATGCAGTCGGCCGACGGCGACACGCACCGCCTGCTCGAGCACGTCGCCAGACACGTCGGCGCGCTGCCGCTGATGGTGCTGGCCGTGCGCTCGCTGGGGACAGATCACGCGGACTCCTCCACGCTCGAAGCGCTGCCGGGAGTCGACGTCGTCGACCTGCCGGGGCTCGACGTGGCGGCCACGGCCGCCATCCTCGGGCCGCTGGCCGACCGGCCGATCTCGTCACGTGTGATCGACGTCATCCAGGAGGTGACCGGCGGGCTGCCACTGTGGGCGCGCGAGCTGTACCAGCACCTGCGCGAGGAGGACCGGCTCGACGACGTCCACGGCCGAGGCGTGCCCGACGCGGCGGACCTGCCCGAGACGCTCGAGCAGCTCGTCACCTGGCGCACGTCGCGCTTCAGCCCCGAGGTCCGCACGGCCCTCGTCGCGCTGGCGGCGTTCCACGACGGCGCCGCGCCGGCGCTGCTGGCCCAGGTCAGCGGGCTCCCGCGCGGCCGCGTAGTCGACTTCCTCGAGCTGGCCGTGCGCCACGGCCTCGTGCGCAGCGCCGATCGCGGCCTGACGTATCGGATCGCCCACGACCGCATCCGGCCGGCGTTACTGGCGGCCCTCACCGAGCCGCAGCGCGCGCGGCTGCACCGGCGCGTCGCCGACGCGCTGGAGGCCGAGCTGGGCGGGCGTGCGCGAGAGCACGCCGGCGAGCTGCTGCACCACTACAGCCGATCAGCCTCGCTCGATGGCGCCCGCGGCGTCCGTCACGGGGTGCTGGCGGCCGAGCAGTCGCGCGCCGCCTACGCCTACCTGCGCGCAGCCGCCTGCCTGCAGGCGTCCGTCGAGCTGGCGGCCGATGATCGGACGCTGGTGGCCGACCTCGTCGGCAGGCTCGCCCAGGCGCAGGCGGAAGCCGGCCTACGGGCGGAGGCGGTCGAGTCGGCGGGTGACGCCGTCCAGCGACACCGCCAGGCCAACCTCAGCGCCACCGCTGCGCTCGACCAACTCGTCTCCACGCTGCGCGAGTTGCGTCGCGGCGCGCCCGTCACGCCGTGGCCGGAGTACGAGGAGCTGCGCCGGCTGGGCCTCGAGCACTCGGCTCGCGCCGGCCCGCTGACGCGCGCCCGCCTGGAGGTGCTGTCCGAGCAGTGGCAGCCATTGGCGAGCGGTGGCGCGTCGGCGCTGATCTGGTCGGCCGTGGCGCAGGCGACCGCTCGGCCGCTGCTCGATTCGGGCGGCGAGGAGGACGTCGCCGAGCTGCTGGCCGTCCAGCGTCCGCGCGATCGGCAGGAGAGCGCGCAGGCGGCCCGCCACGCGCGGACATGGCGCCAGCCGGCAGCCGTGCTGCAGGCGATGCACGCCGTCGTCGTCGACCTTCTCACCCGTCACGGGCTCTTTCGCGAGGCCGCGTCGTGGGCCGCTCTCTACCTCTCCAACGCCGAGCGCTACGGCTCGCCGCGCGACCGCGTGGCGGCGCTCGCGCTGCACGGGCGCTCGCAGGCAGCGCTGGGCTACGTTGAGCATGCCGCCGCGTCGGCGGCGGAAGCGCGCCGCCTGCTCGACGGACTGCCGGAGGCGGATGCCGTCGCCGACGAGGTCCTGCTCAGCGACGCCGTGGTGGGGTTCCACCGCGACGCCGGCTGGCCCGCGCTGGCGGCGGCGCTCGCGGCGGCGGCCGCGCGTCCTCGACCGGCCGGCCTGGCGCTGGCAGCCGAGCTATGCCTCGCCCGCGTCCGCGCCGGTCAGGAGGAGCCGGCGCGCGAGGCGCTGCCCGACCTGCTCGACGCGTGCGGGCGGCTTGCGCCGCTGACCTACTACCGCGACGCCGCCCTCGTCGGCGCCCTCAACGCGGCGTGGGAGCTGGGTGCCGCCGAGCACGCCGCTCGCGGTCGCGGGCTCGTCGACCTGGCCATCGGCGCGCAGGTCGGCGGCCAGGCGACAGGTTCGCTGCGCCAGGCCAAGGCACGGATGTACGCGCTCGTCGGAGATCTCGACGAGGCACGCTCGTACTTCGCCGAGGAGCGGCCGGCGCTCGACGAGCTCGGGCTACGGCCGCTGCGCGCGATCCTCGACCACGACGAGGGGCTGGCCCTCGCGGCCGCCGGTGAGACTCACCACGGCGAGGCGGCGTCCCTGCTGGAGGGAGCGGCGGCGCAGTTCTCGGAGCTGGGCATGACCGGCTGGCTGGAGCGCACGCGGGCGCTGCTCGACG
>CAYRMQ010000098.1:0-10436 GCA_964425305.1 uncultured Anaerolineaceae bacterium | reverse complement strand
CGATCGAGAAGAGCAGCGCCGACAGGATCAGGTAGGCCTCGAGCGACTGGCTCATGCGCCCTCCGGCGGCCGGCCCGGCGTGACCGTCGGCCCCGCCTCCAGCTCGGCACGCAGGCGCGCGATGTCCGCGCCCGACGGCCGCAGGCGCTCGCCCGGATCGGGCACCTCCTCGCGCTTGGCCAGGAAGACGCCGCCCACGACCGCCGCCGTCAGCAGCACGGCGATGACCTGCAGCGCCAGGACGTACCGCGCGTCGCTGAAGAGCAGCAGCGCGATCGCGGTCGTCGACGACCACAGCCGCTCGCCGACGCGCAGCGGCCAGTCGGTGTTGATGATCGACACGAGCAGCAGCAGCGCCACCCCGAACGCGGCCAGTGCGCCGGCCCATGCCTGGCGGTGGAAGACGAGCTCGGCCGGGCCGGCCTTCGTCTGGGTCAGCATGATCGCGAACAGGATCAGCACGCTGATCGCGCCGATGTAGATCAGCACCTGGGCGGCGGCGACGATGACCGCGCCGGCGAGGACGTAGATGCCGGCCAGCGCGGCGAACGCCAGGATCATCGACAGGCCGGAGCGGACGATGTCGCGGCCGATCACGACGAAGACCGCCGCGCCCAGCATCACGCCGGCGAGGACGAGGAAGATGAGGTCGTCCCACGACCAGCCGAGGAGCGGAATGGTCTGCGGGAAGGCCATCAGCGCGGCTGGTGCGAGCCGCCGGTGGTGTCGGCGTGGCCGCCCGGCTGGCCGATCGGGCCGGCGTGGCCGTCGCCTCCCTGGCCGTGGCCCTGTCCGTGGCCGTTGCCGGCAGCGTGGCCGTCGGCCCCGGCGTGGCCGTCACCGGCGACTCCCGGCGGCAGCATCGGCAGCAGCCGGCCGGCGTCGAGCCGGCGGCCCTGCGCCTGTGCCCGCTCGAGCCAGTCGCGCTCCTTGCGGATGAAGGTGATCTCGGTGTCGCGGTCGATGGCGCTGTAGGCGAGCAGGTCGATCATCGGCTCGGCGCGGCTCTCGTGCGACAGCTCGAACTCCGGGCCGCAGCGCAGCGCGTCGTACGGGCACGCGTCGACGCAGATGCCGCACAGGATGCAGCGGCTCTCGTCGACGTCGTACTTCTCGAGCACGCGCGGCTTGGGCATCAGCGCGCCGGTCGGGCAGGTCTCGGCGCAGCGTCCGCACGACACGCAGGGCGTCGTGTTGAGGCTCATGTCGAGCGGCGTCGTGACGAGCGTGTCGAAGCCGGTGCGCATGAAGTCGTAGCAGGCGGCGCCGACGATCTCCTTGCAGACGGTGGCGCAGCGGCCGCAGTCGATGCAGCGCGACGGCTCGCGCAGGATGAAGGCGTGGCTGTCGTCGCGGATGTAGTCGTGGTTGTAGCCGGTGAAGCGGTTCTCGGTGACGCTGCGGTAGGAGTAGGCGCCGCCAGCCTGCGGCTCGAGCGTCTTGAGCGTCGTGCCGTACTCGATGCCCTGCCGGCGCAGGTCGCAGTAGCCGATGGCCTCGCAGGTGCATTGCAGGCAGCGCTTGGACTCGGCCATCGCCTCCTGCTGCGTGTACGGGATCTCGTACTCGACGTAGCTCTGAGCGCGTATCTCGGGCTCCATCGCCCGCAGGCGGTAGCGCGGCTCCTTCAGCTCGCCGGTATAGGGCACGATCGACAGGAACTCGGGCTGCGGCTCGGCCAGCGTCTGGCGCGTCTTGATCGCCTCGAGGTCCTGGCCCTGCAGGTAGGCGTCGATGGCGTAGGCCGCGCGGCGGCCCTCGGCGTTGGCCTGCACGACCGTCGCCGAGCCGATGCGCACGTCGCCCGTGGCGAAGACGCCCGGCCGGCCGGTGGTGAAGGTGACGGCATCCGCGGCCAGGCGCTTGTTGCGCGTGGCGCTGACGCCGTCGGCGCCGCGCTCGAGCCAGTCGAGCTCGGGCCCCTGGCCGATGGCCAGCAGCACGCGGTCGCACTCGATGACGAACTCCGTGCCGGGCACCGGCGTCGGCCGCCGCCGACCGCTCTCGTCGGGCTCTCCGAGCTGCATGCGCTGGAACTCGACGCCCGTGACGCGGTTGTCGTCGTCGGTCAGGACGCGCGTCGGCGCCGCCTGGAAGATCGCCCTGGCGCCCTCCTCCAGCATCTCGTGGACCTCGTTGGCGGCCGGCATGTCCTTCATGTCGCGGCGGTAGACGAGCGTCACCTCGGCCGCTCCCTGGCGTACCGACGTGCGCGAGCAGTCCATCGACGTGAAGCCGCCGCCGATGACGACGACGCGCTTGCCGGCGTGATCGGGATAGGGCAGTCCGAGGGTGGCGATGCGCAGGTACTCCAAGCCGTCGATCACGCCCTCGGCGTCCTCGCCCGGCACGCCCAGGCGGTTGGTGTCGTAACAGCCGATGGCGACGCAGACCGAGTCGTAACCCTGGTTCTGCAAGTCGTCGATGGTGAAATCCCGGCCGAGCGCGGAGTTGGTGACGATCTTGACGCCCAGGTCCCAGACCGACTGGTACTCGGCCTCGAGCACCTCGACGTTGGGCAGCCGGTACTGCGGGATGCCGTAGCGCAGCATGCCGCCGGGCGCCGGGTCGCGCTCGAAGACGGTCACGTCGTGGCCGGCGATGGCCAGGTAGTAGGCGGCCGACATGCCGGCCGGGCCCGAGCCGATGACGGCCACGCGCTTGCCCGAGGGCGGCTGTATCTCGAACGGCACCGGCGCCTTGACGCCCTGCGCCTGGGCCTTGAGCACCTGATCACCGGCATAGCGGTGACTGTCGCGGATCGCGATCGCCTCCTCCACCTCGTCGCGCCGGCAGTGCTCCTCGCACGGCGCCGGGCAGACGCGGCCGAGAATGCTGGGGAACGGGATGGTGCGCTTAAAGATCCGCGCCGACTCGGCCCAGTTGCCCTCGGTGTTCGCCTTCAGGAAGCCCGGGATGTCGATGTGGCTGGGGCATTTGTTCTGGCACGGCGGCAGGCAGTACGCGTTGTGATCGGAGAAGATCAGCTCGAGGTTGGTCTTGCGCACCTGGCGCAGGCGAGGCGTCTGCGTGCGGACGACCATGTCAGGCTCGGCCTGGCGCGAGCAGCTGATCGGCGGGTGCTCCTCGCCCTCGACCTCGACGACGCACATGCGGCAGGCGCCGAAGCCGGGCAGCTTCGGCTCGTAGCACAGCGTCGGCACGTCGATGCCGTTGTCACGGCAGATGTCCAGGATCGTCTGGCCCTCGCGGCCGGTGTACTGCCGGCCGTCGATCTCGATCGTGAAGGCCGGCGAGACCATCCGCCGTGCGGGCGCCTGCGTCTCGAGCAGCCGCTCGGCGAGGGCGTCGGGGGCGGCGTCGGAGATGGTGGGCAGTGTGTCGGTCATGCGCTCAGTCCGTGGGTCGCAAGGCGAAGGGGCGTGCACACGCCGGCGGGGCAGGAGCCGCGTACGAAGTGGTCTTCGAACTCCTCCTCAAAGTATCGCATCACGCTCAGAAGCGGGTTCGGGGCGCAGTACTCGAGGCCGCACAGCGCGCCGTCGCGCGTGTCGGAGGAGAGATCGACGAGCAGCTGCGGGTCGGTCGGCCGCGACAGGCCTTTCGTCGCGCGCTGGCCGATCTCGTACAGCCGGCGGACACCGATGCGGCAGGGGATCGTCTTGCCGCACGACTCGTCCGACAGGTAGCGCTCGAGCAGCGTCGCCATGTCGACGAGACAGGTGCCCTCGTCGACGGCGACGACCGTCCCCGAGCCCCAGATCGCGCCACGCTCCTCGAGGGCGGCCGGGCCGTACGCCGTGTCGGCGAGCACCGCCGGCGGCAGGAAGGCGCCCGCCGGGCCACCGACCAGAACGGCCTTCAGCGAACTGCCCTTGCGCAGCCCGCCGGCCACGCGGTCGATCAGCCGGCGCAGCGGGACGCCGGTGGGTACCTCGGCGACGCCCGGCCGCTCGACCGCGCCGCTGAACTGGACGAGCGTCGTACCGGGGTTGGTCGGGTCGCCGATGTCGCTGAAGGACGCGGCGCCGTTGGCCATGATCCAGGGGACGGCGGCAAGCGTCTCGACGTTGTTGACGACGGTCGGGCGGCCCCACAGCCCGCGCGCGGCGGGGTAGGGCGGGCGCTGGTCGGGCTGGGCGCGCTTGTTCTCGATCGCCCGCAGCAGCGTCGTCTCCTCGCCGACGACGAAACCCCCCGGCACGGGCAGCACCTCGACGTGCAGGTCGAAGCCGCTGCCCAGCACGTCGCTGCCGAGGTAACCCGCCTCCTCGGCGGCCCTCACGCAGGCCTGAAGGCGGCGCAGCGCGACGGTGAAGGTCGAGCGAACGGCGACGTAGGCGCGGCCGGCGCCGACGGCGTAGGCGGCAAAGGCCAGTCCCTCGAGAATGGCGTGCGGGTCGCTCTCCATCAGCGTGCGGTCGAGCCGGGCGCCGGGGTCGGCCTCGAAGCCGTTGGCGACGACGTAGCGCTGGTCGCTCGGCGCGGCGGCGCAGGCGCGCCACTTGGCGCCCGTCGGGTAGCCGGCGCCGCCACGTCCGCGCAGCCGCGCATCGCCGACGAGGCGCACGACGGCCTGCGGGCTGAGCGTCGTCGCGCTGCGCTTCCAGGCGGCCCACGCACCGGCCTTCTCGGCGGCGTCGAGCGGTCCGTCGGGGTCGTACTTGCCGAATCGCCCGAGCAGGATCGCCGGCGTGTCCCGCGGGCTCTTCAGGAGGGGGATGCTCATGCGCGGCCCGCCTCGCGGCTGCGCGCGCGGAGGCGCGACGCCAGCTCGGCCGCCCGCTGCGGCGTCAGCCCCTGCTGGGGCTGGCCGTCGAGGGTGACCAGCGGCTCGTCGGTGCTCGAGCCGCCGCAGTCGACGCCGACCAGCCGGACCGCGCCGTCGGGGCTGACCCCGCCGACGTCGGTGGCCAGCGCCTCGACCAGCGCCTCACGCAGGCGACCGGCGCCGAGGAGCAGGCACGTCGGGCAGCGGCAGATGCCGATGACGGCGACGCTGCCCGGCTCGAAGACGAGGTGCGGGTAGCTGGTGGCGATGCCGTAGATCTCGCTGTACCACGCGCCGGTGGAGTGGCTGATGTGCTGCAGCGCCGCCACCGGCAGGTGGCCATAGGCCGCCTGCGTGCGCTCGAGTATGGGCAGCATCCGTCGCGGGTCGTAGTCCTCCTCGCGCAGGATCTGCTCGAGCGGTCCGAGGTCGATCGGCAGCCACGCCTCGAAGGAGCGGTCGGGCACCGGCCGGCCGGAGCGGCGCAGCGCCGACTCCTCGCGCCGCTCGGCGTACTGCTCCGGCGGCCCCCAGTGGACGTGGAAGCGGTTCCTGGTGTCGACGCCGCCCATGTCGATGATCTCGATCGGGCATGCCTGCGCGCACTGGAAGCACGTCTCGCACTTGAGGTTGCCGAACTCGTCGTAGAGCAGGATCAGCCGACCGCGGTGATGGGGCGAGATCTCCTGCACGACCTCCGGATATTGGATCGTCACCTTGCGCTGGAAGAAGCGGCGCAGGCCGAAGAGCATGCCGCCGACGATGCCCCAGCCGGGGACTCGGTTGAGAACGCTCATCGGGTCAGCTCCTCGATGAGCAGAATCGCGCCGGCGGTGATGAAGATGTTGAGCAGCGCGATCTCGATCAGCCACTTCCAGGCCCAGCCCATCAGCTGGTCGATGCGTACGCGCGGCAGCACGCCGCGCATCCACACGAAGATGAAGACGAAGGTGAACGTCTTGGCCAGGAACCAGAACAGCCCGACGACGACCTCGAAGCTCATGAACAGCCAGATGCCGACCGCGCCGGCGGCGATGACGTTGAACAGGATGAAACCGACGACGAGGCTCTTCAGGAACGACCAGTCGCTCTTCAGCATCCAGATCGGCAGCGTCAGCAGCAGGATCGCGATCGGCGGCCCGAGCAGGAGCAGGAAGAGCAGGCCCATGCCCAGGCCGCCCGGGTCGAGCGTCGGATCGATGGTGATGCCCAGCCAGCCGAGGATCGGTGCCGGGTCGATGGGCGCGTTCCAGCCGCCCAGGAAGAGGACGACCGTCAGCGCCGACAGGATGAAGACGTTGACGTACTCGGCGAAGAAGAAGAAGCCGAAGCGCATGCCGCTGTACTCGGTGGCGAAGCCGGCGACGATCTCGCTGTCGGCCTCGGTCAGGTCGAACGGCGTGCGGTTGCCCTCGGCGATGGCGGCGATGAAGAAGACGATGAAGGCCAGCGGCTGCTGGAAGACGTACCAGTCCCACAACCAGCCGGCCTGGTTCTGGACGATCTGGTTGAGGCTGAGCGTGCCGGCGAGCATGACGACGCCGACCGGCGCCAGGAGCAGCGGCAGCTCGTAGGAGATAACCTGCGCCGCGGCGCGCAGGCCGCCGAGCAGCGAGTACTTGTTGAAGCTCGACCAGCCGCCCATCATCAGGCCGACGACCGACAGGCCGGCGATGGCGAAGAAGTAGAGCAGGCCGATGTTCATGTCGAGGCCGACGAGCCCGGGCGCGAACGGGATCACCAGCAGGCCGAGCACGCTGGCCAGGAAGACCACGATGGGCGCCATCGTGAAGACAGGGGTGTCGGCGGCCGTCGGCGTGTAGTCCTCCTTGGCCAGCACCTTCAGCCCGTGGAAGACCGAGCTGAGCGTGCCCCACGGCCCGACCCGGTTGGGACCCAGGCGCAGGTTGATGAAGGCGATGATCTTCATCTCCATGAAGATGATCACGAAGGCCACCGGCACGGTGAAGAGCAGGATCGCCGTCGCCGCCACCACGAAGCGGACGATGTCGATGTTGTCCTGGACGATGGTCAGGCCGAGATCGAGCAGCGCCGGGATGATGCCCGTCACCCAGCCGACCATCAGCCCGACGGTCAGCAGCACGAGCAGCAGCAGCAGCGGCAGGATGATCTTGCCGGCGAGGGTCAGGCGGCCCCACGGCCGCGTGATGACGCTCACTTGTCGATGCCGCCCATGACCGGGTCGAGGCTGGCCATGATCGCCATCGTGTCGGCGATCAGGTTGCCCGGCATCAGCAGGCCGACGGCCTGCAGGTTGAAGAACGACGGGTCGTGGATGCGCAAGCGGAAGGGCTGGTCGGAGCCGTCGCTCATGCCGTAGCAGGCATACTGACCGCGCGGGCTCTCGATGGCGATGAAGGCGCGGCCGGGCGGGATGCGGATCAGCCGCGGGATGCGGCCCATGACCGGCCCGTCGGGCATCTCGTGCAGCACCTGGTCGATGATCCGGATGCTCTCGCGCACCTCATCGATGTGCAGCAGGTAGCGCGCGTACGAATCGCCTTCGGTTCGCGTCGGGATGTCGAACTCGAGCTCGGGATAGACGCTGTAGGGATGCGCCCGGCGGACGTCGTAGGGCACGCCGGTGGCGCGCAGCGGCGGGCCGGTGATGCACATCCGGATGGCCGTCTCACGGTCGAGCACGCCGAGGCCCTTCGTCCGCCGGACGAAGATCTCGTTCTCGTTGAGGAACTTGGTCGTCGCCTCGATCTGGGCGCCGGCGCGGCTCATCCAGTCGCCGAGGCGGCTGAGGAAGTCGTGGTTCAGGTCGTGGTTGACGCCGCCGATGCGCAGGTAGTTGAAGAGCAGCCGCTGGCCGGTCAGCGCGGCCAGCATCTCGACGATCTCGTCGCGCTCTATGAAGCCCCACAGGATCGGCGTCAGGCCGCCCAGGTCGAGCGCCAGCCAGCCCATGAACAGCGCGTGGCTGGCGATGCGGTTGAGCTCCCACGCCAGGACGCGGATGTACTCGGCGCGGCGCGGCACCTGCAGCTCGAGCAGCTTCTCGGCGGCGAGCACGGGCATCGCCTCGGAGAACATCGAGGCGACGTACTCGAGCGGATCGCAGTTGCTGATCGCGTGGTGCCAGTCGCCGTTCTCGCAGATTTTCTCGACGCCGCGATGGAGATAGCCGAGGACGGGATCGAGATCGATCACGCGCTCGCCGTCGATCTTGAGCACGACGCGCAGGACGCCGTGGGTCGACGGGTGCTGCGGCCCGAGGTTGATCAGCATCTCGCCGTCCTCGAGGTGGTAGAACTCGGCCTCGCGCTCGCTGCGCGGCGGGTACGGCGGGATGGCGTCGAAGATGGTCGCCGGCGTCTCGACGAAGAGGTCCGGGTCGTCGAGCGAGCGGACGCTCGTCGGCGGGCGGGTCTCGGTCGGCTTGGCTTCCGTCATCAGTCGACCTTCGTCCGGCGTAGGATCGGCTGGCGCAGGTACTCGGCCGGCTGGTGCGCCTGCTCGACGTGGCGGAAGCCCTCGCCCGGCGAGCGCGCCGCGTCGTCGGGCAGCAGGAAGTCCTTGCGCAGCGGGAAGCTGGTGTAGTCGGGCGGCATGTAGATGCGGCGCAGGTCGCGGTTGCCCTCGAAGATGATGCCGAACATGTCGTAGGCCTCACGTTCGGCCCACTCCGCCCCGTTCCACAGGAAGGTGACCGACGGTACGCGCGGGTCGTCGCGCGGCAGGCCCTCGGCGATGACGCGCAGCCAGTCGGGCGACTCGGCCGACCAGAGGTGGTAGACGACCCACATCTCGGTGCCGGTGTCGACGCCGGCCAGGTCGGCGAGGATCTCGAAACGGAACTGCTCGCCCTCGCGCAGGCTGCGCATGACCTCCGTCACGTGCTGCGGCGCGATGCGCATCTCGGTCGTATCGACGCGCTGGCGGACCGGCCCGTTGAGGCGGTCGCCAAACGCGGTCTCGAGGCGGCGCTTCAGGTTGCTGTCCGTTGCCGGCTCCTCGCTGGTGACTGTGGCTGGGGTTTGGTCAGACGCCCAACGGCACCGTCGGCCCGACGGACCGCTCGGCCCAGTGGCCGCGGCGCTCGCGGATCAGCTGCTGCAGCTTCATCATCCCGTAGATGAGGCCCTCCGGGCGAGGTGGGCAGCCGGGCACGTAGACGTCGACGGGCATGATCCGATCGATGCCCTCGACCGTCGCGTAGGAGCGCTTGTAGCGGCCGCCCGAGCAGGTGCAGTCGCCCATCGCCACGCACCACTTCGGCTCGGGCATCTGCTCCCACAGCCGGAGCAGCGGCGCCGCCATCTTGGTCGTCAGCGTGCCGGCCACGATCAGCACGTCGGCCTGGCGCGGGCTGGCGCGGAAGGGGAACATGCTGAAGCGGTCCATGTCGTTGACGCTCGTCGCCGCCGACATCATCTCGATGGCGCAGCAGGCCAGGCCCGACAGCAGCGGCCACAGGCTGTTGAGGCGGATCAGGTCGAGCACGTAGTCGGCCTTGGTGGGGATGATGTCGAGCGCGGCCCAGCGACCGTTGTCGGTCTTGTCGGCCAGCTCGAGCTCGCGCAGGTGGGTGATCTGCGACGGCAGGCCACCGGAATACGCCTGCGGATGGACCGACGCCCACAGCGTGTTCTCGACGACGATCGGCTCGCCGACGGCGTCCTCCGGCGCGACGGCCAGGCCGGCCTCGCGGCTCGGCTGGTCCGCTGCCATCTGGATCGGGAACTTCTCTTCCTTCTGCGACTTATCGGCCATTGCTCACTTCCAGGTCAGGACCCCCTTGCGCCAGGCGTAACCCAGCCCAATCAGCAGGATCACGACGAAGATCAGCACGGCCAGGAAGCCGCCCAGCAGGGCGTCGCGGAAGACGAGCGCCCAGAGGTAGATGAAGACGATCTCGATGTCGAAGGCGACGAAGAGCAGCGCGTAGATGTAGAAGGACAGGCCGGTCCTTCCCCACGTGTAGCCGAACGTGTCGATACCCGACTCATAGGGCAGGCCCTTGTGCCGGTCGCCCTTCGAGCGATGGCTGAGCAGCCACGCACCACCTATCGTCAGCAGGACGAAGGTGGTGCCGGCGAAGGCGAAGCCGAGCACATACCACAGTCCAGTCGTCACCCTTTGCCTCTTGCAGGCGCCACGGTCCGTCAGCTTGGCAAGTGAGGGGTTTCGGGCGAACCGCGGCCTGTGACCATTCTACGTCAGCCACGCCCACAGTCGGCACCGCTGGCTGGGCGCGCGACCGAGAGCGGCACGCCGCCGCATGCGATGCGCCTGACACAGGTTCGCGCGTAGCGTCCGCTTCCGGGAGCCGCGAGTGTGGCCGCGAACAGGAGGTCCGAGCATGCCTGCCAAGAGCGAGAAGCAGCGCAAGTTCATGGGCGCCGAGCTCCAGCGCAAGCGGGAGGGCAAGAAGACGCGCACGGACATGAGCGAGAAGGAGCTCGAGAAGATGGCCAGCAAGGACGGCAACGAGAAGAAGAAGAGCTGAGAGGCGCGCCGGATGGCCAGCGACAAGCAGCGCCAGGCAGCCCGCCGCAACATCAAGAAGGCACAGGCGGCCGCCCGACGCAAGCGCACCATCGCGCACCTGCCCAACAAGACGCGCACGGCGCTGGGCAAGCAGGGGGCGAAGGCGGCGCAGGAGAGGCGCGAGTCAAACTACTAGCCCTGTCCCATCTCCAGCGATGTAGCGCCGGCCCGCGGCGGGCGGCGCGGG
>CAYRMQ010000097.1:9534-10742 GCA_964425305.1 uncultured Anaerolineaceae bacterium | reverse complement strand
TCACCGGCGTGTCCGCGGAGGCGCTGGCCGGCCGATGGCCGGGACTGCAGATCGGCTTGCGTTGACGCTGTCTTCGAATCGGCCGGATAATGGCGTCGGCCTGCGCGACGCAGGCGTCCGTGGGCGATTGGCTCAGTCGGTTAGAGCGCGCGGTTCACATCCGCGAGGTCACTGGTTCGAATCCAGTATCGCCCACCACCACTCAGCCTTCACCCGCTCGGCTCCTCGGTGAGTGTCGCCGTCGACGCCAGTCCGCTCTGCCGGCGGATGTGCTCGAGTGCCGAACGGGCCCGCGCCGCGACCTGGCGCTCGGCGCTCAGTCTCCCCTCTGATACATCGTCCGCCGACACCAGGCGTGAGTGCATCTCGCGCAGCTCGGAGGCGAGGCGAGCGACGGTCTCGTAGTCGGGCGCGACCGGTGGCAGGTCGTCGAGGATGCGCTCGGCTTCCCGCCACATCTCGAGGGTCTCTGCGATCAGGCTCTTCATGTCTCCCTCCGCAGGCACGAGCGGCGTGGCAGGCCGAAGGTCACCGTCGTTCGGAGCTGGCAAGTCCGCAAACCAGTAGTTCAGCCTACTCCCTTTCCGGCGTGGCGCAAGTGGCCGCGCCTCGGCGTATCCGGGCGACCCAGGCCGGGCGTTTCTCGCTCAGGCCTCGGGCGGGTAGCCGTAGCTCTCCCTCACCAGTACCAGGAAGCCGAGCAGGGCACGCGTGCCATTCGGATCGCGCCGGAACCGATCGGCCAGCTCGCGCGGCAGCCGGTCACGCATGAGGCTCTGATCGCCGGCCGCCTGCAGGCTGACGAACTCGTCGACGCTCGCCGCAGCGTCCACCTGTTCGTCGTAGACCTCGCAGGCCACTCGATAGAGCGGCGTCCCAGGCTGGCGAAGGTAGCGAACGCGCACCTCGGCCAGCGCGTCGCGAACCGAGTGAGGATCTGCCTCGCGTAGCAGGCCCGGCACCGGCTCGCACGGATCGCGCGGTTGCTGGCCGATGATCCTCAGCAGCGTACGCGCCGACGTCACGGTCCGGCGACCGGAGTCGACCAGCTCGCGTGTGAGTGACTGCGCCGCGCTCAGGCGACCGTGGAGCGCGCGCAGCTCGAGCGCCACGAGGGCGACCGTCTCGCGGTCGGGCGACTGCGGCGGTAGCTCGTCGAGCAGGTGCTCGGCTTCGCGGCAGATGCTGGAGGTCTCGGGCAGCAGGCT
>CAYRMQ010000097.1:0-9434 GCA_964425305.1 uncultured Anaerolineaceae bacterium | reverse complement strand
TCGAGGCGGCTGCGACAATCCGGCGCAGCCCAAATCGCAGTCAAATCCCGGGAGCAGCAATGTCCTTGGCCGGCACAGGCCCCGAACGCCCATCTCGTGGCCCGCGCCGCCGAGCAAGCGAGCCCGGCGGTCTGCTGACCCTGATCGAGGGCGGTGCTCGCTCAGCCGTCGCGCGCGATCCCTCGACGTCGGCCGGCGAGTACCAGAGGCTTCTCAACGCACTCGGGGTCGCCGTCTACACCACAGACGCGGAGGGCCGGATCACCTTCTACAACGACGCGGCGGCCGATTTCTGGGGCCGCCGGCCGGAGCTGGGCGAGCTCTGGTGCGGCTCGCTGCGGCTCTACTGGCCGGACGGGACGCCGATGGACCACGGCGAATGCCCGATGGCCATAGCGCTCAAGGAGAAACGCGCCGTCCGCGGCTACGAGGCGACCGTCGAGCGTCCGGACGGCTCACGGCTGAGCTTCGTGCCATATCCCACGCCGCTCCGAAACGACGACGGAGAGATGGTCGGCGCGGTCAATGTGCTCGTCGACGTCACCCAGCAGCGCATGGCCGAAGACGCGCTTCGTGCGACTGCCCGCGCGCTGGAGGTGTCTAACGCCGTCAAGGACGAGTTCCTCGGCCTGGTCTCGCACGAGCTGCGCACGCCGGTGACGACGATCGTCGGTAACGCCCACCTGCTGCGCGATCGTTCGGCGCACCTGAGCCAGGAGAACCGCGAGTCGATGCTCAGCGACATCGCCAACGACGCCGAGCGACTGCGCACGATCGTCGAGAACCTGCTGCTGCTGACCCGTCTCGAAAGCGAGCCGGGCGCGGAGGCCGAGCCGCAGATCCTAGCCCACGTCGTGCGCAAGACAGTCGATGCCTACGCCGCTCGTAACCCGGGTCGGCGCATCACGCTCCAGAGCGAGCCGCGCTATGTCATCGTCGAGAGCGACCGGACGTATCTCGAGATGGTCGTCGAGAACCTCCTCAGCAACGCCGACAAGTACAGCCCGCTTGACGCCGAGGTCGAGGTAATCGTGCGTACCGTCGGCCGCGAGGCGCAGGTCCTGGTGCTCGATCGCGGGATCGGCATCGAAGATGACGAGTCGGCTGCCATCTTCACGCCTTTCTATCGCGCCGCCGCCGCCCGCGGCCAACCCGCCGGCGTGGGCATCGGCCTGGCCGTCTGCCGGCGCATCGTCGAGTCGCTTGGCGGGCGGATCTGGGCGCGCAGCCGGGAGGGCGGTGGCGCAGAGGTCGGCTTCGCGCTGCCGCTGGCCGCCGGATCGGTCTGACCAGCCGCCGCCGAAGAGTCGGCGCCGTGTGGCGCCGCTAGGCCGTCGCCGCCGAACCCGTGCTCGGCTCGGCTGCCTCGATCGCCGGCTGCATTCGCCGGTGCTCGTGCAGGTGGAGGACGAGGTCGAGCACCGTCTTCAGCATCACCAGCAGCGCGATCAGCAGCACCGGCTGGCCGACGCCGAGGACGAGGAAGCCGCCGGCGATGACCGACCCAGAAGATGCCGTAGTGGACGGCGAAGAAGGGCACCAGCGCCTGTTTCTGCGTCGCGCCCGGTAGCTTCATGCGCGGGAATGCGGCACCGCCCGCGTCCGCGGCACCGCCGGCCAGCGCGATCTTGCGCAGGTTGAGCAGACCGACGATGCCGTTCTCGACCCAGTACAGGATCAGGATCGTGAACAGCTCCCAGCCGAAGAACAGCACGCCGGCCAGCGGTAGCAGGTTGGCGACGACAAGCGAGACCAGCGCGACGGGCGCCGACGCACTCGCGCGCCGCGCCCAGCTGGCCCCGCGGAGAAGCGTCACCGGACCATCAGGCCGGCGTTTCCGACAGCCGGCGCAGGACAGCCGGCAGGATCCCGCCCTGGCGGTAGTACTCCACCTCGATCGGGCCGTCGAGGCGGCAGATGGCGCCGATCAGCCGGTCGCCGCCGTCGCCGCGGACGCGGACCGACACCTGCATGTGGGGTGACAGGCCATCGGCCAGGCCGAGGACGTCGTATTCCTCGCGGCCGGACAGCCCGAGGCTGTGGGCGCTCTCGCCGGGCAGGAATTGCAGCGGCAGGAGGCCCATGCCGACGAGGTTCGAGCGGTGGATGCGCTCGTAGCTCTCGGCCAGGACGGCACGCACGCCGAGAAGGTTCGTGCCCTTCGCCGCCCAGTCGCGCGACGAGCCAGAGCCGTATTCCTTGCCGGCGATGACCAGCAGCGGCACGCCTTCGCGCGCGTAGCGCATGGCGGCGTCATAGATGAACATCTCCTCGCCGCTCGGCTGATGGGCGGTGTACGGGCCCTCGCGCTCGACCAGCGCGTTGCGCAGGCGGATGTTGCCGAAGGTGCCGCGCATCATCACCTCGTGGTGGCCGCGCCGCGAGCCGTAGCTATTGAATTGGAGCGGCGTGACGCCACGTTCCTGCAGCCACCGGCCGGCAGGCGCCCAGGCGGGGATCGTGCCGGCGGGCGAGATGTGGTCGGTCGTGACCGAGTCGCCAAGGAGCGCCAGCACGCGCGCGCCGGTGATGTCGGTCACCGGCTGCGGCTCGCGCGTGACGCCCTCGAGGAACGGCGGTCGCGCGACATAAGTCGACTGCGGGTCCCACGCGTAGCGGTTGCTGCCGACCGGCACGGGCAGGCCGCTCCAGCGCTCGTCGCCCTCGAAGACCTCGGCGTAGATGCGCCGGAAGAGGTCGGGCGAGACGGCCTCGGCGATCGTCCGGCGGATCTCGTCGGGCGACGGCCAGACGTCGGCGAGGTATACCGGCCGGCCGTCGGAGCCGTTGCCCAGCGGCTGGCTGGTCAGGTCGGCGTTGACGCTGCCAGCCAGCGCGAAGGCGACGACGAGCGGCGGCGAGGCGAGGTAGCTGGCGCGGGCGAGGGGATGGATGCGGCCCTCGAAGTTGCGATTGCCCGACAGCACGGCCGCCACGACCAGCTCGTTCTCCTCGATCGCCGCGGCGATGGGCTCGTCGAGCGGCCCGCTGTTGCCGATGCACGTCGTGCAGCCGTAGCCCACCAGCCGGAAGCCGAGCTGCTCGAGCGGTTGGAGCAGCCCGGCCGAGCGCAGGTACTCGGTCACGACGCGTGACCCGGGAGCGAGGCTCGTCTTGACCGTCGGCGGCACCGCCAGGCCGCGCTCGACGGCGTTCCTGGCCAGCAGCCCGGCGCCGATCATCACCGTCGGGTTGGAGGTGTTGGTGCAGCTGGTGATGGCGGCGATGGCGACCGAGCCGTGCTCCAGCTCGGCCTCCTTGCCCTCGACCTCCACACGGGCGGGCCCGGCGTACGACTGCGCGGGCGGGAAGGCCGACCGGAAGTTCTGTGGCAGGTCGGGCAGTCGGACCCTGTCCTGCGGCCGGCGCGGGCCGGCGAGGGTGGGCTCGACGGTGGCCAGGTCGAGCTCGAGTTCGTCGTCGAAGTCGGGACCGCGGCCGGGCACGCGCCACAGGCCGTTCTCCTTGGCGTAGGCCTCGACCAGCGCCACGACCTCCTCGCCGCGGCCGGTCATGCGCAGATACGTGAGCGTCTCGCCGTCGATCGGGAAGAGCGCCGCCGTCGCGCCGTACTCGGGCGACATGTTCGAGATCGTCGCGCGATCGGCGAGGGCGAGCGAGGCGAGACCGTCGCCGGCGAACTCGACGAACGAGCCGACGACGCCGTGGCTGCGCAGCATCTCGGTGACGACCAGGACGAGGTCCGTCGCCGTGCTGCCCTGCGGCAGGTCGCCCAACAGGCGCACGCCGACGACCTTGGGCATGGGCATGTACAGCGGCTGGCCGAGCAGGACGGCCTCGGCCTCGATGCCGCCGACGCCGTAGCCGAGCACGCCCAGCCCGTTGATCATCGTCGTGTGCGAGTCTGTGCCGACGAGCGTGTCGGGGTAGGCGACGGGCCGGCCGTCGGCGTCCTCGGCGCCCATCACCACCGAGGCGAGGTACTCGAGGTTGACCTGGTGGACGATGCCCGTGCCGGGCGGCACGACGCGGAGCCCGCGGAACGCCGTCTGTGCCCAGCGCAGCAGCGCGTAGCGCTCGCCGTTGCGCTCGTACTCGCGGTCGACGTTGAAGGCGAAGGCGTCGGGCGTGCGGAAGCGGTCGACCTGCACCGAGTGGTCGATGACCAGGTCGGCCGGCACGAGCGGGTTGATGCGCTCGGGGTCGCCGCCGATGTCGGCCATCGCGTCGCGCATGGCGGCGAGATCGACGACTGCCGGCACGCCTGTGAAGTCCTGCAGCAGGACGCGCGCGGGCATGAACGGGACCTCGGCTTCCGCCGGCTGGCGCGGCCGCCAGGCGGCGAGCGTGCTCGCCTCGTCCTCGCCGACGACGCCGCGACCGGCGTGGCGCAGTACGTTCTCGAGCAGGATCTTGACCGTCATCGGCGCGCGCGCCAGGTCGGTCATGCCGGCACGGTCGAGGCGGTAGTAGGCGAGCGTGTGGTCGCCGACGGTCAGCTCGGCACGGGCCGAGAACGGGTCGGGGATGGGCGTGGAGCGGTTCATCGTCGGGCCTCCTGGTCCCCGCGCGTGGGCGGGACTGGGCGGCGCCTGACGGGAGTGCCCGCCTCGGGTCGCGGCTTGGTGATTGTGATTCGAGTATAGACCAGCCGCCGGCGCCGATCGACGAGCCGGCCGGCCGCGCTGGGCTGAAAATCGCCGGGCGCTGGCCCAAAGCAACACGGCGCTGGCCCACAATTGGCGGATGCACGAGGGGCACGGGCATCCGACCGACCATCGCGGCCATCCGACCGACGATCACGGGCATCCGACCGATGGTCACGGCCATACCCACCCGCACCCCTCCGCCGACACAGAGGGCCGGCCGCGGATCGGCTTCGTCGGCGCGGGCCGCGTCGGGACGGCGCTGGCGGTGGCATTCCAGCGCGCCGGCTGGCAGGTCACCGCCGCCGCCTCGCGCGACGAGGGGCGCCGCGCCCGCTTCACCCAGCTCGTGAACGACGCGCGCGGCTTCGCCGAGCCGCACGCCGTCCTCGACGAGGCCGATCTCATCTTCGTGACCGTTCCCGACGACGCCGTCGCGTCCGTCGCCGCCGGCCTGCGGCTGTATTCCGGCCAAGCGCTGGTCCATACCAGCGGCGCGCTGCCGGCGTCGGTGCTGGGGCCGGCGATGGCCGCCGGGACGTCGGCCGGAAGCTTCCACCCGCTGATCGCCTTCGCCGAGCTGGATCGGGCACTGTCCGCGCTGCCCGGCGCGACCGTCGCCCTGGAGGGCGACGAGTCGCTGCTGCCGCTGCTGGCCGAGCTCGCCGAATCGGTCGGCGCGCGGCCGGTTCTCGTGCCGTCGGAAGGCAAGGCCGCCTACCACGCCGCCGCGATGCTCGCCGCGGGCGGGCTGGTCGGCCTGCTCGACGCGATCGTGGAGGTCGCCGCCGGTGCAGGGCTGGAGGAGCACGCCGCGCTGTCGGTCTACGCGCCGCTCGCCCGCCAGGCGCTGGGCAACGCCGAGCAGCTGGGCGTCGCGTCGGCGCTGACCGGGCCGTTCGTGCGCGGCGACGTGGCAACCGTGCAGGGCCATCTCGAGGCGCTCCGCCGGTGGGCGCCCGACGCCGTGCCGCTGTACGTCGCGATAGGGCGCCGCGAGCTGGCCATCGCGCGGCGCCGCGGCGAGCTGAGCGCCGAGGCAGCTGGGAAGCTCGAGGAAGCGCTGGCCGCCGCCGCAGGCTGATGTACCGCACCCCACACCTGGGCCGTCCGGCCCACCGGCGCTTTCTTGCACCCGGCGCACCGGATCACCGGGTCGTTGCATCGGATGCAATCAACAACCGCCGGCGGTCACCCCGGCCGGCGTCAGACGGGGCTGCGCGGCGATGCCTTGCACGGCGTGCAACCGCCAGCCACGGACCGGGACCGCGCTGGCGAAGCGTTGCATCCGCTGGAACGAATCGCCGCGTCGCGAGCGGGCGGCTCGTGCACGCCGGCGGTTGCTTGCACCCCATGCAACAGGGTCGCACCGGATGAGGCTCGCGATGGCTCTAGGTCATGGCTCGCGGTCATATTGCAAAGGTCCGCCGACCCGCTACCATTCGGTGCCATGCACCACAGCGTGGCCGCGATCCGGGCCGGCCATCTCCGCACGCGCTTCGCGACCCCGCTTCCGCACCGCGGCGAGCGCCAGTTGGGCCTTCGCCGATCCTGGCGGCCGTCGCTCTCGGCAGCCGCTACCCGCCGCCCATCGGGCCACCCGCTCCAGGCGCTGCGGCGGTCGTCGCGCAGCCTCGCCGGCACCGGCAACCACCGCCGCCACACCGCGTCGGCCGTGACCCACCTGCGGCGGCCGGGCACGATCAACTGGAGCAGCCGCGCACAGGCCGGCCGGCTGGCGCGCCCGCGCAGCGCGGCGCCGTGGCACGGCTGAAGCAGGCACGCAGGCGTGGGCGCTCGGCGCGCGCGACGTCTGCCGGGGGCATAGTCATACGTCACCACGACGACCGGCCCGAGATGGTCCTCGGCAAGCGGCGGCGCGAGCGTGACGGGGTGACGTGGACGCTGCCCAAGGGCACACCGTCCGGCGGCGAGTCGATCGAGCAGACCGCCCTGCGCGAGGTGGCCGAGGAGACCGGCCTGGAGGTGCGCATCGTCGCGCCGGTCGGCCCGATCGAGTACTTCTTCACGCAGAACGGCACGCGCATCCACAAGACTGTCCACTACTTCCTGATGGAGGCGACCGGCGGCAGCCTGGCCGCCCACGATCACGAGTTCGACGAGGTGCGCTGGGTGCCGCTCGATCGGGCGCGCGAGCTCATGACGTTCCCCACCGAGCGCGGCATCGTGGAGCAGGCATTGCCGCTCGCCGGCGTGGCGTAGCGGCAGCGGCGAGCGGAGCGCAGGTGGCTCAGACGGCGCTCGTCGAGGAGCACCGCCGGCTCGGCGGCCGCCTGATCGACTTCGCCGGCTGGGAGATGCCGGTCCAGTACGGCGGCATCCTCGAGGAGCACCGCGCTGTCCGCCAGCGCGCCGGCCTCTTCGACCTCTCGCATATGGGCGAGGTGTGGGTCAGCGGCCCGGGTGCGGCCAGCGGACTGGCCCGCGCGCTGGTGACCGACCCCGGCCGCCTGACGCCCGGCCGGGCGCACTACTCGATGATGTGCACGCCGGAAGGCGGCATCGTCGATGACCTCATCGTCTACCGCCTCGCCGAGGAGCGCTTCCTGGTCGTGCCCAACGCGGCCAACCGCGAGACCGTCGCCGCCGAGCTGCGCCGGCGCGCGAGCGATGGCGGCATGCTCGTCGACGACGCCTCGCTGCGCACCTCGCTCGTGGCCATCCAGGGCCCGCGCGCCGCCGACATCCTCGCGCCGCTGACAGACATCGATCTGCCGGGCCTCCGCTACTACGCCATCGCCGAGGGTCACGCCTGCGGCCAGCCGGCATTCGTCGCGCGCACCGGCTACACCGGCGAGGACGGCTTCGAGATCTTCGTCGAGTGGGACGCCGCGCTCGACGTCTGGCGCGGCCTGCTCGAAGCAGGTGCCGACGGCGGCCTGCTGCCCTGCGGCCTGGGCGCCCGCGACACCCTCCGCCTGGAGGCGGGCATGCCGCTCTACGGCAACGAGCTGGACCGCCAGACGAACCCCTTCGAGGCCAACCTCGGCCGGCTGGTCAAGCTCGACAAGGAGGTCCACTTCGTCGGCCGCCAGGCGCTCGAGTCGATCGCCCGCGACGGCCCGCGGCGGCGGCTCGTTGGACTCATCATCACCGGCCGCGGCATCGCCCGCCACGGCTACCCCGTCCACCGGCCGGGTGAGGACGAGCCGATGGGCGAGGTGACCAGCGGCGCGCCGTCGCCGACGCTCGGCCAGCCCATCGCGATGGCCTACGTCCCGCCGGCCGACGCTGAGATCGGTACCATGGCGGAGGTCGCCGTTCGTGCGGCGCGGGTCCCGGCCGAGATCGTCCCGCTACCCTTCTACAAGCGCGCCACATGAGCCGGCCGCGGTGGCCCGGCTGGTGGGCCATCCGGCCGCCCAACAGGAGTCCAGACAGGAGCCCAGCAGGAGCAGATGGCGAGCGTGGAAATTCCGGACGAGCTCCATTACACCGACGACCACGAGTGGCTGCGCGTCGAGGGCGAGGAGGGGACCGTCGGCATCACCGCCTACGCGGCCGGTGAGCTGGGCGACGTCGTCTTCGTCGAGCTGCCGGCGACGGGGACGCAGCTGCAGGCGGCGCAGTCGTTCGGCGTCATCGAGTCGGTCAAGACGGCGAGCGACCTCTACAGCCCGGTCGAGGGTGAGGTCGTCGCGGTCAACGACAGGCTGGCCGACAAGCCCGAGCTGGTCAACGACGACCCCTACGGCGAGGGCTGGATGATCCGCCTGCGCCTGGCCGACCCGACCGCCGCCGACGGGCTGAAGGACGCCGATGCCTACCGCGCGATGATCGAGGCCGGCTGAATCGATGGCCTACAGCCCCTACACCGCCGACGATCGGGCGCGGATGCTCGACGCACTCGGCCTCGATTCGGTCGACCGGCTGTTCGACGACATCGCGCCGCCGCTGCGCGCCGCCGGGCTCGACCTGCCGCCACCCGAGCCGGAGCTCTCGCTCGCCCAGCGGCTGGAGGCGCTGGCCGGCCGCAACCGCCACAACCTGATCAGCTTCCTCGGCGCCGGCGCCTACCGCCACCACATCCCGCCGACGGTCGACCAGATCGTCGGCCGCGGCGAGTTCTATACCTCTTATACGCCGTACCAGCCGGAGATCAGCCAGGGCACGCTGCAGACGATCTACGAGTACCAGTCGCTGATCGCCGAGCTGACCGGGCTCGACGTCGTCTCGGCGTCGCACTACGACGGCGCGGCGGCGACCGCCGAGGCAGCGCTGATGACGGTCCGCGCCACGCGCCGCGAGCGCGTGCTCGTCAGCCGCGCCATTCACCGCCATTTCCTGGACACGACGCGGACCTACTTCGAGGGCGCCGGCATCGAGCTGGAGGAGCTGCCCACCGGCGCCGACGGCCGGACCGACCTCGACGCGCTGGCCGATCGCCTGCGCGACGAGGCCAGGCCGGCGGCCGGGGTGATACTCGGCCAGCCCAACGCCTTCGGCGTGCTCGAGGAGATGGCCGACGCGGCGCGCCTTGCTCACGATGCGGGCGCCCTCTTCGTGGCCGTCGTCGAGCCGGTGTCGCTGGCCGTCCTTGCGCCGCCCGCCGCGTACGGCGCCGACATCGCTGTCGGCGAGGGCCAGCCGCTGGGCATCCCGCTCCAGTACGGCGGCCCGTACCTTGGCCTGCTGGCGGCGCGGAGCCAGCTCGTCCGCCAGGTGCCCGGCCGGCTCGTCGGCCAGACGACCGACCTCGACGGGCGGCGAGCGTTCGTGATGACGCTTCGCGCGCGTGAGCAGGACATCAGGCGCGACAAGGCGGCCAGCAACATCTGCACCAACCAGGCGCTGTGCGCGCTGGCC
>CAYRMQ010000096.1:0-10751 GCA_964425305.1 uncultured Anaerolineaceae bacterium | reverse complement strand
ACGACAATGTCGCCGGCACTGTAGTCGTCGACGCGGCGCGGCCGCTCGCAATGTGGTCGATCGCGCTGCAGGCAAACGAGGCGGCGATGCTGGCGGAAACAACCTGGCCAGTAGAGTCCCGGGGGTCACTCACTGCCGTGGTCAGCCCCGAGCCCGGCGACAGGAGCGATCGGATCGACGATAACGACATGGCAATCTTGCTCGTGACCGAGGCGGACGAGCAGAACATCGGCGCCATATGGTCTCGGCGGCCACGGCATGGATTCGACCCGTTCTCGGATTGTCGAGCGGGCGCAGCTTGTGTGCGGCGCGTGACCGTCGTGGTCCTCTGGTTCGACGAAGAGCCGCAACGGGCGGCCCGAGTCGACTGGCAGCTGAACAGCGGCATCGTGTATCACGGTGGCATCCAACCCGCGCCGGCAGCCGAAGTGCGGGCCCGCATCGAGTCCGAAACGGTGATCAATCAGCGGGGGCCACTCTTGACCGCATCAGCCGACGGCGTGATCGAGCTCGATACGTCCCGCGGCGGAATCACCGATCGAACCATCCTCCGACTCGATATCCCTCGCGAGGCGTTGGCGGCCGACCTGCTCGGTGGTCCGATTCCCTTCATCACGGGGACCGTGACGCTCGCGGCGCGCAGCTCACAGCCGATCGACGGTGAGCCAGTATCCGTCCTGGCAATCTTTCAGTACCGCCCCGATACACAAGTCCTCGGACTCTCGCGCTCGAGATGGCGCTGGTCATCGCGTTTCGAGCTGAACGGGCCGCCGATCGAACTCCACGTCTATCCGGGTACGGAGTGTCGCGCCGACCGCGCCTGCTCAAGCACTCTAACTCTCGAAACCGGCGGCTTGGGTGCGCCCGATCCGCGCCTAGCGGACGAGACTGTCAAGCTCACGTGGAGAGTCGAGGTCAGGATCCGTTATCCGGCTGGAAGCGATCCGCCGGACGCAGCGCGGTTGCGGCTTACGCGCATCGAGCAGTGAGCGAAGTGCCCGCCCACCACCGACCTTCCGAGCTGTCGAATCGGCAGGCTCTGGTGCGCTTCGTCGCGTGGTTGCTCTTGGGCGCCGCTGTTGTCGGCATGGTGGGGTTCATATCCGTCCTGCTCACGATCCGGGCGGTCTTTGCGCCGCTGCCCGAGCTGCACCGGCCGAGCGATGTCGCTGAAGGCTCCGCTTCAATCCAACCGGCGTCTCCGCCGGTCACGGTGGCGATCGTCGTCGCCGTTTCACGACAGGCGGTCGACGCTGCTGCCGCCGGGGATGGCCTCGTCCACTTTGAGCTCGACGTCGGCGGTAGGCAGCGGCATCCGGTCGATATCGAAGTCGGCGTCAACTGGCAGCAGCCGTCGCCGCAGACGATCCGCCCGCTGGCCCATCTGACGCCCGGCGGCGACGTGCGTTGGACATATCGCTGCTCTACTGACAGACCCTGCGAGCGCGTCTTGGAGTTGGCCTTCGCGCTCTCCGACCGGCAGAAGGCTGCCGTCGATCTGGAGTGGCGGCTCGTGGCCGAGGTGCGGCCGCCACGCGGAACCGTGATCGCGCGGGGCGCGACGGTCGAGCTCATACTCGCCGAGGACGCCGAGTGAGCGGTATGCCGCTGCCGACTCGGTCGCTCGAGCGGATGGCTGTACCGGCCGACGGGCTGCTCCATCCGGCCGCGCTGTTGGCGCTGGCGACGCTCATCGTTAACGACCACTACCTCAAGGTCGTTGCTCCCTCGCCGTTGACGGGGATCCTCTCAGGTTTCGCGGGCGTCATCATCTTTCCGCTGGTCCTCCAGGCGGCGTGGGAAGTGCTCCTTGCTGCTGGATCGCGGTGGTCGCGACCGAGCATCCGGGCGATCATGCTGTCCTGTCTCGCGACGGGGGTCGGCTACGCGGCGGTCGAGGTGTTCCCGCCAGCGACGGAGCTGTATCGACACGGCCTTGGCGCGCTCCAGTGGCTGCCTTCGGCCACTCTCGCGTGGATCACCTCCCAGCCGCCACCCGCGCTCGTGCCAGTGCTCGCGACCTCGGATCTGCTCGACCTCGCCGCGCTGGCGGCGCTCATCATCCCCTTCTCGCTGGGCAAGACCCGCGCATCACCGGAGCCACGCTGATGTAACGCCACAGCTCGACGGCGACCTGCCGCCAGCCGCGACAATATTGGTTGCCACGTCGCACCAAACGGTTGCCACGTCGCACCAGACTATGGTCACGGGTGGCGGAGTACTGTCGACGCCGGGTTATGCTGTGGGCCAGCCCCGTGCACCGACGCGGGATCGAACGAGGTGGGTAGAGGATGTCCCTGCTCCGCCGTCTCGAGCGGATGCAACCGGATGACGACGCCGAAGGGCAGGCGAGACCGACCAGGGTACCGGTCGGCCAGCCGCCGGCGCCACCCTCCGCGCCGCCGCGGCCGACGCGCGCCCAGACGCACGAGGCGTCGCTGCGCCAGCTGAGGGAACGCCTTCACAACGAGGTCATTGTCGACTTCGACACGCTGCTCGATGCCTCGGCGCTCAGCCTGCGCGCCAAGATCGAGGAGATCATCAATCGCGTCGTCAGCACGGAGGGCTACCAGACGACGCGCGACGAGCGCGCGCGGCTGATCGACGAGATGGTCCACGAGATCACCGGCTTCGGACCGATCGAGCCGCTGCTGCGCGACGAGACGATCACCGAGGTGATGGTCAACGGCCCGCGCAAGATCTACATCGAGCGCAAGGGCAAGATCGAGCGCGTCGACGTCCACTTCATCAACGACGAGCACGTCCGCCGGATCATCGATCGGATCATCACGCCGATGGGCCGGCGCATCGACGAGTCGAGCCCGCGCGTCGACGCCCGCCTGCCCGACGGCTCACGCGTCAACGCGATCATCAAGCCGCTCTCGCTCGTCGGCCCGGTCATCACCGTCCGCAAGTTCTCGGCCCGGCCGTTCACGGTCGACGACCTGATCAGCTTCGGCACCGCCACGCAGGAGATGTTCGACTTCCTGAACGCCTGCGTCCAGGCGCGCCTGAACATCTTCGTCTCGGGCGGCACCGGCTCGGGCAAGACAACGACCCTCAACGTGCTGTCATCGTTCATCCCCGATGGCGAGCGGATCGTGACGATCGAGGACGCCGCCGAGCTGCAGCTGCGCCAGAGCCACGTCATCACGCTCGAGTCGCGCCCGGCCAACCTCGAGGGCCAGGGCGAGATCACCATCCGGGCACTGCTGCGCAACGCCATGCACATGCGCCCCGACCGGATCATCGTCGGCGAATGCCGCTCGGGCGAGGCGCTCGACATGCTGCAGGCGATGACGACCGGCCACGACGGCTCGCTGTCGACAGGCCACGCCAACACGCCGCGCGACATGCTGCGCCGCCTAGAGACGATGGTGCTGATGACCGGCTACGAGCTGCCGCTGCGCGCCATCCGTGAGCAGATCGCCTCGGCGGTGGATCTGCTCGTGCACGTTGCCCGCCTGAAGGACGGGTCGCGCCGGATCGTCAACATCACCGAGGTCGTCGGCATCGAGGACGACGAGATCATCACCGAGGACATCTTCGCCTTCGAGCAGACCGACTACCACGACGGCAAGGTGGTCGGCGAGCTGCGCCCGACCGGCTACCGGCCGACGTTCATGCACGTCTTCAAGACCGCCGGCGTCGAGCTGCCACCCGATCAGTTCGGCATCCCTCCGGAGGAAGCGGCCAAGAAGCGCCCGGCGCGGGCGACGAAGGGTCGCTGGACCATCGGCGGGGAGACCAGGGCGGCCGACGTGACGCGCGTCGCGGCCGGCTACGGGCGGGCCGTTACCGCCGGCGGCATGGTCTACGTCTCGGCGATGGGCCCGATCGACCTCGACACCGGCCAGGTCGTCCCCGGCGGCATCGAGGAGCACACCCGCCAGTGCCTGCGCAACCTGAAGGCCCGCCTGGAGGAGGCCGGCAGCTCGCTCGAGAAGGTCGTCTGGGCCAACTGGGCGCTGCGCGAGCCGACCGACTTCGACACGTTCAACGAGGAGTGGGTGCGCTGGTTCCCGACAGACGCGCCGGTCGGCCAGTGCACGGTAATGCCGCCGCTCCAGCGCCGCGCCGGCTTCCGCATCTCGATCGGGGTCATCGCCGAGGCCTGACGGGCCCGCCAGCGCAGGCCGCGACCGGCTTGCGCGACCGGCGCCGCGTGCGGAAGAATCAACTTCGCCGCCGCTTCCGTCACGTACAGGAGGTTCGCTCGTGCCCGACCTGGCGCCGCTGCACCGCGAGTTCGTGTTCGTCCACATCCTGAGCATCTTCGTCTTCCTGCTGGCTCACGGCATCTCGGCCGGCGTGATGTTCCGCATCCGGCGGGAGACCGAGGCGCAGTCGCTGCGCGCGCTGCTACAGCTGTCGGAGGGCTCGATTTTCGTGATGAGCGTGGCCGGGTTGGTCGTCCTGGCCAGCGGCGTCCTCGCCGGTTTCAGCGGCAACTACTGGACGACCGGTCGCTACTGGCTGTGGGCGTCGCTGGTGATCTTCCTCGTCGTCGGCTTCGCGATGACGCCGCTGGCGCGGATACCGCTCAACCGTGTCCGTCAGGCGGTCGAGGCGGGCGACGCGGCAGCGGTCCAGGCAGCAGCAGCGTCGACCAGGCCGATGGTCGTCGCCGCGATCGGGCTCGGCGGCGTGGCCGTGCTCACCTGGCTGATGATGTACAAGCCGTTCTAGCGGCGCCCGCGCCACCCGGCCACCGTCACTCGCCGAAGAGGGGCACCTCGAAGCCGAACTGCGCGCCGCGCGGGCGGCCGTTCTGCGCCCAGATCCGCCCATGCATCGCCTCGATCAGCTGCTGGCTGACGAAAAGGCCGATGCCCGCGCCGCTGGCCCGCCGCGCGGCGTCGGGCGAGCGGTAGAAGATCTCGAACAGCCGCTGCGTATCGGCGACGTCGATGCCGGGGCCCTCGTCGGTGACGGTGACGCGCATGAGATTCTCGACGGCGGCCGCCTCGACGAGCACCGCGCCGCTGCCGCCGTACTTGGCGGCGTTGCCGAGCAGGTTGCGCAGGACCTGCTCGAGGTACGTCTGCTCGCCGGCGACGGGCGGCAAGCCCGGCGGCATGTGCAGCTCGAAGCGGGCGTTGGGCCAGCGCGCCTGCTCATCCTCGACGACCTTCGTCAGCAGCCGCTGGATGAGGACCGGCTCGATCTCGACCTGCAGGCCCTGCCGCTCCACGCGGCTCAGGACAAGCAGGTTCTCGACCAGCCGGTGGAGGCGGTTCGCCTCTGCCCGGATGTCGTCGTAGACACCACGCCGGACGTCGTCGGTGACGCGCGGTCCGCCGCGCGCGAGTATCTCGCTGCCGCCGTAGATCGTCGTCACCGGCGTGCGCAGCTCGTGCGACAGGATGCCCAGGAAGGCCTCACGCATGGCGCGTGCGTTGCGCGCCGCGGTCACGTCGCGCAGGACGAGGATCGTGCCGATCTCGCCGGCGCTGCCCTCCTCGCCGACGACGACGGGATAGGTCGACAGCTCGACCCACTGCTCGCGCCGGCCGTCGGCCGACCGGCGCGGCAGGCGCAGCTCGACGCCCTCCAGGCGGCGGCCTGCCACCGACCGATCCTGGTGCCCCGTCCAGTCGAAGCTGCGCAGGATCGAGCGCAGGCCCTTGCGCAGGCGGGCACCGAGCATCTCCTCGGCCGCCGGATTGGACAGGACCACGTCGCCTGACGCGTCGCACACCACGACGGCGTCACCGATGCTCTCGATGACTGCCTTCAGCTCGGCCGCGCGCGAGCGCTCCGAGTTGGCCAGCTGCGTCAGCTGCGTCTCGGTCCGGCTCCGCTCGATGGCGGCGGCCAGCACGTTGGCAACGGCCTGTAGGAAGTTCAGGTCGTCCTCGCCGAACCGCCGGTGGGTCGTCGCGTGCGCGCCAAGGACGCCGTACGGCCGGGGCCGCCCCTCGATGATGACGGACAGGCCGCTGACGATGCCGTGCTCGACGAGCAGCGGCGGCCCGTTGAAGCGCTTGTCGGTGGCGAGGTCCTCGACGATGACCGGCCCGCCCTGGTTGGCGAGGGTGTAACCGGCCTGCGAGTTCCTGCCCATGCCGACGGTCGCACGGCCGACCAGCCCGCGCCGCCAGCCGACGCCGGCAACGAGCCGCAGACGGTCGCCGCTGGGCAGCAGCTCGAGAACCTTGGCGTTGGGCACGTCGAGCGTCATCGCCACCAGCTCGACCGCCTCGTTGAGCAGGTCCTTCAGCCGCGCGCCGGCGAGCGCCCGCTGGCCGAGCGCGGCGACGGCCGCCTGCCGCCGCTCGGCGCGCTCGATGGCGCGGTAGAGCAGCGCGTTGTCGACGGCCAGCGCGGCGCGGCGGGCGAGCTCGGACAGGAGCTCGAGGTCCGGCGGACCGTAGCGCCGCCGTCCGTCGCGGTAGCCGGCCGAGATGACGCCCAGCACGCGGTCGCGCGCGACGAGCGGCACCCACAGCGCCGAGCGAACGCCGAGCTCGATGAGCAGCCGCGCGTGCTCCCTGTCGCGCGCCAGGCGGAGGAGCTCCTCCTGCCCTACGTCGAAGAGCGCGATCGGTTGACGCGTCGCGACGACGTGCCCGCGCAGCTTTCCTTCGTGCGGGCGGAGCGGATAGCGGCGGTCCAGCTCGCGCAGGATCCCCTCCTTCGCGGGATCGACGTGCGCCACGCCGACGCGGCGGAACAAGCCCCCCTCGTCGAGGACGTCGACGGCCGCCCAGTCGGCCATGCTCGGGACGACGAGATGGGCGATCTGGCCGAGCGTCGTCTCGACGTCGAGCGATGAGCCGAACAGCTCGCCCGAGCGGGCGAGCAGCTCGGCCTCCTCCTGCGCCGTGCGGACCTTGCTAACGTCGCGGAAGTACCAGGCGCGGGCGACGGCGCTGCCCTCGTCGTCGAGGATGGGCGCGCTGTAGCGGTCGATGACGCGGCCGTCGACGAGCCTGATCTCGTCGCGGCTCGACTCGAGGGGATGCTCGTAGAGGTACTTGACGCGAGCCAGGAACTCGTTCGGGTGGTGGACCTTGTCGATGACGGCGGCGAGCGCCGCTGCGTCGCTGCGGCTGGCGGCGACGTCAGTGGGGATGCCCCACATCTCGACGAAGCGGCGGTTGTGATAGAGGATCTCGCCGTCCGGACCGACGACCAGGATGGCGTCGATCGCCGCCTCCGTGACAGCGGCGAGCATCGACTTCTGGAGAGCCGGGTCGTAAGCCTCGCTGGCGGTGCCATCCGCCGGTACGACTGTCTGTGACATCCATCCCCCTCGAGAAATGAGCAGGCCGCCGGCGGGGGCCGTGGCCGGCGGCCGTAGCAGCCGGCAGCGCTACGGCAACGAGGTGTGTGGCCTGCCGGCCGGCGCCAGGAGCGGGCCCCGGTCCTTGGCGCAAAGGCGAATGTCGCCCGAAGCCCGACAGGTTAGCAATCTCGGGCGCACCCCGCCGCCTCTCGGTTCCATTGCAATGTCGGCGCAAGGCCGGTGGCGTTGGTGGTTGGCAAATCGGAAGGACTGTGCCAGACTGCGCCGCGCACGTTACGCCAACGTGACGTGCAGATAACAGAGCAAAGGTCGCCGTGTGGTCGGCGCGAAGGCCTAAGAGGGGCGTCCCCAGACGTCACCGGCAGCGCGCTTGCTAGTCACGCAGGTGCCCCAGCACCTGCTCAAATCGGTCATAAGTTGGACGGCGCTGCGCCCGCGAAGCGTGACGCCATGACCGCTGGCGGCCGCCATCCCACTGCTACGCCCCATGGTGCCAGTTGGGACAGGGGAGGCACTCATAGTTGCCTGATGCCGTGTCGGACGCCGATAAGGCGTCCTCGGGCGCCGACTGCGCGCCCTCAGCCGTGTCCGCCAGCCGACTCGCGCTCGGCCTTCGGCGAATCACCCTCGTCCTCGTCGCTTTCGCGCTCGCCGCCACGCTCGTCGCCATCGACGGTCAGGGCAGCCCGGTCGCGGCAGCGAGCGAGGCGAACCAGATCATTAACACGCTCACCAATCAGCTGGGCAAGGGCTACAAGTGGGGCGCGACCGGCATGCGCCGGTACGACTGCTCCGGCCTGGTCTACCGCGTCTTCGAGCGCAACGGTCTGCTCAAGCGCATCGGCGGCAGCCGCAAGACCGCCAGCGGCTACTACAAGTGGTTCCGTGACCGCGGCCTGACCACCCGCTCCAATCCGCGCAAGGGCGACCTCGTGGTGTGGGGCAAGGGCAAGCACATCGGCGTCTACATCGGCAACGGCCGCGCGATCAGCGCGCTGACCAGCGGCGTCCGCCGCCACAGCGTCAAGGGCCTCAACGTCTCGTTCACCGCCTACCTGCGCGTCAAGCTGAACCGCTGACCGCCCACAGAACCAGCTTCCGTCTCGGCCGGCGCTGACCGGCTGCGCGGGAGGAGCGCGGCCGTCACCGCCGGCCGCGCTCGTTCATATCTGCCGCGTTCGCGCGCGGCCGCGCTCACTCGTAGGTGACGAACGAGTTGAGGATCTGGTACGGCTCGGTCGTCTCGAACCAGTCGTACGGGCCGTAGACGAGGGCCACGACGACGGCGCCGTCGGGGCTCAGGCCGGCGCCGGCGCGGACGTAGCCGGTGCCGAAGTCGTACCAGCGCCAGGCGGTCGCGCCAAGGCCCATGAAGTACTCGTTGGTCGTGCCCCACTCCTCGACGTGCCGCGGAGTCGCCGGGAAGCGCTCGGCGAACGACTCGATCGTGATGCGCATCATCTCGGTGCTGATCGCGGGCAGCCGGCCGAGGCTGCGCGGCAGGCCGTAGCGCGCGGCGTAGACGCCGCGTTCGCCATCGGCGGCGAGATAGCCGTCGATCAGTCCCGGCAGCCGGTCCTCCATCGGCTGCCACTCCGGCGGCCGGCAGAAGGCGAGCGTCAGGTCACGCGCGACCGCGGCCGTCGACTGCCAACTGTGCGGCTCGGCCTGGCCCACGCCGGCGAGCCGGCCATTGACGTAGATCTCGGCGCGATACTCGCCTGCCGGCAGGCACGCCGGCGGGTGGACGGCGCCCATGTACGAGCTCAACTGGTACAGCCGCCCGTCCGGGCCGGTTCCGACGCCGGCCGGCCGCGAGATCTCGGGAATGACCGCCCAGCCGAGGCCGTCCGCGCCGCGGTGATACCACTGCACCGAAACGACGTCGCGCGCGGCGTCGTAGTCGGCGAGCGTGCCCTCCCACTGGACCTGCGTCGGGAAGACGGACAGCGCCAGATCGGTGAAGCGCGCCGGTGAAGGGGGCGGTGGTTCGAGCGTGCCGGCGCTGATCGGCCCCACGATGAGCTCCTTCATGCGGCGGATCTCGGCTTCGAGGTCTGGCCGGTGGCTGAGCACTATCTCGAGGTCGGTCAGCGCGCCGGCGACCCACGCTTCTTCGATGAACGGCTCGGCCCGGCGTTCGGTCCGCCCATCGTCGAGATAGAGCGCCCGCCCAACGGCCTCGCGATAGGCCGCCTCGGCCTCGCTCAGGCGGTCGGCGGCGGCCAGCGTGACGGCCAGGTTGAAGCGGTAGACGGGCTCGCCCGGGTCCCGCTCGATGGCACGCTGGCTGAACCCGATGCTGTCCTCGAGCAGCTCATGGTCGGCCGCCTGGACGCCCTCGACGAAGGCGTAGAAGCCGAGCGAGCCGAGCGTCGAGGCGCTCTCGAGGCCGAGCTCGTGAGCACGCTGGAGGTCAGCCCGCGAGCGCTGCAGCGCGTCGGGGGGGACGATGCTGGCGAAGCCAGTGCGCTGCGGCGTGGCGGCGAGGAAGATCGCGTCGGCGCGCTCGGCGTACGCCCGCGCAAACGTCGGCCGCAGCTCGATCGCGCGACTGTAGTGCGCCACCGCCTCCTCGTAGCCGGCGTCGCTGACGGCGGTTTCGAGCGCGACACGACTGCGCGCGTATGCCTCCGCCGCTTCCTCGTCGGCAGCCGGCACCGGCTGCGCCACGACGAGCAGCGACCAGCCGGCGGCGGCCGCGAACAGCGCCAGCCCAACGCCCAGGAAGCCCAGCTGCAGCCAACGCCCGTTGACGGCGAGGGTGAGGCCGAGCAGGTAGAGGCTGACGGCGAGCATCGCCAGGACGGCCGTCAGGCTGGCCACGCGGCCCTCCAAATGGAGCGCCTCCTCGTTGGCCGCATCCTGCAGCGCGTTGAGGCGCAGGCTCTCATACGTCGCGTTGGCGAAGTAGCGCGCCGGGAAGGCGGGATCCTGCTGCGGACCGAGCTCACCGTCGAGCGTGATCTCGGTCAGCTCGGCGGTCGAGGCCGCGAGCTGCTCCCAGCGCTCCTGCTCGCGCAGCAGGCCGGCCTCCTGCGAGCTGCCCGCCTCGGCGTAGAGGCTCCGGAGCATGGCGTTGCCTGCCGCCGTCCGCTGCTCGGTGAAGCGGGCGAACGTCTGGTAGTGGACCTGTGCCCGCTGCTGACCCTGCTGCGCCCCGGCGAGGGCGGCGAGCGACAGTTGCTCGGCCGCAAGCCGGCGATCGTTGGCCCCATTCGAGGCGTCGGCCTGCAGATAGCCGGCGCACGCGGCCACGAGCGTGGCCAGCGCGATCATCACCGCCACGAAGCCGGACAACCGATCACGGCGGCGCTCGGCCTCGAGGACGGCCTCGCTGACGGCGTCGCTCACAGCAGCAGCCCGAGCTCGATCAGAAGCAGGCCGGCGGTGCCCGCCGCCACGAGCACGGCACCGGCGGTCAGGAAGCCGTGGCGCACGCGCAGCCGGCGGCGGCTGATCTGGGCGACCGTCAGGAAGAAGAGCGCGGCGATCACGA
>CAYRMQ010000095.1:0-10803 GCA_964425305.1 uncultured Anaerolineaceae bacterium | reverse complement strand
CTCATGCGCTGTCGGGCTGCTCCAGCACGGCCAGGATGTTACCGGCCGGGTCGGTGAACCAGGCGATCGGCGGGCCGCCGCCGGCCGGCGGTCGCGCGATGCCCTTATCGTCCTGCTCGAAGCCCGCGTAGCGCTCGAAGCTGACGCCGCGTGCCGTCAGCGCGTCGACAGCGGCGTCGATGTCGTCGACGAAGAAGTTGAGGATCGTGAACGACGCCGGCGTGTGAGCGGACTTGCCGTACACGAGCATCGGGCCGCCGGCGTGCGGCTCGAGCATGAACGTGCCCATCTCGTCGACGTCGCTCATGCGCAGCCCGAGCGTCTGGCCGTAGAACCGGCGAGCGGCGTCGACGTCGTCGACCGAGAAGCTGCTCAGGACCTTGGTGTTGGCGAACATGGCGGACTCCCAGACTATTTCCCCTTGTGACCGGTCGGTCGGTCGAAAGTCATCGGCGCGCGTCGCCGGCGCGCGCGGCGGCCAGCCCGCGCACGACGCGGAGGAACCCGGTGGCCGGCCGATGTCCCGCCCGCCGGACGGCGACGAGCCGGACCTCTCCGGCGCCGGCGTTGCGCAGCAGCCGCAGCGGCAGCCAGCCGAGGATGATCACGTCGCCGGCCTCGAAGACTCGCCGACCGCCGGCCAGGCAGTCGACCTCCAGCCGCCCGCTCTGGACAAGCACGATCGCGCCGGCCCACTCGTCGCCGCTGGTCGGCCGCTCGGTACCGGCGGCAAGGGCGACGGACCAGCGCTCGAACGACGCCGGGAGGTCGTCCCTGGCGAGCAGGCGCAGTAGATCGTCCGCATCGGACATACGGCGGACGGTCAACCGCCAGGCGTGATGTTGTGGTTGCGCCTGAACAGGTTGTGCGGGTCGTAGCGCGCCTTGACCGCGCGCAGCCGCGCCAGCGTGGCGTCGGGATACGCCGCCCGCAGGCCTGCGGGTCCCTCGTCACCGAGGAAGTTGACGTACGCGCCGGTATCGTCCTGGCGGAGGTCGCCGGCTAAGCCGTCGACCCATGCTTGCCGCCGCGGCCGGTCGGCCTCGCCCTCGTAGAAGGCGGCCACGTTGACGAGGATGCGCGACTGGCGGTGAGCGAACGCCGTCGCTTCGGCCGGCACGCGCCCGATCGCGCCACCGTGGACGCGCAGCTGGGCGACGCGCATCGGCGCATCCGAGTCCTCCAGGCGCTCGAGCATCAGCTGCGCCTCGGGTCGCCCGATGCGGTCCATGAACATCGTCCGTGCCACGGCCGTCGGGTGGTAGTCGGGATCCTCCGGTGGGAACATCTCGGCGTACGCCATCGGCCGCAGCATGTCCGCGAGTGGCGCGGCGAGCGAACGGAATGGTGCCACGGCGCGTTCGCCAGCTTTGCCTGCGCCAGCGTGGCAGAGCATCGCCAGGACGACCAGCCGGCCGTGGTCCTCGGGCGCGAGGAAGGGCATCGGCGGGGCAGTCATGACGTTGGCGATCGTCGTCAGCTCGTCGGGCGCCGCCTCGGCCAGCTCGATGAAGTTGGCCACGACGTCGGGCGCCGCGGGCAGGACGAGCATACCGCCGAGCACCTGCGGCACATCGTGGAGGCGGTACCAGAAGCGGGTTGCCACGCCGAAGTTGCCGCCACCGCCGCGGATCGCCCAGAAGAGGTCGGGATGGGCATCCTCGTCGACGTAGAGCAGCTCGCCGTCGACCGTGACTAGCTCGGCAGCGATCAGCGAATCGATCGTCAGGCCGTACCTGCGCGACAGGTAGCCGATGCCTCCGCCGACGGTGATGCCCCCGATTCCGACCGAGCCGGTGTCGCCGAAGCCCGTCGCCAGCCCGTGCGCGCCAGCCGCCTCGCCGTACTCGGCGGCGGTGAGGCCGGTCTCGGCCCACGCCGTCCGGCCGGCGACGTCGATGACTAGCGCCTTCATGCCGCGCATGTCGATGACCAGGCCGCCGTCGATGGTGCCGTGGCCGGCGGCGCTGTGACCGCCGCTGCGGACGGCGAGCTCGACTCCGGTCCCGCGCGCGTACGCGATCACCGCCGCGACGTCGGCGGCGTTCGCCACGCGGGCGATGGCGGCCGGGCGCGGGTCGATGCCGCCGTACACGATCGCGCGAGCCGCGTCGTAGTCCGCGTCGTCCTCCGTGATCAGCCGGCCGGCGAGGCGCTCACGCAGGCGATCAACATCGGGAATGGCCGTCATCTTCTCGCGGGCGAAAGTCACGTCGTTACTCCAAGTCGTGCGAAGTGGCGTTTCGAAGCCTGCTTCGTAGACGACATCCGAGCGCGCGAATCATCGGCGTGCGATGCTCGGTCGCCAGCGATTAGTTCGACCCGGGCGGCGGGTCTGACACCACGAAAGCCGTGAAACCGAAGCCCGGAGACCGACGCACCGATGACTTCCCCTGCCCCCGCCGAGAAAGCAACCATCCGTGAATGGGTCGGCCTCGCCGTCCTCGCCCTCGCCTGCCTGCTCTACGTGATGGACCTGACCGTGCTGCACCTCGCCGTGCCCAAGCTGAGTGCGGCGCTGCAGCCGACCAGCGCGCAACTGCTCTGGATCATCGACGTCTACGGCTTCATCATCGCCGGCCTGCTGGTCACGATGGGCACGCTCGGCGACCGCATCGGCCGCCGGCGGCTGCTGCTGATCGGCGCGGCCGCGTTCGGCGCAACGTCGCTGCTGGCCGCGTACTCGACGAGCGCCGAGATGCTCATCGTCAGCCGGGCCCTTCTCGGCGTCGCCGGCGCGACCCTCGCGCCCTCGACGCTGTCGCTGATCTTCCACATGTTCCGCGACGAGCACCAGCGCCGGGTGGCCATCGGCGTCTGGATCGGCAGCTTCAGCGCCGGCGCGGCGATCGGGCCGGTCATCGGCGGACTGACGCTCGAGTTCTTCTGGTGGGGCTCGGTCTTCCTGCTCGGGCTGCCGGTGATGGGCGCGCTGCTCGTCCTCGGCCCGAAGGTGCTGCCCGAGTATCGCGACCCGAACGCCGGCCGGCTCGACCTGGCCAGCGCGGGCATGTCGATCGCCGCGCTGCTGGCGGTCATCTACGGCCTCAAGCAGCTGGCGCAGGACGGCATCGGCCTCGTGCCGCTGGTGGCCATCGCCCTCGGTCTCGTCGTGGGCGGCGGGTGGGTCCGCCGGCAGCGACGGCTGGCCGAGCCGATGATCGACGTCGGGCTCTTCCGCCTGCGCTCGTTCAACACCGCCCTGGCGATCAACTTCCTGGCCATCTTCGTCGCTGTCGGCTACTTCCTCTTCGTGGCGCAGTACCTGCAGCTGGTCGTGGCGCTGTCGCCGTTCGAGGCCGGGCTGTGGTCGCTGCCGTCGGCCATCGGCTTCATCGTCGGCTCACAGCTGGCCCCGCGCATCGTCGGCCGGCTCGGCGCGCGCCGGCTCATCGGCGGCGGCCTGGCGGTCGGCGCGCTCGGGCTGGCGATGCTCGCCGGCGTGGGCGTGAGCGGCGGCCTGGCGCTGCTGATCGCGGCGTCGGTCGTGGTCTCGCTGGGCATGGCGCCGGTCTTCGGCCTGACCACCGAGCTCGTCGTCGGCTCGGCCCCGCCCGAGCGTGCCGGCGCGGCCTCCGGCATCAGCGAGACGGCGGCCGAGCTTGGCGGGGCGCTGGGCATCGCCGTGCTGGGCAGCATCGGCGTCGCGATCTACCGCGGCCAGCTCACTGCATCGCTGCCACCGGCCATCCCCGCCGACCTAGCGGCCGCAGCGCGCGACACGCTGGGGGCGGCCGTCGCCGTCGCCGCTCAGCTGCCGGCCGATGTCGGGGCGGTCGTCCTGGCCCTCGCGCGGGAGGCCTTCGTCGCCGGCATGCAGTTATCGGCGCTGCTGGCGGCGGTCGTCGCGGTGGCGCTGGCCATCATCGCGCTCGTCGGCCTGCGCTCGGCGCCGGCCGCCGGCGCCGACCAGCCCGACGCCGAGCCGGTGGCCGAGCCGCTCGTCCTCCACGAGCAGCTCGAGGCCGCGGACTGAGCTCTTAGGCGGGCCGCTCGCCGGCGGCGAAGACGATCGGCGCCTGCCAGCGGAAGTCGCGCCGCGACAGCCGCGCCAGGCGGCGTCTGGCGTCGTCCTCGAGGCGGCGACGCTGGTCCGGCTCGAGCAGGCTCATCAGCGTTCGCTCGTCGTAGGCAAGCTTGTACTCGAGGTAGGACTCTGACGTCCACTCGTGGACCAGCTCGTCCTCGCGCGCCCTGGCACGCACGAAGCCGGCGCGGCGCAGCTCGCGCGCGGCGGCCCTCGCCGACGGCACGTCGCCGGCGTGGTCCTCTTCTTCCAGCTCCGGCTCGTCGACGCCCAGCCCGAGGACCGCTTCGTCGAACTCGTCCATCGGCCGGAAGGGCCGGCGTGAGTCGCGGTCGATCCAGGTGACGTAGGCCAGCCGTCCGCCCGGTCGCAGCACGCGCAGCGCCTCGGCCAGCGCCGCCGGTCGGTCGCTGACCAGCTGGAAGACGAAGGACGAGACGACGACGTCGACGGACTGGTCCGGCAGTGGCAGCTCCTCGGCCGTGCCGACGAGGAAGGACAGGCGCCCGGCGCCGTCGCGCGCGGTGTTGCCGGCACGCGCACGCGCCACCTCGAGCATGCCCGACGCGGCGTCGCTGGCGATCACCTCGAGCGCCGGCCAGCGGTCAAGAGCGGCAAAGGCGAGTGTGCCCGTGCCGCTGCCCACGTCGAGCAGGCGGGCGGCGCCGCCGCGCGCGTCTATCTGCGGCGCCACCTCGTCGAGGAGGCGGCGCGACGTCGCCTCGAGGACCGGCGCCCAGTAGCGCGCGTAGTCGAGGGCAAAGGAGTCGTAGCGCTGGACGATGCCGCTCATGGGAGGCCCGATCATAGAACCATCGTCGTGGAAGGCGGGCCGGTATTGGCTGGTACCCTGCGCGCGTGAGCGAAGGCGCTCCAGCCACAGAGCCCCATCCACGATCAGAACATGACCGATCGAGGCCACGCGTCTGGCTGGCCCTGATCGGCCTGTTCGCGATCCTGCTCGTCGCCCTTACCGGCGTGGCGGCGCTGCTCGCGCCGCCGCAGCCGACGCCCAGGCCGGTCCTCGAGCTGATCCCATACTCTGAGCTCGATCGTCGCTGGGGCACGTATCTCTCCGAGCGTGAGTGGGGCAACCCGCGCGAGGCGATCGGCAACAACGGCTGGGGGCTGAGCTGGCGCGGGGCGATCGACACCGAATACCGCTACAGCGACGACGGCATCGCCGGGCTGACCGACCGCGACAACGAGTTCCGCATCGGCTGGGCCTTCTGGGACGGCCGGCAGGAGCACGTCACCGAGCGTTTTCTCGGTTACACCAACCCGCAGGGGCCGGCGGGCGAGGCAATCATCGACGACCGCGTTTTCCACGAGAACACGCCGACCCACTCGTACAGCCGGATGACGTACCGCTATCCCGCGCCCGAGCCGACGTTCGAGATTCAGCTCGAGTCGGCCAAGCTCGATTCCAACCGGATGGTACTGAGCGCGACGGTGACCAACGTGACCTCCGCCACGCAACGCCTGCACGTCGTGCTCAAGGGCTGGCTGACGCCGGGCAGCGAGGTGCGCGCCATCACGTCGGCCAACCCGGCCACCGGCGAGAGCGTCAATGACGGCCTACTGCTCGTCGGCGAGGAGAGCGTCGTCGCCATCGTCGGGCGGACGCTCGACTCGTGGCAGGTCAGCGCCGAGAAGGGCGGGCTCGACACGACGTTGCGCCAGCGGCGCAGCCTGACCCGCTCGGGCAGCGGCCACATCGGCGCGCTGGGCCACCGGCTCGAGCTCGATCCGGGAGACACCCAGGCCGTGCGGTTCGCGTTCGCCGAGGGCGATGCCGCGGCGCCCGACGCCGTGGCCCGCGAGGCGCGCGACATGCTCGACCAGGCGCCGGCGCTGATCAGCGCGCGGCGCAACGAGGCGCGCGAGCTGTTCGACGATGTGACCGAGCACGACGAGCTGTACCAGCAGGCGCTGATGAGCCTCCTCTGGAACCAGTCCTACTACCGCTGGGACGGTACGACGGGCGTCGATCCGCGCTGGGCCGGCACGGTCGACGCGCACGATGTCCTGATCATGCCGGACAAGTGGGAGTTCCCCTGGCCGGCCAGCTGGGACCAGGCCTTCCACGCGGTCACCGCCACGCTCGTCGACCAGGACATCGCCAAGGCGCAGATCCGCTTCCTGCTGTCCGACCGCTGGCAGCAGCCGAACGGCCACATCCCCTGCGCGGAGTGGGTGATGGACAAGGAGTGCCCGCCCATCTTCGCCTGGGCGGCGTGGCGCGTCTTCGAGGTCAGCCGCGACCGGGACTTCCTGGCCGAGGTCTACCCCGCCCTCCAGCGCCATTACGACTACTGGTGGCAGAACCACCTCGTCGATGAGGGGCTGTTCACCGGCGGCTTCCTCGGTATGGACAACCTGCCGCGCAGCCCCAACCGGGCGCAGGCCGACGCGTCGGCCTGGATGGCCTTCTTCGCGCGTGACATGGCGCGCATCGCCAGCGAGCTGCGCGACCCGGCGACGTCCGAGCGCTACTGGGTGGACCGCGGCCGCATCCAGGAGGCGATCAACGAGCACCTGTGGGACGAGGAGACCGGCTTCTACTACGATCGGGCGCCGGGCGGCCGCTATGTCAGCCAGAAGTCGTACAGCGGCCTCATTCCGCTCATCGCCGGCGTCGTGGCGCCGGAAAGGCTGCCTCCGATCCTGGCGGCGCTGCGCGACGAGCAGCAGCTCCTCGGACCGGCGGGCATTCGCAGCATGTCGGCGGCGAGCCCGCTGTACGAGCCGGGGACGGCCGGCCCGGGCGTCAACTCGAACTGGCGTGGACCCGTCTGGCTGCCGATCAACTACCTGCTCGTCCGAGCGCTGGAGGACGTCGATCCGCGCCTCGCCGGCGACATCCGCGACCGCGTCGTGCGGGCGGTCGAGGCCGACTGGCAACAGACCGGCCGGCTGCATGAGTTCTTCGACGGCGACACCGGCCAGGGACTGGGCGCCGACGCGCAGGCCGGCTGGACGGCACTCGTCGCCAACCTCATCGCCGAGCGCTGGCGGGCGACGCCTGAGCATTAGCTGCGTCGAGAAGTGGCCGATTTCGCCGCGCTGCCTGTGCGCGCTGGTCGGCCGTGCTCCCGGGCTCTTGCACGAGCCGACTGCTGCCGCCCAAGGGTGCATCTGCGGGTACATGACGACGGGCAAATGGCTGGCTCCACCTTCAGATGTGCGCGGGATTGCACAGATGAGGTCGGATTCGCCGTCCCGCACGTCGCATCTTCGACCCAGTGTGCCGGATTTGGCACTTCTGGCAGGAACAGGAATGGGCGCCTTCGCGGGCCGGCAACGAGTCCGTGCCGGCCCAGACGATGAGTTGCGGACCGTCAGTTAGAGGGCGCGAGGCGGAGGATGTCTCCGTTGATGCCGGCCAGATATAGGTTGCCCGACTCGTCGCGGCCGAAGGACGTCGGACCGATGGCGACGCTCGCCAGGCGGCGGAGCTCGACGGGCTGACCGGTCTTGGCCGCGTCGGCGTCGAGCGCCCAGACGTTGCCGCTGCAATGGTCCGCGAGCAGGTAGGCGCCGTGCAGGCCAGCGATCGCCGCGCCACGGTAGACGTAGCCGCCGATGACCGCGCACTCGGGCCCGTCGAGCGAGTACCACGCCACCGGCGGCGTCAGCCCGCTCATGTCGCAGTCCTCGGCGCGGAAGCACTCCGGGCCCTCCATCACGTTCCAGCCGTAGTTGCGCCCGCCGGCGCCGGCCGGCTCGGCGTTGATCTCCTCCCACCGGTTCTGCCCGACGTCGGCGATGAACAGCGCTCCGTCGGCCGGGTCGAAGCTGAAGCGCCAGGGGTTGCGCAGGCCCCATGCCCAGATCTCGTGCTGGGCGCCGTCACGGCCGACGAATGGGTTGTCGGCCGGTAGCGCATACGGCTCGCCGGAATTGACGTCGATGCGCAGGAGCTTGCCGAGCAGCGTCGAAAGGTCCTGGCCGGCACGCTGCGGGTCACCCGCTCCGCCGCCGTCGCCGCTCGACACGTACAGCCGCCCGTCCGGGCCGAACTCGACCATGCCGCCGTTGTGGTTGCCGAAGGGCTGCTCGAGGTAGAGCATCTGGCGCTCGGAGCCGGCGTCGGCGGTCGTGTCGGTCGCACGCGCGAACTCGGCGACGACGGTGTGGCCGCGGCCGTCGATGTAGTTGACGAACAAGCGGCCGTTGTCGGCGTAATCCGGATGGAAGGCAAGCCCGAGCAGGCCGCGCTCGCCGCCGGCGGTCACGCGGTCGGTGATGTCGAGAAAGGGCTGGCCGTGGACCGACCCGTCGGCCTCGATGACGTGGATGCGCCCCGCGCGTTCGACGGCGTAGAGCCGCCCACTGCCGTCGCCGGCATGCGTCAGATGGGTCAGCGCCTCGAGACCCGTCACGAACGTCTCGAAGCCGACCGAGACGGCGTCGGGATCAAAGGTGGGTGCCGGCGTGACCGGCGGCGGCGTGGAGGTCGGAGAGGTCGCCGGCGGACTGCCCGCCGGACGGTCGGTGGCAGGCGCCGGGGTCGGTGAGGTGGCCGGTGTTGGCGTCAGCTGGATGCCGGTCGGGCGAGGAGTGCCCGGGTCCTCGAAGACGGTGCACGACGCCACGGTCAGCGCCAGCAGGGGCGTAACCCAGCGAGACACGCCCGAATCGTGCCGCAGATCGCCGGTTCGCGCGGGCGATCAGTCCGACTTTGCCCGCTTGCCCACGAACACGCCGGCGGCGAGCAGGCCGTAGCCGCCGGCAACGACGAAGGCGGCGATCGCCGGCGAGCCCGAGGCGCTGATGCCGTCGGAGGCGCCGGGCGCGCTGTCGATGGCGAGCAAACCGACGGCGACGATCGCGACGCACACGACCACGAGCGCGAAGTAGCGCGCGAGGCCGGCCGACGCGAGCCAGGACGAAAGGCCGACTGTGGCGGCCACGACGGCGACCGGCAGCAGCGCGACTTTGCCGGCGTAGTCGGTGTCGAACAGGCCGTAGCGCAGCTCGGTCGAGACGACCACCGCGGCCGCGCAGGCACCGGCTGCAATTGCGCCGGCTGCGGCTGCCACGAGAGCTGACGGCACGCGCCCGACACCGATCAGTGCGGCCGCCAGCCCGATCGCACCGGCGCTGCCCAGCGCAGCCCAGGCACCGAGCGCCACGCCCAGCCGGACGGCGCCGTCTCGCGTACGCCTTCTCCCGCCCAGTTCCCAATGACGGCGGCGGGAGCAAACGCGAGCAGAACGGCGATGCCGCTGGCGATCAGCCACGCGAAGGCTCTGCCGGCCGAGTGGCGCGCGCTTGGCGAAGTCACGCTCGGTGGACGCTGGCGGACGCGCGGCTGTGACGGGCGCTGGCGGCTGCCCCGGCACGGCACCCCGCGGTGAGCCATGTCATGCCGAGGTGGTGAGCGCGTCCCAACCGAAGCCATATCGGCGTCGTCGACATCGGCGGGCGCCAGGTCATCTCAGCGCTCGCCCGAGATCGGCATCCCCATGGCAGGCCTACTCGGCGTCGGTGTAGCGCAGCGCGACGTGGCGGCCGCTGTCGATCTTGTACTCGACCTCGATCGGCAGGCCGTCGACCTGGTGCTCGCGCAGGTGCGGCGCGACCTTGCCGCCGCCGGTCAGCTCCAGGCGTTCGACGGCGAAGTCGAGCACCTCGCCGTCGGCCGTGCGAAGGGTGAAGCGTGATACGTCGGCGGGGCCGGCGCCCTCGATCGCCAGCACGATGCCCGTGACGCGGCCGCACTCGCTGACCGTGCCGCCCACCTCGCACAGCGGCTGCCCCGCTCCGGGCAACAGGCCGCCCAAAGCGCCGCTGGCGAGGGCGGCGACGATCACGATCAGCGCCGCCGCGGCGGGCAGCGCTAGGCGCCGGAGAATCAGCTGCGCAGCGAGAACGACGCCGCCGGGTCGAGGCCGAGTTCGGTGATGGCCTCTTCCGCGCGCCGTCCGTCGACGCGGCCGCACCGTGCCAGCTCGGCGAGAGCGGCGGCCGCGATGTGCTCGGCGTCGATCTCGAAGAAGCGGCGCAGCGCCTCGCGCGTGTCGCTGCGGCCGAAGCCGTCGGTGCCCAGCGAGCGCCACCAGCCGCCCGGGATCCAGCGCGCGACCAGGTCGGGCCAGGCTGTGATGTAGTCGCTGACAGCGACTATCGGGCCCTGCTCGGCCGGCTCACGCAGCAGCTGCGTGACGAGCGGCACGCGCGGCTCCTCGGCCGGGTGGAGCCGGTTCCAGCGATCCGCCTCGAGCGCCTCGTTGCGCAGCAGCTGGTACGACGGCGCGCTCCACACCTCGGCCGCGACGCCCAGCTTCTCGGCGAGCAGCTGCTGCGCGCGCAGCGCCTGCTGCATGATCGAGCCGCTGGCGAGCAGCGTCGCGCGCAGCGGCGCCCGGCCGTTCGCACCCTTCAGCTTGGGCGCCTCGCGGAAACGGTATAGCCCGCGCACGATGTCCTCGTCGCTGACCCCCTCCGGCCGCGCCGGCATGACGTGGTTCTCGTTGTACAGCGTCAGGTAGTAGAAGACGTCCTGCGGCCTGGCGCCGTACATCCGCTCGATGCCGTCGCGCACGATGACGGCGGTCTCGTAGGCGAAGGCCGGGTCGTAGGCGCGGATGTTGGGCACAACCGAGGCGAGCACCAGGCTGTGCCCATCCTCGTGCTGCAGGCCCTCGCCGTTGAGCGTCGTCCGGCCGGCCGTGGCGCCGAGCAGGAAGCCGCGGCCGCGCGCGTCGGCGAACTGCCAGAACATGTCGCCCGTCCGCTGGAAGCCGAACATCGAGTAGAAGATGTAGAAC
>CAYRMQ010000094.1:0-10893 GCA_964425305.1 uncultured Anaerolineaceae bacterium | reverse complement strand
CGCGGTGCAGGCTGCCGAGGCGCTGCGCGGCATCGGCTGGCAGGCGCTGATGGTCAACTCCAACCCGGAGACGGTCTCGACCGACTTCGACGCCTCGTCGCGGCTCTACTTCGAATCGCTCGACGCCGAGAGCGTCGTCGAGGTCCTGCGCGCCGAAGCGGTCGCGCCCGACGGTCCGCCCGAGGCCTTCATCCAGTTTGGCGGCCAGACGCCGCTCGGCCTGGCCCAGCCGCTGGCCGACGCCGGCATCCGCCTGCGCGGGCTCGACCTCGACGCCATCGAGCAGACCGAGGAGCGGACGCGCTTCGCCGGCCTGGTCGAGCGCCTCGGCATCCCCCAGCCGGAGGGCGGCATGGCGACCTCCCTCGACGAGGCGCTGGTCGTCGCCGAGAGGGTGGGCTACCCGGTCATCGTCCGCCCTTCGTATGTCATTGGTGGCCTGGCCGTCGACTTCGCCTACGGGCCGGCTGACCTGGCCCGGCTGATCGAGCGAGCGGCGGCCGTCGACCAGGAACGGCCGGTCAGGCTCGACGCGTACCTCGAAGGGCTCGAGATCGACGTCGACGCGATCACCGATGGCGAGCGGGTGGTCATTCCCGGCCTGCTCGAGCACGTCGAGCGAGCGGGCGTCCACTCGGGCGATTCGGTGGCCGTCTATCCGCCACAACGCATCGGGCGGGTCGAGCAGGAGCTGATCGTCGATGCGCTGACGCGGCTGGCGCTGGCGATCAACGTGCGCGGGCTGATCAACGCCCAGTTCATCGTCCGCGACGACGGCGTCTACCTTCTCGAGGTCAACCCGCGCGCAAGCCGGACGGTGCCGTTCATGTCGAAGGTGACGGGCGTGCCGATGGTCGAGCTCGCCACGCGCGTCGCGCTCGGCGAGCGGCTGGCCGACATTGGCTGGCCGGGCGGCCTGCTGCCGGCGCGCGGGCTGGTGGCGGTGAAGGCGCCGGTCTTCTCGACGACCAAGCTGCGCGGCGTCGACCCGTCGCTCGGGCCGGCCATGCAGTCGACGGGCGAGGTCATCGGGCTGCACGCAGACGCGCGGGTGGCGATGGCCAAGGCGCTGCGCTCGGCGGCGCTGAATCCGCCGATACCGAGCAGGGCGGGGGCGCTGGCCTTGCTCTCGATCGCCGATCGCGACAAGGTCCTGCTACCCGAGCTGGCGCGCGACCTGGCGGTCGTGGGGTATCGGTTCTGCGCGACGGCCGGTACGGCGGCCGAGCTGCGCCGGCTCGAGTATGAGGTCGAGGAGCTGGCGCGGGTGGGGGAGGAGCCGGCCGGCCGCCGGAGCGTGCTCGACGCCATCGCCTCGGGCGAGGTGCTGCTCGTCGTCAACACGCCGTCGCCCGAGTCGCGGCCGGTGCGCGACGCCGGTGAGATCCGCCTGGCGTCGGTCGCCGAGGGCGTGCTCTGCCTGACCTCGATCGACACTGCCGTCGCGGCGGCGGCATCGCTGGCGCCGTCGGTGATGGCGGCCGTCGGCGACGTCCGCCCACTGGAGGAGTGGCTGGCCGGCGAGCTTGCCTCCGTCCCGGCCTGAGCAGTCGCCGGCACGGCCAGGGCTCAACTGGCCGGCTCGACCTCCAGCGGCACGGGATCCAGGCGATCCGCCAGCCGGCGCATGGCGCGGGCGCTGAGGGCCAGCAGCCGCTGCTGCCGTCGCGGGCTGCGCGCCGGTCGCCGATCGTCATCGAAGCCGAAATCGAGGCTGGCGCCGTTGGCGCGCAGGCCGATCAGCAGGGTTCCGATTGCTCCCGGATCGATCATCTTTCCGTACTCCTTTCGTGCGTTGCGATTACGGGCCCACGATCGACCAGGGGCAGGCTGAAGTCCAACACCTGCTCGCGACCGATTAACATCTCCAGCGCGTGAATACCCACGAGGACGCATCTCCTGGGGCGCGGACTGCCGAGATCGGGGCGGAGCTCGACATCCGGTCGCTGCGCTATTTCGTGGTGGTCGCCGAGGAGCTCCACTTCACGCGGGCGGCGACCCGGCTGTTCGTCGCCCAGCAGGCGCTGAGCCGCGACATCAGGTCGCTCGAGCGGCGCCTGGGCACGCAGCTGCTGGTCCGCACGACGCGACGGGTCAGCCTGACGCCGGCCGGCGAGCGCCTGCTCGAGCGGGCGCGCGAGCTGGTGGCGCTACACGACGCGATCGTGCGCGACATCCGCCAGCCGCAGCGGCCGCTGCTGGTCGACCTCGTCGCCGAGGATCGGTTGACGGGCCCGCGCATCCTCGATCGGGCGCGGGCGATGGAGCCGGGAGTCGAGTTTCGCGGCCACTACGGTGGTGGCATGGCCGGCGCGATGCGGGCGTTGCTCAACGGCGAGATCGACGCCGCCGTCGGGCGCGCCGACTGGCTCGGCCAGGACCTCGGCGGTGCAGTCGAGCGCCGGCTCGTCCGGCTCGAGCCGATGGCCCTGCTCGTGCCCGAGGCGCATCCGTTGAGCGGCGCCGAGAGTCTGCCAATCGACGAGCTCGAAGGGGTCGAGATCGACGCCAATCCGGTGGGCTGGATGATCGTCGGCGGCACGGCCATCGAGGGGCAGATCCATGCGGCAGAGTGGTCCGACCTGGTCAGCCAGTTCCTGGCGCTCAGCCGGGCCCGGCCGACGCCCCCGCATCCCGCGGCAATCGGTCTCGAGGAGCAGGCCTATCACTTGCAGCGACAGGGCGTGCCGATGCTCGTGTGCAGCGACCACACGCCGGTGCCCGGCGGCAGGGTCTGCCGGCTGACAGATCCGGTGCCCATCTTCCCGTGGTCGATCGCGAGCCTGCCGCAGTCGCAGGTCGCCGGCTTCGAGGCGCTCGCCTCGGCCGCCTCCGAGCTTGCGCGCGAGCACGGCTGGCTCGAGTTGGGTCCCTCGACCTGGTTGCCGCAGCCGGAAGCAGGGCGCCTCCAGCGCGGCGAGCTCCTGCCCGCCGGCGGCGCGTGAGCGGCGGGGTCGGCGGCGCGTGAGCGGCGGCGCGTGAGCAGCCTGCGGCTGGAAGTTCCCGATCCGTCGCTGGTCGTGCTCGTCGGGCCGTCGGGGGCGGGCAAGTCGACGTTCGCCCGGGCGAATTTCCGGCCGACCGAGATCCTGTCGTCGGATAGCCTGCGCGCGATGCTCGCCGATGACCCCAACGACCAGGCCGCGTCGGCCGAGGCCTTCGCCATCCTGGCGCAGCTCCTCCACGGCCGGCTGAGCCGGCAGCTGCTGACGGTGATCGACGCGACCAGCCTGCGTGCGTCGAGCCGCAGGCGCTGGCTGCGGCTGGCGGCGCGCTACGGCATGCCCGCCGTGGCGATCGTCTTCGACCTGCCCGATCAGCTGTTCCAGGCCCACAATGTGATGCGCCCGGAGCGGCAGGTCGAGCGCGACGTCGTCGCGCAGCAGACGGCCCTGCTGCGGCGGGCAGTGGCCGCCATCCCGAACGAGGGCTTCGACCAGTTCTACGTGCTGCGCGAGCCGTTGGCGGCAGGAGCGCTGAGCGTGGAGCGGGTGGGGGGCTCGGCAGCCGGACAGTAGCGCGCAACGGTTTCCCGGATTTCCCGCGCCCGGTGTATGACTGACAGGCTTAGGAATCGTTCAAGCTGAGCGCGGGCCGGCGAGACGGGGCCAGACATGCCGCGCGATGCCCGTGCGCGAGCAGTTGTCGTCACGAATATGACTGGTGGGCTTAGGCAAAGCGCCTTCCTGCACGACGTCGACCGCCTGGAGGTCAGCGTGGGCGGATACGTGCCGAGCTAGGACTCCCAGTCATATTGCGAGCCTTGAGGCGCTCGCCTGGCCGGTCAGGGAGAGTTGCGCTGCCGTCGGCAACGCACGTCGACGTGTCTTGCTCACTTCTGATGACTGGTGGTCATTGGCGGCTGGAGCGGTGGTCATTGGTCGGCCCGAGGCAGGCACAGACGGCGGCCCTGCGGGAGGGCCACGGGACGGTCGGTGGAGGCGGCCGGCTCAGTCCTCGCGGCGGCGCTCCTCGACGCGGGTGAGGGTCAGCGCCGAGATGGCCAGGAACACGAGCGTGATGAGCATCGCGATGCGCGGCGCCGCCTCGTACATCGTGCTCTCGGTGGCGGGCGGGACGGGCAGGTCGCGCAGCTCGGGCGGCAGGCCGGCCAGCACGAGGAATGTCACCACCGCGCCGCCGATGCCCAGGCCGAGCGGCCCGGAGACCGCCGTCGCCACGTTGGAGATGCCCATGTAGCGGCCGGTCGTCGCCTTCGGGATGATGTCGGTCATCAGCGCCCAGTCGACGGCCAGGAAGGCGCCGGCCGAGATGCCGACCGGTATCAGCGCCACGACGGCCAGCGGGAAGGTTGGCGCGAGGCCCACTCCGGCCATGCCGGCCATGCCCATCGCGATCGCGATGTAGATGACGCGCTTGCGGCCGATGCGGTCGGACAGGCGCGCCGCCGGGAACGTCGTCAGGCCGGTCGTGCTGCCGAGGACGGCGGCGATGACGAGCAGCGCGCCGGCGGCACCTTCACGCGCGAAGCCGAGCGCCTGCGTCAGGTAGAACAGGCCGATGCCGGTCAGCAGCGCCGGCGACATCAGGTAGAAGAGGCGCGAGACGAGCAGCCAGACGTAGCTGCGCTCCTTGAGGATGTCGGTGCCCCACGCACCGAGGGCGATCTGCAGCCACGAGCGCCCCTCCCGCGAAGGCGCCGCGCGGCCCTCGTCGACGGTTGCGATCAAGAGGATCATCGTCACCAGCTCGATCGCACCGAGCGCGAGAGTGGGGATGAAGAACGCCTCCTGCGCCGCCTGCGCCGCCTCGGGCGTGCCCGGCTCGAACGGGATCTGGCCAAGTTGCAGCAGGCCCAGGCTGGCGATGCCGACGCCGACGATCTGGCCGCCGATGATCATCACGCCCATCAGCCCGCTGGCGATGCCGACCTGCTTGGCCGGCACTAGGTCGGGCACGTAGCCCTGGAACGGTCCCTGCGCGAAGTTCGACGAGCACTGCAGCAGGATGACGAAGACGAGGATCGCCTCGAAGACGCGCGCCTCGGCGAGCAGCCACAGGAAGAGCATGTCGAGCAGCGTGCCGATGAGGATGTACGGCTTGCGCCTGCCCCAGCGGGTGATGGTGTAGTCGGAGATGGCGGCGACGGTGGGCTGGACGAGCACCGACACGAAGACAGGCACTGTGATCAGCAGCGAGACGAAGCCCGGCCCGAGCGCCTCGCCGAACATCTCGCGCAGGCGGGCCTGGTAGATGACGTTGCCCAGCCCCGACCAGATGACGTTGATGCCGAGCCAGTAGATCGACAGGTTGAGGAGGTGACGCCAAGGGAGGGGCTTGGTCGGCCGGCCGACGGGCGCGATCGGCCTTGTGATCGGCGGGCTGACCGGCTGGGCCGTGCTCATCGCGGCCGATGATGCGGCCGCCCGTCAAGCTTCGCGCGCTATTCCCGCGCGCAGAAGGTGGACCGCCCCGCGTCAGGCGGGGCGGTTGGCGGCCTTCAGCTTGCCCAGGCACTCCGGGCTATTCGGTACCTCACACGGGTCACGGCGGACCGCCGGCGCTGGTGCCGTCCGTGCCAGGCGCGCCAGGCGCGCCTGCTCGGCCTGCCGGAGCTTGCCGGCGATGATGCTCGAGACGAGCAGTTCGGTGCCACGCATCGGTCTCTCCTTTCTCCCTTTCTCTTCCTCGTGTAAGCCAGTTGTCTAACTCTTGAACACGCTTGACTCGTGGATCGGTTGCACGGTCGGTCAGCCCAGGTAGCGCTCTAGCTCGATGCCCGCCTCGCGCACGCGCTCGCGACGCAGGCTGTAGTAGGTCATGCTGCCCTGGTCGGTGACCGTCACCAGCCCCGCCGCTCGCAGCAGCGCCAGGTGGTGCTTCATCGTCGGCTTGGACAGCTCGAGCTGCTGGGCCAGCTCTGTCAGGTACCAGTCGCGGTCGGCCAGCAGGCGCAGGATGCGCATACGCGTCGCGTCGCCGAGCGCGCGGTAGAGGCGCACGACGGCGGGCGAGGGCAGCGCCTGGTCGGTCGGTCCGAGGGCCTCCTCGGCCAGCGGGTACAGGAACAGCCGCCAGTCGGCGCCCTGGTAGATGTAGTTGTACGGCCGGCCGAAGTAGACCGGCGCCATGATCACGCGCCGCACGCCGGCCTCGGGGAACCAGCGGATGCCGCCGGTCGTGTGCTCGATTAGCGACGCGACGTCGCCATCGCTGGCCGGGCCGCGGCGGGCCACGTCGCGCTCGAGCATGTCGGCGACGCGCGGCTCGATCTCCTGGTACAGCGGCAGCCACGCGTGAAGCACCTCGCGCATCCGTCCGATCCGCGTGGCGCGGTCGGCAAGGAGCTCCGACAAGGACGCCCAGTGGCGCTCATCGAGCAGGCGCTTGGCCTCGTCGAGTGCCTGCTTGTCGCCGTCCAGGACGCGCTCGGCGAGATCGGCCGCACCGTCGTAGCGGAGCATGTCCTCCACGAAGAGGTGCGCCAGCTCGCGCTCGTCGAGCCGGTCGACGGCAGACACGAGGGCGGCCGCGTCGCGCAGCGCCAGATCGTCGGCGACGATCAGCGGCAGGCTGCGGAAGATCGACTGCGACTTGTCGCCGAAGCAGATCTCCAGCTCGTCGCGACGCAGGTCGGGCAGGGCCCTGCGTGCTCGCTCCAGCCACGCGGCATCCTCGGGCAGTAGGTCCGACTCGTCCCCCGCGCAGACGTAGAGGCTGAGCACGAAGTCGTACGCCGTGCGTGCCTCGAAGCTCAGCTCGACCCGCGCCGAGCGGCCGGACACGTCGCGCACCATCGGTCGCTGGGCGACCGGCGCGGCGGCTCGGCGTTCCGTTCGGGCTGGCATCGGCTGATAACTCCTCGCTAACTGCTGTTAGATGCATTTCTAACACGCCGCGCCGGCCGCTGTCAAGGCCAAGTGCGGATGGCACAATCCGCGACGTGGCCCAAGCCCTGACGGACCTGCCCAGCATCGCCTTCAGCGAGCGCCGCCTCGACAACGGCCTGCGCGTCATCGTCGCCCCTGACCAGCTCGCGCCCGTCGTCGCGATCAACATCTGGTACGAGGTCGGCTCGCGCCACGAGGAGCCAGGCCGGACCGGCTTCGCGCACCTCTTCGAGCACTTCATGTTCCAGGGCTCGCGCCACGTCACCAAGGCCGAGCACTTCAGCATCGTCCAGAGCGCGGGCGGCGTGAACAACGCGACGACCTACTTCGACCGCACCAATTACTTCGAGACGCTGCCCTCGCACCAGCTCGAGGTCGCGCTGTGGCTGGAGGCGGACCGGATGGCGACCCTCCTCGACGCGCTCGACCAGGAGAACCTCGACAACCAGCGCGAGGTGGTCAAGAACGAGAAGCGCCAGAGCTACGACAACCGGCCCTACGGCACCTTCTACGAGAAGATCATGGCCGGCGTCTTCCCTCCCGAGCACCCCTACCACCACATCCCGATCGGCTCGATGGCGGATCTCGACGCGGCGACGCTGGAGGACGTGACCTCCTTCTTCCGCCACTGGTACGCGCCCAACAACGCGGTCCTGGCGATCGCCGGCGACGTCGACGAGGAGGCGGCACACGCCGCGGCGGCGCGCTATTTCGGCGTAATCCCGCCGAATCCTTACATCCGTCAGCCGCCGCTCCCCGAGGTCGAGCCGCGCATCGGCCGCGAGGTGCGCGAGGTCGTGCCCGACGAGGTGCCGCTGGCGCGCATCCACTTCGGCTTCCGCTGCCCGCCCTACGGCACGCGCGAGTACGACGCGCTGGAGGTGGCCGCGCAGGTACTCGCCGGCGGCAAGGGCAGCCGCCTCCACCGGCGGCTGGTGCGCGAGCGGCGGCTGGCACAGGACGTGACCGCCTTCGGCCTGCCGCTGATCGGCGGCGCGACCTTCTTCGGTGGCTGGGTCACCGTCCGGCCGGCGGTCGACGTCGAGGCCGCCGAACGGGCCTACCTCGAGCAGCTCGAGCGGCTGGCCGGCGAGGAGCCACCGACCGATGACGAGTTGGCCCGCGCCGGCGCCCTGATCGAGGCCAACGAGCTGGGCGCGCTCGGGCGGGTGGAGGAGGTCGCCGACCGGCTGGCCATGTTCGCCACGCTCTTCGGCCGGCCCGAGATGATCAATGAGCAGCTGCCGCGCTACCTGTCGGTCACCGCCGACGACATCCGCGACGTGGCGCGCGGGGTGTTCCGGCCCGACAACCGCGTCGTGCTGACCTACGTCCCGGCGACTGCGGGCAACGGCGGCCGATGACCGACGAGCGCCGACGGAGCCACGCCGGCGAGGGTCCCGCCCAGCCGGGCGCCCAGCCGGCCGAGGAGCAGCCCGAGAAGGGCTTCGTCACCGACGAGGACCCGTTCGCCGACGTCGAGCAGGAGCAGCCGACCGAGCTGACGCCCGAGCCGCCGTCGGCGACGGTGATCACGCCGCCGGCCGAGTCCGACCTGTCGGTGCTCGACGTGCGGCCAACGCCCGGCCCGCCGCGCGAGTACCACTTCCCGGCCTTCGAGCGGACGCGCCTCGACAACGGCCTGACCGTCATCGCTGCCCACCTGCCCGGTCGCCGGCTGCTGGCCGCGCTGCTGGTGCTGCCCGGTGGCGCGACGGCCGAGCCTTCCGAGCTGGGCGGCGTGACCGCCCTCGCCGGCCGCGCCCTGACCGAGGGCACGCGGCGCCTCGACGCGATCGCCTTCATCGAGGCCGCCGAGCGCCTCGGCGCCGAGCTCCATGCCGAGGTGACGTGGGAGTCGCTCAACTGCAGCCTGGAGGTGCCGCGCTCGCGCTTCCGGCCGGCGCTGGCGCTGCTCGCCGAGATGGCGCTCGAGCCGCGCTTCCCGGCCGACGAAGTCGAGCGCCTGCGCGAGGAGCGCCTGAACGACCTGCTCCAGGCGCGCGCCGACCCGCGCCGCCGCGCCGAGCGCGTCTTCCCCGAGACGATCTACGACCCGGCCAGCGCGTACAGCCGGCCGCTCGGCGGCATCGACGTGACGGTGACGACGATCGATCGCGACGCCGTCGTCGAGCGCCACGCCGCCGCGCTGTCACCGTCGCGCGCGACGATCATCGTCGCCGGCGACCTCGACGAGCTCGACGTGCCCTCCCTCGTCGCCGAGCGCTTCGGCGGCTGGCAGGGCAACCCGTCGCCGCCGGCCGACGCGCAGGCGATCCCGCATCCGGCCAGTCCGCGGGTCGTCCTCGTCGACCGCCCCGGGTCGGCCCAGTCGGAGCTGCGCATCGGCCACATCGGGCTGCCGCGGCAGACACCCGACTTCCACGCCGTGGCCGTCCTCAACGCGCTCGTCGGCGGGACGTTCGGCTCGCGCCTCAACCGGCTGCTGCGTGAGGAGCGCGGCTGGACCTACGGCGTCCATTCCAGCTTCGACATGCGCCGCTCGGCCGGACCGTTCGTCATCCGCGCCGGCGTCGAGACCGACGTGACCGTGCCGGCCATCACCGAGACGATGGCTGTGCTGCGCGGCATGCGCGAGGCGGAGGTCGAGCAGCACGAGCTGGCGACGGTGCGCGACTACCTCGTCGGCGTCTTCCCGCTCCGCTTCGAGGGCGCCGCGCCGGTCGCCGCGGCGCTGGCCGGGTTGACCATCTTCGAGCTGCCCGATGACGAGCTCGACCGCTACCGGCCGCAGATCGCCGCCCTCGGGACGGCCGACGTGCTGCGCGCGGCGCAGGCGCACATCCGCCCCGACGACGCATCGATCGTCGTGGTCGGCGACGCCCGGCGCGTGGAGGGGCCACTGCGCGAGGCCGAGCTGGGGCCGTTGACCGTCGTTCCACCGGACGCGCCGCCGGCGTGATCCTGGTCATCGGCCGGCCGGCGCTCGACGAGGGGCAGCGCCTGGCCGGGCGCGCCGCCCGCATCTGCCTGGCCGCCGTCGAGGCCGGCGCGCCCGTCGAGCTGGTGGGCAGCGTCGGCGACGACGGCGACGGCGACCTCGTGGCGGTCGCGCTGGGCCGGGCGGGCATCGGCCATGCGGCGCTGCTGCGCGACCCGGCCGGCGCGACGCCGGTGGAGGGGAGGGCCGCAGGGCCGAGGCCGCGCCTCGACGCGCGCGACATCGATCTCGGCCTGCAGTACCACGCCGACTGCCGCGTGCTGATCGTGGCCGAGCCGCTCGAGCCCGAGGCGCTGGCCGTCGCCCGCGACGCGGCGCGCTACCACGGAGCGCGGCTCATCGTCGTTGTCGCCGAGGGCGCGGCCGGGCCGGCCGAGCTGCCGGCGGACGCGACCATCCTGACCGCGCCGGCCGAGGGCGGCGGCGCCTTTGCCTCCCTCGTCGGTCGCTACGCCGCCGGCCTCGCCACGGGCCGGCCGGCGGACGACGCCTGGCAGGAGGCGCTGGCCGGCAGCGAGTGGAGCGTCAGCGAGTGAGCGAGCCGCTGGTCATCTACGGCGAGGCCAGCCTGCTCCACGACTTCGGGCCCGAGCACCCGCTCACGCCGCTGCGCTTTGGCCCGTCGATCGACCTGCTGAGGACACTTGGCGCGACGCGCTTCGCCGACCCGCCACGGGCCGACGACGAGCAGCTCCGCCGGCTGCACACGACCGACTTCATCGCCACCGTGCGTGCCTTCTCGGACGACCCGTGGCTGCCGCCGCAGGCGGGCATCGGGCCGGGCGACACGCCGGCCTTCGCCGGCATGCACGAGGCGGCGGCGACCGTCACCGGCGGCTCGATCGAGGCCGTCGAGCGGATCCTCGGCGGCGAGGTCGAGCATGCCTTCCACCCCGGCGGCGGGCTGCACCACGCGATGGCCGACCGCGCCGGCGGCTTCTGCATCTACAACGACGTCGCCCTCGGCGTCGCCCGTGCGCGCGATGCCGGCCACCGCGTGCTCTACGTCGACCTCGACGTCCATCACGGCGACGGCACGCAGGCGCTCTTCTGGGACGACCCGGCCGTCGTCACGATCTC
>CAYRMQ010000093.1:0-10964 GCA_964425305.1 uncultured Anaerolineaceae bacterium | reverse complement strand
AGGTGGTCGGGGCGCCGCGATTCGAACGCGGGACCTCTTGAACCCCATTCAAGTGCGCTACCAGGCTGCGCCACGCCCCGACTCGGTTGAGTCTAGCAGAGGGCCTGCGGCAGTCGGCCGTTGGAGGAGGAATTGGGCTGGGCGGCAACCAGGCTCTGTCCCGACGCCGGCGGCTCTTGATTATCGAGCTCGCGCCCCGACGGTGCGTGACCGGAACCAATCGCCGAGATGCGGAGTTGCCGACCTTCGGCACACGGCCCCCGCCCCCGCGGTTCCCACCTGGCCTGTTCGGTTGCCGACCTCCCAGCCCGCTACGAAGGCCACCAGACTAGGGCCGATCCACGCCGCCGGCGAGATGACCAATGGGCATCACGGCGCATCCCGGGTACCGGTGGGGCTGCGGCTATGTTTGGAGTAGGGCACTCCGGTGCGGTCGCGCCTGGCTTGCAGAGTCGTTACAGCGATCAGCGCTCGGCGAAGGCGCGTCGCGCCCACTCCTCTACCCCCGCCAGCTCGTCCTTCTGCTCGCGCGAGAGCAGGTCGATCAGGCAGCGCTGGACGCTCTTGCCCTCGAACAGCGCGTTGTGGACCTCCTGCGCGATGGGCATCTCGACGCCCAAGCGCGCGGCCATGTCCAGCGCGGACGTAACCGTGTAGGCGCCCTCGGCGACGCCGGGCAGCGTGCCCTCGATGTCGGACCAGCGCCGGCCCCTGGCCAGCTCGACGCCCAGGCGGTGGTTGCGCGACAGCGCCGAGTAGCACGTCGCGTTGACGTCACCCAGCCCGGCCAGCCCGGCGAACGTCAGCGGATTGGCGCCGGCGGCGATGCCCAGGCGCGTGATCTCGGCCAGGCCGCGCGTGATCAGGCCGGCCTTGCCGTTGTCGCCGAAGCCCAGCTGCTCGGCGGCACCGGCGGCGATGGCGATGATGTTCTTGAGCGCGCCGCACAGCTCCACGCCGATCATGTCGCGGTTGGTGTAGAGGCGGAACGAGCGCGTGCCGAGCATCTCGGTGACGCGCCTGCTGACGGCCTCGTCCTCCGCCGCGACGACCGAGCTGGCGGGCAGCCCGCGCGCGATCTCGAGCGCCAGATTGGGGCCGGACATCGCCGCGATGCGGCCGTCCGCCGCCGGCACGATCTCGGCCAGCACCTGCGTCATGCGCAGCAGCGTGCCGTGCTCGATGCCCTTCGCCACCGACAGCAGGATCGCCGCCTCGTGGACGTGAGCCGCCACGCCACCGGCGACCTCGCGCATGGCGCCCGCCGGCACGGCGAAGACGACCAGCTCGTCGGCCGACGCGACCGCCGCCTCGTCGGCCGTCACCTCGACCTCAACGGGCAGGTTGATGCCGGGCAGGTAACGGCGGTTCTGGCGCTCCTCGGCGATCTGCGCGGCGTGCTCCGGGTCGCGCGCGACGAGCACGACCGGCCCCAGCTTGGCCAGGTGCAGCGCCAGCGTCGTGCCCCACGTGCCGGCGCCGACCACCGCCCGGCGGGCGTGTCGCTCCACGCCTCCCTGCTCCCTTCTTCTCAGCGACGAGCGGGGCTGCGCGACCCGCGCGGCTGCCGTCCCTGCCGTGACCGGCGCGGCCGTCGCGGCTCGAACGACTCGCGCTGGCGCTCGCGCAGCACCAGCCTGATCGGCGTGCCGGCGAAACCGAACGCCTCGCGGATGCGGTTCTCGAGGTAGCGCCTGTAGCTGAAGTGGACGTGCGCCGCGTCGCTGGCGAAGAGCACGAACGTCGGCGGCTCGATGCTCGCCTGCGTGGCGTACAGGAAGCGCGGCCGCTTGCCGCGGACCATCGGCGGCGGCTGGCGGAACGTCGCGTCGCGCAGCAGGGCGTTGAGCGTGCCCGTCGGCACGCGGCGGCGGCGCTCGGCGGCCACCTCCAGCGCGTGCTCCAGGACGCGGCCGACGCGCTGCCCCGTCTTGGCGCTGATGGCGACGACCGGCGCGAAGTCGAGGAACGGCGCCTCGCGCACTATCGCGGCGCGATACTCGTCGAACGTCGTGCCCGTCTTCTCGACGAGGTCCCACTTGTTGATCGCGAGGACGAGCCCGACGCCCTCCTCGACGACGTAGCCTGCGACGTGAGCGTCCTGGGCCGTCAGTCCGTCCGTCGCGTCGAGGATGAGCACCGCCACGTCCGAGCGCGAGACGGCCTTCAGCGCGCGCAGCGTGGCGAAGCGCTCGGCCGCCGGCCCGGATGCCACCCGGCCGCGGCGGCGGATGCCGGCCGTGTCGACGAGCCGCAAAGAGCGACCGGCCCACTCGAGCTGGAGGTCGATCGCGTCGCGCGTCGTGCCCGGCACGTCGCTGACGATCAGCCGCTCCTCGCCCAGCAGCCGGTTGAGCAGCGAGCTCTTGCCGACGTTAGGGCGGCCGACGATGGTGATGCGCGCCGGCCGATCGTCGAGGGCGTACGCCGCCTCGGCTTCCGACTCCTCCAGCTCCTGCACCCCGCGCGCCGGCGCTCCGACCTCCCAGCCCTCCGCCGCCGCGGCCTCGTGCTCGGCCTCGCGGCGCTTGCGCTCGAGCTCCTGCACCGACTCCGGCGGCAGCGCCCACACGACCGCGTCGAGCAGGTCGGCCACGCCCCGGCCGTGCAGCGCGCTTATCGCGTGGGTCTCCTCCCAGCCAAGGCTGTGGAATTCGGCCGCCTCCAGCTCGCGGCGCGGGTTGTCGGACTTGTTGACCGCGACGAGGACCGGCGCGCGGGCGGTGCGCAGCAGCTCGCTGGCCTCCTGGTCGGCCGGCGTCAGGCCGGCCTCCGCGTCGGCCAGGAAGAGGATCACATCGGCCTCCTCGATGGCCAGCTTGGCCTGTTCCTGCACGCGCTGCTCGATGGGGTCGCCGGGGCGCGCCTCGAGCCCGCCGGTGTCGACCACGATGAAACGCCGGCCGTTCCACTCGGCGACGTCGTAGAGGCGGTCGCGGGTCGTTCGGGCGCGGTCCTCGACGATCGCCACGCGCTCGCCGACGATGCGGTTGAAGAGCGTGCTCTTGCCGACGTTCGGCCGACCGACGATGGCGACGACGGGCAGACCCTCGGTGGGCAGGTCCTCCGTGCGCGCCCGCGCTGGGCGCCGGGCGCGGCGCGGGCTCACGCTATGCGGCGCCGGCGACGGATCGGCGGCGCGGTCTGCCGTGCTCGTCGAGCGAGGTGCTGCGGTAGGCCGGTTCGGCGACGGCGGTCAGCGCCGTGTGGGCCAACTCGGCGGCGCGCTGCTGCGCCTCGGCCGTGCCGGCGAGCGTGTAGACGCGTTCGGCGACGGCCTGCAGGTCCTCGATCGGCGTCGACGTGCCGCCCGTGACACCGACCACGCGCGCGCCGTCGAAGGCGGCGGGGTCGGCCAGCTCGCGCGCTCCCTCGATCTGGATGACGCGCGTGCCCTCGATCTGGCACAGCCGCGTCAGCTCCTTGGTGTTGGCGCTGTTGCGGCCGCCGACGACGACCATCATGTCGACCTGCCGGGCCAGGTCGAGCGTGTCCTGCTGGCGGCGGATGGTCACCGGGCAGACGGTGTTGACGACCTTCAGCTCGTGGCAGCGGCTGACCAGGAAGGCGGCCAGCTTCTCGAACTTCCAGGGCGGCTGCGTGCTCTGGCTGATCAGCGCCATGCGCTTGGTGCGCGGGATGCTCTGCCAGTCCTCCTCCTCGTCGACGACGATGGCGTCGGGCGCGAAGCCGAGCATGCCCACAACCTCGGCGTGGTTGGGCGTGCCGAGGAGCACGATGGTGTAGCCCTCCTCGACCAGCCCGGCCAGCTCGCGGTGTTCCTGGATGACCCACGTGCACGTGCCGTCGATGACGTCGAGCCCCTTCGCCTGGGCGCGGGCCATCACCTCCGGCTTGACGCCGTGGGCGCGGATGACGACGGCCGCGCCCTCGTCGACGTCGTCGAGCGCATCGACCGTCTGGATGCCCTGGCCCTGCAGCTGGGCGATGACGCCCTCGTTGTGGACGACCTGTCCCAAGGTGTGCGTCTTCTTGCCCTCGGCCGCGGCCAGGCGGGCGTAGTCGATCGCCTCGCGCACGCCGTAGCAGAAGCCGGTGCGCCGGGCGATCAGGACCTGTTCAACGGTGCCGTTCACCCCTCAAGTATGGCACCCGACCGCCGAGCAGAGCCGTTTTGGGGCGGCCCTCAACGGCCGGCCGGCCGGGCTACTGCGCGGCGCGCACCGACGCGGTCAGCTTCTGACCGCTGACCGGGTAGGCGTAGCAGACGACGCCGCGATCGCCCCCGCGCCAGCCGTCGGCGACAGGAATGAAGTAGCCGATGTCGAGCTCGAGGTGGGTGTCGAAGGCGGTGCCGGTGTAGGAGTCGAAGGCGGGCACGCACTCATCGAGGATGAAGTCGATGAAGCCATCCTCCGTCGGATAGGCGGCGCCGCTCGCCGCCGGGTGGGTCAGCACGGCGAAGACCTCGGCGTCGTGAGCGTCGGTGCATGGACGGTGCTGCACGTCGCGCACGTCGTTCATGTCGGCCGGCTCGTCGAAGCAGTCGCCTACGCGCAGGTCGGCCGCCGCGCCGGGCAGATACGCCCTGAGCAGGATGCCGCCGACGATGAAGATGCCGACGATGAAGATGATCGGGAAGCGCCGGAACAGCTCGACGAGAAGCATCTCTCCCTCCAGACACAGCGGGAGTGACGATCTCCGCCGGGCCGACGGAATCTAGACGGGCCGGTCGGCGTCGTCTACCAGCGGTTCGTACTGTCCGCGGTGCGGCGCCTCGATGAGCGCGGCGATGCGGCGCATGATTTCGTCCGAGGCGGCGTGGAGCGCCTCGCGCCGCGGCCGCTGCGGATCGAGATGCAGCCTGAACGGGCGGCCGACACGCAGCGTGATCCGCGTCCCGACGCGCGGCAGCCGCCGGCCGGGCCCGAGGAAGCGGTCACTGCCCGAGATGCCGACGGGCACGATCGGCACGTCGGCGCGCGTCGCGAGAAGCGCCACGCCCGGCTTGGGCGGCTGTAAGTGGCCGGTCCGGCTGCGCGTCCCCTCCGGGAAGATGCACAGCACGTCGCCCCGCTCGAGCACGCCGCGCGCCGCGCGGAAGGCCTCGACATCGCTGCCGCCGGCGCGCACCGGCGTCACGCCCTGGCTGCGCAGCAGCGCACCGACGGGCCCGACGAAGAGCGCCTCCTTGGCGAGGATGTGCATCGGCCGGCCGAGGATCGGCGTCAGCCAGCCGACGACGAGCGGGGGGTCGGCGTTGCTCAGGTGGTTGGCGACGATGATCAGCGGGCCTTCGCGCGGGATGTCTGCGCGGATGTCGACCCTCACCCGCGCGACGCTCGACAGGACGGCCCGCGCAAAGGCTGCTGCGCCGCGGATGAGCAGCGGCACGCCGCGCTCGGGCCGGCTCTCGCCGGGGGTGGCCGGCGGCCGCTCAGGCTCCGTGACCACCGGTCTCCGCGCCGTCCGTGCCGCCGAGCAGCCGCGCCTCAGCCCGGCGTATCTGGCCGACCACCTCGGCCACCGTCTGGTCGAGGGTGTTGCCCTCTGTCTCGATGACCGTCGCGTCCGGCGGCACGCGCAGCGGCGCGACGGTGCGCGTGCTGTCGATGCCGTCGCGGCGGCGCAGCTCCTGCTCGATCGCGACGAGCGCCTCGGCGTCGCCGAGCTGCCCCCGCTCCGACGCCCGCCGGCGGGCGCGCTCCTCGAGCGAGACGTGGAGGTAGAGCTTGAGGTCGGCGTCGGGCAGCACGACCGTCCCGATGTCGCGGCCGGCCATGATGATGCGGCCGCCTTCGGCCAGCCGGCGCTGGATGGGCAGCAGCGCCGCGCGGACCGCAGCGTGGCGCGAGACTCGGCTGACGTGCTGGTCGACGGCGGCGGTGTGCAGCAGGTGCGTGACGTCGCGGCCGCCAACGTGCAGGCGCACGTAGCGCTCGTCGTCGTCGGGCCCGAGGTCGAGCTCGCCGACCAGCGGCACCAGCACAGCGGCGTCGTCCGGGTCGGCCGCGCGCTCGAGCGTCAGCCAGGTCAGCCCGCGGTAGAGCACGCCGGTGTCGCAGAAGCGGTAGCCGACATGGCTGGCGGCCGCGCCGCCGACGCTGCTCTTCCCGCTCGAGCCGGGCCCGTCGAGGCTGACCACCAGCCCGCGCCGCGAGCGATCGCCGTGGCTGCCGTCCGACGAGGCAGCGAGGGCATCCAGCCGGCGGCGCTCGGCCGCGCTCAGCCGGCGAACCTCGCCGAGCGCCATCGAGCCCAGGCGCAGGCCGCCGATGCGCACGCGGACCAGCCGCTGCACGGGCGCCTTGAGCGCCGCGAACATGCGCCGCAGCTGGCGGCGCCAGCCCTGCCGGACGACCGCCTGGTACCACGTCAGCCGGCCGGCGTCGGCGCCGATCAGCGCCCGCAGGCGGCGCACCTCGGCGCTCGTCGAGAGGCGCAGCGAGTCGAGGCGGGCAAGCCCCTCCTCGAGCGCGATGCCGTCGAGCAGGTGCTGCCGCTGGCCGACATCAAGTGGCGCGGCAAGGCCGACGGCGTACTCGCGCTCGACCATATGGCTGGGGTGGAGCAGGCGCTGCGCCCACTCGCCGTCGTTGGTCAGCAGCAGCAGCCCTTCCGAATCGCGGTCGAGGCGGCCGACCGGATAGAACCGCCCACCGCGGTGCACCTCGGGCGGCACCATCTCGACGACCGTCCGCGCCGCGTGGCGGTCGGCGACGGTGCTCGTCACGCCGGCCGGCTTGGCCAGCGCCAGGTAGACCGGCTCGGCGCGGCCGCCGACCGCTCGGCCGTCGACTCGCACGTCGTCGCGCTGCGGGTCCACGCGCTGGCCGATGCTGGCGCGGCGGCCGTTGACCGTCACCCGCCCTTGCGCCACGAGCTCCTCGGCTGCCCGGCGCGAGGCGACCCCCGCGTCGGCGAGCGCCTTCTGGATGCGCACCTCGGGCATCAGCCGGCGGCGTCCCCGGATGGCGCTTCGGCGGCGTCCTCGGTCGCCTCTGCGGGTTCCTCGGCGAGGCGCGCGGCGACCTCGGCGTCGAGCGGCGGCAGATCGTCGAGCGACGCCAGCCCGAAGCGCTCCATGAACTCGAAGCCGGTGCCGTAGAGGATCGGCCGGCCGGGCGCGTCGGCCCTCCCCTGCTCGACGACCAGCCGGCGGTGGAGCAGGCTGCGCAGGACGTACTCCGAGTCGACGCCCCGGATACGCTCGACCTGCGCGCGGGTGACGGGCTGGCGGTAGGCGACGATGGCCAGCGTCTCGAGCGCCGCCGGCGAGAGGCGAACGCCGTCGGCACCGACGTAGCGCGCGATCAGCGCTCCGGCCTCCGGCGCGGTCGCCAGCTCGACCTGGTCGCCGGCGGTCACGAGCCTGATGCCGCGCTCGCGCAGCGCCACCTCGAGATCGCCGAGGCTGGCGTCGACGGTCTCCCGCGCCACGCCGGCCAGCGACGCTATCTCGCGCCGCGACAGCGGCCGCTCGGCGACGAAGAGGAGTGCCTCGAGCTGGGCCGTGCTCAGCCCTGTGGGCGCGGCTCCGGCGGGGGCGCGAGGCGTGGCGCCGGCCGCGCCCGCCTCAGGCTCGTGCGCCATCGATCCTGCGCACCTCGATCGGCCCCCACGGCTCGTTCTGCTCGACGCTCAGCTCGTGGCCCTTGACCAGCTCGAGCAGCGCGAGGAACGTGACGGCGACGACGACGCGGTCGGTCACGTCGCGCAGCAGGTCCTGCAGCACCACCGCCGGCGCGGCGCGCAGGGCACGGCGGATGACCGCCGCGCGCTCCTCGAGCGTGATGATCCGGCCGACGGTCTCGGGCGGCGGTGCCGGCGGCGGCACCAGCCGCGCAGTCGCGCTGAGCGCATCGACGAGCAAACTGACGGGGAGTGGCGGCTCGCTCGCCGGCCGCGGAGCCGCCAGCACGGCCGCGCTGGCTGCCGCGCTCGCCGCCGACGACTCCCTGTGGAAGAGGGCAAGCCCGGCGCCCAGCCTGCCGGCGAGTTGCTGGCCGGCGTCACGGTAGCGGCGGTAGAGGATCAGCCGCCGGCGCAACTCCTCCTCGGCGTCCAATTCTTCCTCCGTCGCGGCCGCGTCGGCTGCCGGCGGCCGCGGCAGCATCGCGCGCGACTTGATCAGGATCAGCTGCGAGCAGATGCCGATGAACGAACTGAGCAGCGGCAGCCGGCCCTCGTCCAGCCGCGCGACGGCCTCGAGGTAGGCGCCGGCGAGGTCGCCGAGGGGCACGCTCAGCACGTCGAGGCGGCGCTGCTCGATGAGCGCGAGCAGCAGCGCCAGCGGCCCGTCGAACGTGTCGAGCCGGACGCGTGTCGCCTCCTCCGGCCGCCGCGCGCCGACGAAGTCGATCTGGACGGTGGCTGCCTCGCTCACGTCAGTTGGCCCTGTCGGCGAGCCGCAGCGCGCGCCCCGATTCGCTGTCGAGCGGGTCCGCCTGCGCGCGGATCAGGTCGGCCGTCCGCGCCGAGCAACCGGCGGCGAGGGCCAGCTCGGCCGAGCGCGCGGCGTGGTCCTCGATCCGGCCGAAGGCTGCTGCGAAGCCGGGCAGGCGACGGGCGACGCTCACGACGCGCTCGCCATAGCGCTCGCCGAGCGACCAGCCGACGCGGTGCCACAGGCCCACCCCGCGCCCCTTGGCGCAGTCGTGCAGCAGGCCCGCCAGCAGCAGGTCCTGATCGTCGTGGCCCGCCGCCCGCAGCGAGGCGACGACGTCGAGCCCGTGGCGCTGGTCGGCGCGGTGCATGCTCTCGAACAGCGCCAGCTGCGCCGGCGTCAGCCAGGCGCGCAGCTCGGCCCGATCGGCGGCGCCGACCCGGCCGCTGACGTGGCGCCAGAACTGGCGGATCTTGCCCACCCACCATCCGCTCACAGCGGCATCTGGACCATCTGCGCGCCGCCAGCCAGGAACAGCACGATCTCGAGCATGAAGCGGAAGATCGGCGTACCGGCGAGCAGGATCACGCCGATCAGCAGTAGCAGTCCGTATGGCTCGAGCTGGCGCAACGTGTAAGCCATCCGCACGTCTACCAGCCCGGTGACCACCCGCCAGCCATCGAGCGGCGGGATCGGCAGCAGGTTGAATATGAACAGGACGACGTTGATGAAGACGAAGAACCAGGCGACGTTGTACATCAGCGCCAGCGGCAGCGAGCCGGCGATCGTCGACATCAGCCCAGGGTCGCCCCACATCAGCCGGACCGGGATGGCGACCGCTGCCGCCATGACCACATTCGAGACCGGCCCGGCCGCTGCCACCAGTACCTCGCCCCGGCGCCCATAGTCGAGGTTGTACGGGTTGACCGGCGTCGGCCGCGCCCAGCCTATGGGAAAGCGAAAGAAGAGGGCGCTGACGATGAGAATAATCCCGCCGACCGGGTCGAAGTGCGACCGCGGATCGAGCGTCAGCCGGCCCTGGTAGCGGGCGGTCGAGTCGCCCAGCCGGTAGGCCATCCAGGCATGGCTGAACTCGTGCACCGGGAAGGCGACGGCAATGATGATTGCGACCGCGATCAGCGGGACGATCAGATCTCGAAGTTCCACGGGCTCCCGGCGCTGCGGTCTGGATGGGCCTCTCCATGCTAACCGCAAGCAGGTCCTGGCTGGTCAGAGCCGGCGCAGCAGCTCGACCTTCTTGACCTCGTACTCCTCGACGCTGATCGCGCCGCGATCGCGCAGGTCGGCCAGGCGGGCGAGGGTCTGGGTGATCTCGAGTGGGTCGTCGACCGCGTCGTCGGTCGCGGTCGTCACCTGCGCAGCCGGCGCCACCTCGGCCGGCGCATTCGTGGCCGAGGCGAAGAGCGGCTCCGGCGGCGGGGGTGGTGGTGGCGGCGTGGCCGGCTCGCCATTGATGTTCATCGGTGCCCGGAGCGGCGGCGAGGGCGCGTGGTCGAAGCGGTACTCCATCTCGAGGGCGTGCTTCTGCGTGGTCAGCACGCGCTTGAACTCCTTCGCCCCGTGGAGCATCCGGAAGTAGTCGACGGCGAGCTCGCCCGAGGCGGTGACGATGTCGATGTCGCCGTAGTTCATGATCCGGCCGACGAGGTTGTGGTCGAGGATCGCGTCGTTGACCTTGTCGAGCGAGGTCGAGGAGGCGTGCTTGTTGAAGATGCCGGTCACCTTCACCAGCCGCCGGTTGGTGATGATGTAGTCCTGCGCCCACCACTGCCAGTAGCGCCAGGCGAAGACGACCACGCCGAGGACGAGACAGACGAGCGCCACGATGCCGATGATCTGCGCCGGCTGGCCCTGCAGCTCGAAGAACCACACCGATGCGAGGAGGGCGATCGCGACCAGCCACAGCGCGACCGCCGCCCGGCCCTCGATCAGCAGCGCCAGCCAGTGCTGGCGGCGGCGCATGACGACGACCTCGCCGTCGGCCAGGAGCGTGTCCGCGTAGCGCATTTGCCGGCGACCTCTCTGCTCAGGCGCGGGGGTGGGCCCGCGCGTAAACCTGCTTGATACGCTCGCCCGTCAGGTGCGTGTAGAGCTGCGTCGTCGTGATGCTGGCGTGTCCGAGCAATTCCTGCACGACGCGCAGGTCGGCGCCGCCCTCAAGCAGGTGCGTGGCGAAGCTGTGGCGCAGGGTGTGCGGCGTGACGTGGTTGCGCAGCCCGGCGCGCAGGGCGGCGTGGCGGATGATCCGCCAGGCGGCCATCCGTCCGAGGCGGGCGCCACGCGGCGTCAGGAACAGCGGGCCGCCACGCCTCTCGCGCTCGGGCATCGCAACCTGCGCCAGCCAGGCCGGCCGGACATGCTCCACGTAGCCCGCCAGCGCTGCGACGGCGGCGTCGCCGATCGGCACCAGCCGCTCGCGGTCGCCCTTGCCGATGACCCGCACCTGCGCCTCGCCTAGCGAGGCGTCCTGCAGGTCGAGCTGCAGCGCCTCGCTGACACGCAGGCCTGTCGCGTAGAGCAGCTCGAGCAGGGCCCGATCGCGGATGCCCGACGGGCTTTCGGGATCGGGCGCGTCGAGCAGGGCGTCGACCTCGTC
>CAYRMQ010000092.1:0-11245 GCA_964425305.1 uncultured Anaerolineaceae bacterium | reverse complement strand
AGCCTCGCCCGGATCTGTGCCGCCGAAGGTTGGCCGCACGTCGAGTGGCAGAGCTTCGAGGACGTCAGCGCCGAGGTCAGGCGGGCCTTCGAGGATGGCCGGCTGCCGCTGGCGCCGGAAGAGCTACCGCGCTGGCGGGCGACCCACGCCCACGGACCGCGCGCGTTCATCTGCGGCCCGGAAGTGTGGGGTCCAGGGAGGACAACGCCAGCCGCTCGCAGCGCCGCTCACCTCCCGATCCGACCTCCATGCTAATGGCGTATATGCAGGTGCGTGCGGTGCTCTTCGATCGCCTCTGAAAAAACGTCCAGCACTCGCGGTGCGATCCTCGACCAATCCATGGTCGCCGCATATGCCTTGCACGCTGCTGCGTTTGGGTAGATCTCGGGTCTGGTACGTATGCTCTCTATGACGCTCGCGATTGCATCGGCGTCTGCGTCCACCACCCAACGAGGCTCGAGCCCGCCTATCAGCTCACGAAGACCACCAGTGCCCGTCGCAACTACCGGCGTGCCGGCAGCTAACGCTTCGAGTGCTACGTACCCAAAGCCCTCTAATTCCCGGGAGGGTACAACGCACACATCTGCTGCCGCGTACACAAGTGGGAGCAAATCATCGGGAACTCGTCCAAGAAGGCGGATCCTATCGCCGATGCCGAGCTCGAGCGCGCGCGCTTCAAGTCGTGCACGCTCGGGACCGCTGCCCGCGATAAGCAGCACGGCATCGCGCTTCGAGTTCAGCCTAAGCAAAGCATCGATTGCAATTTCCACGCCCATGCGCGGGACAAGGCGCCTGACCGTCACGAGTGTGTAGCTGTCCGGGACCTGGAGCAGGCGTCGGGCTTCTGCGCGCGATGGTGCTGTTGCGAACCTGTGCCAGTCGATTCCCGCTGGAATGATGCGGATACGGTCTTCTTTCACGCCGTACGTATGGTGCAAAAGGTCGCCAAATGCTCGCGAGAGTACGATGCAACGGTCCGCTTGCTTGTATACGACACGCTCGACAGCGAGCCGTAGTCGCGTGCTCAGTGGCCAACGTCCTCGCCGCCCGGTCGCGACCGCTTCAATGGCCCACGGGCCTTGGAAGTTGACGACTACAGGAATACGCCGCATTCGAGCGGCTATCACAGCAGGCAGACCATCGAGCGCGAAGTGCGTGTTCACCACGTCCGGCGATTTGGAGAGTACTGCCCACATGGTTGGCGGCACCGTGATGAACAAGCGCGTCATGAACCGCTTGAGCTGTCCCAGGAAGCCGCGCTCGGAGTAGCCAACGGTCGGGACGTGCTCGGCGGCGGTCCGGATATCGACCTGATGACCCATCCGGCGCAACTCCTCCGAAACTCCGGTGAGGTAGCGAGCCGAACCGCCTGCCATCTGGTCAAACGTGGCGAGGCCCACGATGAGCACTTTCATCTGAGTAGGAGCGCATACTCGTCGCGCATTCGTCGCGCTACGGCCTGCGGAAAGTACTCCGCTGCTCGGGCTGCGGCGCACTCTACGAGGTCGAGCGCACGACGCCGGTCCTTGATGAGCGACGTTATCGCTCGTGCAATTGCCACGCCGCTGTGCGCGTCGGCAAAGACCGCCGTACCTTCGTCCAGAAGCTCGACGGGCGACCCGTGCCTGAGCGCGACGATCGGCCTCCGCGCGATCATCGCCTCCACCAGAACGCGCCCGAAAGGCTCTGGTCGGATGCTCGTGTGCACGAGTATGTCGATTTCGGCGAACGCCTGAGCCGGGTCCTCGGTCGCCGGAATCCACTCGATCCGGCTCCGCGCGGGCGAGCCAGTCAGGCGCTGCTCGAGCCAGCGCCCGTAGCCAAGTTCGGCGGCCGGAAACCATACACTGCCGATGACACGAAACGCGGCATCACTCTCGGCCATGTACTCGGCGGCCTCGACGAGAAGGTGCGGCGCCTTCCATGCGGCAATTTGGCCTACAAAACCGATGCGCGGCGGGTGACGACCGCTCAACCACGGCGTCGCCAAGCCGGCCAGCGGGCCGGGGTTGATGCTGCTCGGGACGATGCCGATCAGGCCGCTGTGCGGGAGCGCTCGCCGGCTCGAGTAGCTCTCCCCCAGCCAAGTCGACAGCGCCACCGCATGCTCGGCGCGCCGCAGAGCGATTGCAATGAATTCGCGCAGTACTCGCCGCGCGGGCAGGTCGTCGCGGAGATGCCATATCAGCGGAGCGCCGCTTCCGGCCAAAGCGATCGTGGCGACAAGTTGTGACTTGCGTGTGTGCGCATGGACGACCTCGGGCCGAAGACGGCGCACCAGCCGGCGCAGTCCGGCTGCTGCGCGGAGGACAGCAGGAGCCCCAAGAAGGAAGCTCGTTAGCGGGGCAGCCTCGCTCGACGAGACAAGTTGATCGGGCCATCGCAGATCGCGCCACGGCACGCCCACTCTCTCAAGCTCGCCGCTGAACCTCCCGCGCTGCCCAACGGCAACGACGGCCTCGTCGCCCGACAGGATCTGCGCACGCGCCAGTTCGACGATTGATCGCTCGGCTCCGCCTAGGACCGGCGAGTGATCAACGTGAAGGATCCTCATTCAGTCCTCTTCATCGACCTCCTCGGAGCCTAAGGACGCCCAATGGCGTAGTGTGCAGGCCCAGCTTCACGAGCACGGAGCGGCCAAGGATAAGGTTCCACGTGATCGTACCCAGCGTGGCAGCCAGGGCTGCACCGTTGGGGCCGAGGGAGGGAATGAGCAGGAAGGCACTCGTCACCGTGATGGCAACACCGATCGCCATTCCCTTCGCCGCAACCCGATGGTATCCGGTCATGATGAGGAGTGCCCCAACCGGGCCCACGGCGGCGTTCACCAGCTGACCGACGGTCAGTATCGCGAGCACCGACCCGGCAGCGACGAAACCTTGTCCGAAAATCCCTAGGAAGACGTCGCCTGCGAAGATGAGCAGTCCGGCCACGGGAAGCGCGATCGCGATGACTACGCGGCTGCTCCGGGTCACGACCCGCTGCAGGGCATCGTGCTCTCCCGCCACCCACAGGCGTGCCGCGGCCGCGCTGACAGGTGCGTTCACAGCGAGAAGGCCGAACGCAATGAGTGCAGCGCCCCGCCAGGCCACGGCGTACAGACCAGCGGCCTCCGCCCCAGCAAGAGCACCCAGCAGGAGCAAGTCAACCTGCCCGACGAGGAGGCCGATCGCGCCGACGATGCCGAACTCGAGACCCGTCCTCAGCCACTGACGTGTTGCAAACTCTGCCTGCCGGGCGACAAGTTCCCTGGGCCGCCGGCGCGCGAACAGGATGGAACCCACCACGAAGGCAGCAATCGTTGCGAACGCGAAGGCTCCGACGGCAATCGCTGCCGTAAAGTCGTTGCGGAGCAGGACGGCGAGAAGCAGTGGCGCCAACAGGAGGAGAGCTGGTCGCACGAGGGTCTCAGGGACAAGGCCGGCGATTACCTGCTGAAGGCCGACCAGAGCAGCTTGGCGGAGGCGGCTGAGAGCCGCGAACGGCAAGGCCGCCAAGCCGACCCAAAGGGCGACGCTCTCCTCCGATAACTGCAGCCCGGTGAGGGCGTGCCCGAGGCCTCCCAGTACGAAAGCGACGATCAGTGCGAGGCCGAAGACGAGCGTGTTTGCCCGCATGACGAGACCGCGGAGCAGCTCCCACCGACCGGCGTGCCGCAGTGCGGCGACGTCACGGGTCAACAGGCGATCGAACCCGAGCACCACGGCAGCCGTCAGTAGATTGACGAGCGCTACGACATAGGCGTATATGCCATAGCCGGCAACATCTAGCAGGCGGGCCAGGACGACGTTCGCCAGGAACACGAGGCCCGTCGACAGCACGTTGAGAACAACCGGGACGCCGATACTGCGGCCCGAGCTTGGCATTAGCGAGCCCGTCTCCGATCCCACGACGTCTGCGTCGCGGCTCAACGGGGTCAATGAGTAGGACCGAGAGAAACGGTCGGCGATCTCACTGGTCCGCCCAGAGACTTTCCAGATCGCGCTCCACTACGTCACTTAGCTCGCGAATCCGCGGGCGATACTCTTCCTGCAACCGTTTGCGCAGCTCCTCATCCATCACAGGGCGTGGGCTGTGACCTGTGTTCAGCTTCCAGAGCACCGGCCATATACCCCGCGTCCATATCCGACGGACCATAGGCCGGGGAATATGCCGCCGTACGAATCGCCGGAGTGAGGCTGGTGGGTCACGGTAGAGCCGGCGCAGTGCTTGGCTGCGGACGTGCCTGCTCGGATTGATGATTGGGAACTCCGGCTGAAAGGAAGCGTCGACTCCAAGGAACGCCAGTATTCGGCGATATGCCGCGGCGGTATCTGCGGCAAAGTCGTCGTAGAGTGTGACGTGGACATGCTCACGCCCAAAGACGTCAAAATACCGCCGCAACTGGGGCGCGTAGTCGGTAAGGCCCCGGTAGTAGGTAGCCTGAGGGAGGCGGACGAGTGACGTCAACGCCTCACCCCGGCGTCTTTTCGGTTCGAGTTCTAGTGCCCGCTCGAGATCCGTAACGTGTTCGTCCCCAGAGAAAAGCGCACTTGAATGCAGCGATGAGATCACGTCAACGGGGTTGCGCAGCATGACGAGGATGCGCGCTTCGGGTGAGAACGCTTTGATCTCCTCGGCCGCCAGCCTGGAGTAGAGATACCAGGGTGTTGATTCTCCGATCCATCTTTGATTGCGTGCTCCTGCAAAGAGGTCGAGATATTCGCTGAGGTCACGACAGTATCGTTCTCCGGGAATATCGGATCCAAAGAAGTTCGGCTCCTTCACGGGAGACATGTAGATCGCGGGGTGCGAACCGAGATATTGGTGCATGGCTGTCGTACCAGCCTTCGGCGCCCCGACAAGGAAGAGGTTCGGTGTCATCTGGGCCGGGTGGGCAAACTGTGGTGAACGGCCAAGAGAAAGGCGAGCTTAATCATGCGGTGGCAGAACACGATCACGCATGTCGTCCAACTCGGCAGGGGCCAATAACCTACCAGACACGTACCACACTATCGCTCCCAGCACACCGTGCAGCGCGTCCATGAACCAGTGCAGCAGAGCCATGGCCCCCAAAGTCGCCACTAGCAGGGAGGTATGCGTCCGCAGGGCGACCTCATGTCGCTGCGCCCAGATGCTGCGCGCACCAGTCCAGGCAACGACCATTAGGCTCAGAACAATGAGTGCCGTCCCGACCGGACCGACTTGATAAAGCACCGCCAAATAACCATTGTCGGCACTCGAGAGCGGAGTGCGAGTGGCTAGACGAGTAGCAACACCTACTTGGCCAAGGCCATGCCCAAAGAGCCCGCCACCGACTCCCGGCCGGCGAGTCCCGTCACCGATTATCTCGCGCACCGTTTCCTCCACCAACTCGGCCCGTTCGCGCGCGGAGACATCCTGTTCGAGCGCCCGAAGGGTCAGCGCTCTGTCCACGATCGCGGTGGGGGTTGGGTAGGAGAGGATTGCGCCGGCACCTATCGCCAGGCAGATCGCCGCCGCGGTGGCAACAGTCCGGAGGGCTATGTCTCGCCGCATGGTGGCCACGATCAGGATCACCGACGCGGCAACGAGGGATAGCCAAGCGCTCCGAACGTAAGTCAGTGCCAGTCCCGTAGCGACCGCCGCGCCGGAAAACATCCACGCGAGATCAACCCTCCGTGCGGTCAGGAGCGCCAGCGCGACGACGGCCATTACGGCCGCGAATACGGCTGGTGCGTTTAGCGTCGCGAAGACGCGTATGCGGTCCGGCAGGCCGGGCGCCCCGATGCTTGCCAAGCCACTTCGGTCGACCCACGACTCATCCCATGGCAGGAAGGGCAACATGAAGTACTGCGCCACCCCATATGCGGCGACAGGCGGTCCCAAGATCATGAGCACTCGGAACAGACTCGACTGTTGGGATCGCCGCCGCTCCGAGTAGCCGATGACGGCAGCCGATAGCGCGCTCCCGTAGGCGACGAGTGCGAAGGCGAGCGCCTGTGGCTGCGATAGGCCCTCGATGACACCCAGCAGGAACCCGAGCGCCGCGGTACCGAGTACAACGAGTGTCCGGCGATCGAGGCGTACGAGTCGGAACTCAAGGATCGCGGCAAGCGCCGTGGCGGCAAACGGCGCAAGGGCAAGCACGTCAAGTTCGGCAGGTCCGGCCACGAACGAGATGAGACGGCGCAGGAATGGCGTAGTCAGCCACACCACCCAGACGAACGCCAGGGCAAGCGGCCGAGAGCGGGTGTGGACGTACGCGAGAAAGGCGATCATGGCAATCGCCGCGAGCGCTTGAAGCACATGGGTCCACGGCATGCCCATAAGCGCTATCCCTCCGGTTGTCCCTCGCTGCGCACGAGTGAGGATCGGAACCAGCCGACGGTTATGGTATGCGCAGTGGATGTCGCCGATTCACAATCCGCTGCGACGGCCGCGATCGTCCATGACTTCTTCGTCCAGGACGGCGGGGCGGAGCGCTGCGCCATCGAGTTTGCACGGCTGTTGCCTGCCGCCACCATCCACACTTCGTTCTTCGACGAGCGGACTTTCGGTGAGCGCATCGCGTCGGAGCGCGTCCGGACCTGGCCGCTACAGCGGGTGCTCCGACCTACCCGGCGGTTTCGCTCGCTCCTGCCGCTCTACCCGCTGTGGTTCTCGATGCTCGACCTCCGCTCGGCCGATCTGGTGCTCAGCAGTTCGGTCGCCTTCTCGAAAGCGGTGCGGACCTCTCCTCGCGCGCTCCACGTCAGCTACGTCTACACGCCCCTCCGCTATGCATGGGACCTCGAGCGCTACCTTGCCCGGTCCAGCTATGGTCTGGGAGCCCGTATCGGCGCGCGAACGCTTCGGCCGGCGCTCCAGCGCTGGGATGTCCTGACGGCGCGGCGGCCGGATGTGCTGGTCGCAATCTCGGAGGAAGTGCGCGGCCGGATCCGGCGGCTGTGGCGACGGGATGCCGAGCTCATATATCCGCCGGTCGACACCGCCTCGATTCCTCTGTCGGAGACCGACGACGGCTACTACCTCGTGGCCGCCCGTCTCCTGGCTTACCGCCGCGTCGACCTCGCGGTCGACGCGTGCAAGATGCTCGGAAAAGAGTTGGTCGTCGTCGGTGAGGGGCCCGAGCGGCCTCGCCTGGAGGTGGCTTCGAAAGGAGCGAGGGTCCGCTTCCTTGGCTACGTCGACCGAGAGCGGCTACTCGATCTGTTCGCCCGGTGCCATGCCTATCTGCTGCCGGGCGTGGAGGACTTTGGCATCGCGCCCCTCGAGGCGGCGGCGGCGGGCAAGCCGGTGATTGCCTACCGGGGCGGAGGTGCGCTCGAGACGGTTGCGCAGGGCACCAGCGGCGTCTTCTTTGATCGGCCAGATGCGCGGTCGTTGGCCGACGCAATGCAGGAGCTCGAAGCAATGAGCTTCGACCCGCTGGCCATCCGTCGGCATGCCGAACGGTTCGACAGGACCATCTTCCTCGAGCGCTGGCGGCAGCTCTTAGGTCAGTTGGGCGTAGACCCGCGGCTATACTCCGGCGCGTGACGCGGGCGGCGCTAATTACCGGCATCACCGGTCAGGACGGCTCTTATCTGGCCGAGCTTCTCCTCGACAAGGGCTATCGCGTCGCAGGAATGACCCGGCGCTCGAGTACTGACCGGCACGAGCGGATCGCTCACCTCGCGGGACGGCTCGAGTTGGTCCAGGGCGACCTGCTGGATCAGGCGTCGCTCGTGGCCGCGCTGGAGCAGACCCGGCCGCAGGAGGTGTACAACCTAGCCGCACAGAGCTTTGTACCAACTTCCTGGAACCAGCCTGTCCTGACGGCCGAGGTCACCGCCCTCGGCGCCACCCGCATGCTCGAAGCCATCCGCCAGGTGGATCCCGCCATCCGCTTCTATCAGGCGTCGTCGAGCGAGATGTTCGGCAAGGTCCGGCAGACGCCGCAGAACGAGGAGACGCCGTTCTACCCGCGTAGCCCGTACGGAGTGGCAAAGGCATACGCGCACTTTCTGACCGTGAACTACCGTGAGAGCTACGGCCTATTCGCTGTTTCAGGCGTCCTCTTCAATCACGAGTCGCCGCGCCGGGGACTGGAGTTCGTGACGCGGAAGGTCAGCGACGGTGTGGCTCGGATCAGCCTTGGCTTGAGCAGGTCGCTCCGGTTGGGCAATCTCGGGGCACAGCGCGACTGGGGTTTTGCCGGAGACTACGTGCGTGCCATGTGGTTGATGCTCCAGCAGGATGAGCCACGTGACTACGTCGTGGCCTCAGGCGAAGCACACTCCGTACAGGAGCTGTGTGAGATCGCCTTCAATCATGTCGGTCTCGACTACCACGACTTCGTGGAGGTCGATGAGGCTTTGTTCCGCCCGGCGGAAGTTGAACATCTGCTCGGCGACGCGACCCGTGCGCGGACGGAGTTGGGGTGGCGACCGGAAGTCGACTTCGCGGGCCTGGTCAAGATGATGGTCGATGCCGACGTGAAGCGGCACCGGCTGGCACTCAGCAGGGGGGAGGAGCTCGCTGCGCCGATGACTGCCTGGTGAGGGTATTCGTCACCGGGCTAACCGGGTTCGTTGGCCGGTGGCTGCACGCGCGACTCGTGGATGACGGCCAAGAGGTCCTGCCCGACCCGTCCATCAAGGTCGACGTTACAGACCGCGAGGCGCTGATCGATGCTGTTGTCGAGACCCAGCCCGACGCGGTTGCTCACCTGGCTGCTGTCTCCTCCTCTCGCCGGGCAAGTGAAGATCCAGCGCATGCCTACAGGGTTGCCGTCGGTGGGACGGTCCATCTCATGGAGGCCATCCGCTCCCTGCCCTCCATTAGTGCTGTCCTCGTGGTGAGTTCGTCCGAGGTCTATGGGCACCCTGCGCCCGGAGCGCTGCCACTGCGCGAGGACGCGCCGCTTCGCCCACGGAGCCCATATGCGCTCGCGAAGACGGCTCAGGAGTCGGTTGCACTTGCCTATGCCGCTATGTTCAGCCTGCCAGTCGCCGTGGCCAGATCGTTCAATCACATCGGCCCCGGCCAGCGGCCGGACTTCGTCGTACCGGCGATTGCCGGCCGCGTCCTGGAGTTCAAACGTGGCGAACTGCGGGACATTCCCGTGGGTAATCGCGACGTGCGGCGGGACTTCACCGACGTACGGGATGTCGCAGCTGCCTATGCGCTGATTCTGCGCGGGCTCGTCGAAGGATCACTGTCCGCCGGCGGGGCTGTCCTGAATGTCGCATCCGGTCGATCGACCAGCATTGACGAGATTATCTCCATGCTGTGCGCGAGTGCCGGCGTCGAAGCGCGCGTGAGGGTGGACCCTGCTCTGGTCCGTACTGATGACCCGCCTGACATCGTGGGCGATGCCAGCGCGCTCCGCGCGTCGACCGGCTGGCGTCCACACATCGAGATAGCGGAGACGCTGCGGGACGTCTGGGAGGATGTACTCCGCCGCACCTCTGTCGAGAATCGTCCACCCGACGTGTAATCCGGCTGCATGGTAAGGCTGTCGGCGCTGACCCGGTAGCGTTGTGGTGGCTCGCGTACACTTCCCGCCGTCGCAGCTACTTCGAGGAGATCTTGGTGGGGATCATCCGTGGTCGCCGGGCCGTCGGCACGGCAGAAGCAGGCAACGGCCGAGCCTTCACCGCGCCGTTGCTGTCGTTCGTCTGGCCGGGTCTGGGTCAGGCGCATCTCGGGTGGCGTCGCCGAGCAGCTCTTCAGGCACTGGTCGGTTTCGCGCTCGTTGCATTCCTGGCCGTGCAGTTCATGGGCGGCCCGGAGCGCTTCGTACTGCGCCTCCTCGTGCCCTCGTTCGCCGCGGTCGTGATCCTGGTGATTGCCTTGCACGGGTTCTGGCGGTCCTTCTCCATCGCTGATGCCTGGCGCGCCAGCCGGTCGGCAGGGCCCTTGCGATCGGATGCTGCGCTTCCCCTCGTGGTCGTCCTGGTCGCCGGTGTTCTGGCCAGCCATCTGTTCGCGGGCGTGTTCATCTACGACTACAACCAGGCAGGTCAGCTGATCTTCAGGAATGAGCCCGGGCCCGTATCCCCGGCCGACAACGGCGACGGCGTGAGAGAGGCGACGCCGCTACCTGGTGAGCCGGACAATGACGATGAGGATACGGGAGACACGCTCGATGACCTCCTTGGTGAGGATCTCCCAACGACCGAGCTCGGCAATCGCCTCGACCCCGGGCCGGGCGTACCGCGGGAAGGCCCTCTCACAGTGCTGCTTGTCGGTGTTGACAGTGCGCCGGGCCGGGGGCATGCGCTGACCGATGCGCTGATGGTCGGTGCGTTCGACCGGCAGGCGAACAAGGTCTACACCGTCAGCATTCCCCGAGACACCGGCAGATTCCCGATGTACAAGGGTGGCGTCTACCACGACCGAATCAACTCCTTTCTCAGCCACGCCAGGCGTAACCCGGATGCATACCCAGAAGGCGCCATTCGCGCCTTGACGAACCAGGTTGCGTACCTCGTTGGAATACCGATCCACTACTACGTCGTCATGGACATGGCCGGGTTCGAGCGCCTGGTCGATCTAGTCGGGGGCGTTGAGGTGGAGCTCGAGTACCTCATCGCCGATCATGTCCACGAGTTGTATATGGAGCCGGGGAATTACCATCTCGACGGGAAGACTGCCCTGACGTACGTCAGGTCGCGCTTCGGGCCCAACAACAGCGACTACCGGCGCGCGGAGCGGCAGCAGCAGATCCTGCGGGCCCTCGCCAGTCGCATGCGTGAACCCTCAGTCGCCTTTCGCCTGCACGAGATCGTTCGCGAAGCGGCAAGGGTGGCACGCACGAACATTCCTGTCGGCGAGCTCGAACAGTTCCTGGCAGTGCTCGACGCTATCGAAAGCGCGACAGCAACAAGGGTTGTGCTCCAGCCACGGAAGTACGCCGGGCGGATCCCGCCCGGCGAGGTCGGGGGACGCTTCATGACCGAACTGAAGCTGGACGCCGTCGCGGAGCTCTCGATGGAGCTCTTCGGCCCCTACAGCCTGTACGACCCAGCGAACAGCGTCTCGCCGTCGCCGGTCAACCGGCTAGCAAGTGGCGGTTCCTGACGTGGTCGTTGCGCTCAGCGTCCCTCGAACCTGAGCATCGCGGGCAGCGTCCGCAGCGCGATCTTGGTGTCGAGCCACAGAGACCAGCGGTCGATGTACTCGAGGTCCTTCTCTACCCACCGGTCGAAGTCTGGCTCACGCCTCGCCTCGACCTGCCACAGACCGGTGATGCCCGGCTTCATCGACAGCCGGCGGCGGTGCCAGATGTCGTACTCGT
>CAYRMQ010000091.1:0-11258 GCA_964425305.1 uncultured Anaerolineaceae bacterium | reverse complement strand
TCCCCCGGTGACGGGGCTGAAAATGTGACGGCCCCGCGCTCTGGGTTGGCCGCCTGCCCCTATAACTGCTCTGGTACCAAGGACCCACCGGGCCCAGTACCTCTGGCTGGAGCATTGGACACGGTGATGTCCGTGTCCATCCCTTCAATCAACCATGTGGTGACGGGAAGAACCACAGTAGGTGCCCCTGCCCAAGACACGGCATGAACGGTACAAAGGGCACGTACCCGCGTCGTGGGCACTAATACTCACGCCTGTACGCAATCGGACGTGCGCATACCCAGCAGAATTGGATGGCCGGAATGTGTATTCCTGCGCTTACGCGCGCCGCCGCTGGCGACTAACGTTTGGCCATGGAGGATGCACTCCGCGACGGCCGAGCCGAGGTGGGCGGCTCGGCCGGTCTTTCGACAGACGCCGACATCACCGACGAGGAAGCCGCCCGGCAGGCGCGCGAGCTGTACAGGGACACAGGCATCCCGCCGCTCGCGCCTGACCGCGATGTCGAGCCCTATCTTGCCGACGGCGAGGTCCTGCTCGGCGTGCGCCCGGAGGCTGTCCTCGGTCGACTGGGTGAGGCCGGTCAGGGTGTCGTGCGCGCGGAAGGTCGGCTCTTCGTTACCGACAGGCGACTGCTGCACCTCGGCGCGGAGGCCGTCTCGATCCTGTTGGCCGACGTCCGCGAGCTGGCCATCAGCGAGGACCGCATCCTGGTCACGCTCGCCGGCTCCCGCGGCATGACGATCGACGTCCCCGATCCGCGCCACCTGCGGGTGCTGATCGCGGCTGCCCGGAGCGCCGCACGAGGTTAACCGGACGGCCACACCGAGGTAACAGGTCGATAGGCCGCCTCCAGTATCCTGCGCGGAGTATCGCGCGTACCGCCGCGCGAGACGAGCGGCCTTTGTCAGTGAGATGGCGTGACCACTTCAATCAGCCCGGCTAAGGGCAGTGCTCGCCCGATCGCCACCAACGTGCGCGTCGACGCCCGCCACTTCTGGGATCGAATTGGCTGATGGGCGAGTGCTGGGCGTTCCCTGGTCGCGCTTCCGGCGCCTGGCGGCCGCCAGCGATGCGGACAGGCGCGCGTGTGTGCTCTCCGATGAAGGGCGCAGCATCCATTGGCCGGAGCTGGACGAGGACGTAGGCGTCGAGCTCCTGCTGTACTACACACCGCCGGCAGACAACTCACACAGCCCGGGTATCGGGTCTTCCGGCACGGGCGATACTGCGCGGCGCGCCGGCGACCAGCGGCCGGCGCCCCGGTCGTGGCGGTGATCGTCGAAACGGGCGCGCCGTCCTATAGACCGTCGCGGTAGCGGCGCGCGGCGGCGGCGCGGTTGCGCACGCCGAGCTTCTCCAGGATGTTGCCAACGTGGCGCCCGACGGTGCGCCTCGAGATGCCGAGCGCGCTACCGATGTCGCGGTCGGTCAGGCCGTCGCTGACGAGCTTGAGCACGTCCAGCTCCCGGGCGGTCAGGCCGCTTGAGTCGGCGCTGCGGATGGGTGCCGCAACCAGGTGGTCGACCAGTTGGCGGGCAAGACGCCGAGGCATGGGCAGGTCGCCGTCGCGCACGCCGAAGATGGCGCGCACCAATCCGTCGGATGACATGTCCTTGGTCAGGTAGCCCGACGCGCCGTTGCGGATGGCGGTCACCAGGTCGTCGCGGTTGGCCGAGCCGGTGAGCATCACCAGATGGGTCGCCGGCAAACGCGGCGACAGTTCGCGCACCAGCTCGACGCCGTTCATGCCGGGCAGCTCGATGTCGATCAGGATCACGTCGAGGCGGTGCTGGTTGACTGTCGTCAGCGCCTCTTCGGCCGAGGACGCCTCGGCCACGACCTCGATGCCGGGCACGGTGAGGGTGCGCCGGATGGCGTCGCGGACGAGGGCATGATCCTCGACGATCATCACGCGCAGCGGCTGCTCCTCGCGGCGGGTCATGTTCCTCTCCCCGGCCGCGCGATCTCGAGGATCACGCGCGTGCCGCCCATCGGCTGCGAGTATACGTCGAGCCGGCCACCGATCGCCGCCGCCCGCTCGTGCATACCGCGCAGGCCGAAGCCGTGCCGCTGCGGCCGGCCGCTGTCGAAGCCACGGCCGTTGTCGGCGACGGTCACGCTCAGCCTGTCGTTCTCCGCTTCGAGGCTGACCAGGATGGATGACGCGTCGGCGTGCTTACGCGCGTTGTTGATCGCCTCACGGCAGATGCGCAGCACCTCCGCCTGCACCGACGGCGGCAGCTGCACCGGCTCGCCGCTGACCGCGCACTCGACCTCCAGCCCGAAGCGGTCGGCGTAATCCTCGACGAAGCGCAGCAGCAACTGGCCAAAGCTGGCGTCCTCCGAGGGCTGCAGGCTGACCACCGCCTGGCGTGCCTCGGCCAGGGCATCGTCGAGGATGGCGTCGAGGCGCTTGGCCGTTGACCGCGCCTCGGCCGGCACGTCGATCGCCTGCGCCAGCGACTGGCTCAACTGGCCGTGGGTCAGCCGGGCCAGCCACAGGTCCTGCACGAGGCCGTCGTGGATGTCGCGGGCGAGGCGGGCACGTTCCTCCAGCGCGATGCGCTCGTTGTCGGCGGCGCGCAGGCGCTCGAGATGAGCGTGCGCCTCGCGCAGCTCACTGAGGTCCTGCCGCGTGGCGGCGGCGATGCCCAGCCCGATGATCGCGTAGAACACGACGCGCAGGACGTCGCCGCTGGTGATCAGGCCGCCATACGCGCCGGGCACGACGATGAAGTGGAGCTGGCTGAAGGCGGCCACGATCAGGCCGGCCGACAGGTACGCGTGGTAGCGCCGGCGGGTGCCGGTCGGTTGGCGCCGGCTGTAGGCCCAGCCGTACGTCGCGCCGGCCGCCAGGAAAAGGGCGGCGATCGCCGACTGGCCGACGAGCATCGGCGGCGTGATCAGCGCCGGGTCGAAGCGGTCGAGCGGCTGGGCGAGTGGCTCCAGGATCTCCGGCGGAATGAGCGCCGGCAGGTCGCGGTGGGTGGCAATGATCGCGACCGTGGCGAGCAGGACCACGATTGCGGGGGAGACGGCGGCGAGCGCCGCGGCGCCGCCGCGCCGGCCGGCCTGCCAGCCGCGGCCGGTGAGCGCGGCCACGGCTGCGCCGAGCAGCAGAGCCGCGGCGAGCAACCGCTGGACCGTCCACAGGTAGAGCGGCGCCTGTCCCGGCGCCGACGAGTCGAAGCCGAGCGCCTCACCGCGGGCAGTCAGGAGGACGAAAAGCGAGACGGCGTTGCCGGCGAAGAGGACCAGGAAGGCGGCCGCCGCCAGCAGGCTGTCGAGCCGGCCGGTCTCGCGGAAGCGGATCCAGGCGAGGACGGCGACGCCGCCGGCGACGACGGTGGCGGCGGTGTTGATGACGTGGTCCGCCTCGGGCGAGTTGACGACGAACTCGAAGCCGCGCACGAGCAGCACACCCGCGCTGAGCGCCGCGAGCGCGGCGGCCAGGCCGAGAAGGAGGAGCGGGAAGCGGCTGCGGACAGGGACGTCACGTTGAGCAGATCCAGCCGGGGCGTCGGAGGCCGGGCTGGCGACGGCGGCAGGGCGGCTCGCACCGGCGGGATCGGGGGCGCTGGCGCTGCGCTGTGGATCGCTCGTCCTTCCCCTCCCAGTGGGCCAGCCACGCAAGCCGGCTGGCGCGTCTCCCCGGCGAGTATACGAATGGCTGTCGACGCCGGATCTCGGCCGAGCGGGCGCCTAGGGGCGGCCGACGCCGGCGTAGGTATAGCCGGCGGCGCGCATCCGCTCCGCGTCGAGCGCGTTGCGGCCGTCGACGACGACGGGCTGGCGCATGGTCCGTGCCAGGGCGGGCCAGTCGAGGCCGACAAGTTGCGGCCACTCGGTGACGAGGACGGCGGCGTCGGCGCCGTCAAGCGCGGCCTCGGCCGACGGGCAGAAGGCGACACCGGTCAACCCCGTCAGCGCGTCGGCCCCGACGACCGGGTCGTACGCCCGAACCAGTGCGCCCTCGGCCAACAGGCGGGCAGCCAGGACGAGGCTGGCCGACTCGCGTACGTCGTCGGTATTGGGCTTGAATGTAAGCCCGAGCAGCGCAACCACCTTGTCCTCCAGGCTGTCGAGGTGGCGCTTGAGCTTGCCGATGACTCGTCGCTTTTGAAGCTCGTTGACCTCGATCACCGACGCGAGCAGCTGGAAGTGGTAGCCGGAGTTGCCGGCCAGTTGCTTGAGCGCGGCGACGTCCTTTGGGAAGCAGCTGCCGCCGTAGCCGATGCCGGGCCTCAGGAACTGCGCGCCGATACGCGGGTCATAGCCCATGCCGCGGGCGACGACATCGACGTCGGCGCCGATCACCTCGCAGACGTTGGCGATCTCGTTGATGAAGCTGATCTTGGTTGCGAGGAACGCGTTCGAGGCGTACTTGATCATCTCGGCGGTAGTGACCGTCGTGCGCAGGATCGGCGCCCCCAGCGGCTCGTAGACGCGCGTGACGCGGTCGCCCTGGGCGGCGTCCGCAGCACCGACGACGATGCGGTCGGGCTGCATGAAATCGCGGATGGCCGTTCCTTCGCGCAGAAACTCCGGATTCGAGACGTAGCCGACATGGGGCATGCCGCGGTTGTCGAGCTCGGCGCGCAGCCGCCTGCCGGTGCCGGGCGGGACGGTACTCTTGACGATGAGCAGGTGGTCCGGGCCGGCGTTCATGTCGCCGAGCTCGCGGATGACGGTCAGGACGCGGCTCAGGTCGGCGTCGCCGGCGAGGGTAGGCGGGGTGTCGACCGCGACGACCAGCAGCCGGCCATGGCGGAGGGTGTCCGCCATCGAATCGGTGAAGACGAGTCGCTCGCGGTGGGTGGCGATGAGTTCATCGAGACCGGGCTCGTGGATCGGCGAGCGCCCGGCGTTGAGCGCCTCGACCTTTGGCCGGTCGATGTCGCGGATCGTGACGCGGTGGCCGAGCGAGGCAAGGCACGCGGCGGTGACGAGCCCGACGTAGCCCGCACCGAGCACGCCGATGGGTTCAGGTTGAGCGGCGGAGTGGTGACCGGTCATCGCGTAATCTTTGCACGCGACATGCCACCTCCGCGCAACGCAGCCTCCGCGCACCTCGCCGCAGAGGAACCGGCCCGGGTGGTGGGTGTCCCGGGCCGGTTCTCGAGGTACGGGACGGGGCCCTGGATGGTCTGGGCCTGGTCCCGGGTCTATTCGATTTGCTCAGCGTCGGTCGCTCGTCAGCGCCAGGCGCCGGCTCTCATTGTGAGGTCCCCGATTATCGATCGCACGTAGCGGATGCGGTAGTTCGGGTTGGGGTCCATGACTGCCTTTGCCCAGCCCGGGCTGCGCGTCGAGGCGAACGGGCCGATGCGGTACTTCCCCACCGCCGACTTCGAGCTCCAGAAGATCTCGATCATGGTCTTGTTGCTCTTGAACAGGCCGTTGAGCAGGTAGTAGGCCTTGCCGACCGCCTCGGCGAAGACGACCCGCGCGCCGGTGCGCAGGAAGCCCGAGCCGTAGTTGTCGACGCGGGCCATGGCCGTCGACTTCTTGGGTGCCGACTTGTGCCACTCGGAGTTGCCCGAGGCGTAGCACAGGCGCATCAGCAGCACGACCGAGTTCGGCGCCAGCTTGATGTAGTTCTTGACGTACGACTCGCCGAAGTACTTGTGATTGTTGTTGCCCTGGCCGGCGGACGAGTTGAGCCCGAGCCCGTTCTTGGTGCGGGTCTGGAACGGCTTGTACGGGCTGGGCCAGCCGTTGCCGTGGCCGAGGTAGACGAAGAGATTGGCACCCTGCGCCTTGTTCCTGACCGCCGCCCACGTCGCGTAGGGGCTGTAGATCTTGATCACCTTGGCGCCGAGGTTCTTGGCCTTCGCGGCGACCTCGTTGGCGGCGCGCTTGAACGACGACGTGAGCGAGCCCGTCGGTCCGACGACGATGACGACCTTGGGCGTCGCGGCCTCGGCCACCTGCGGCTGCACGGCCAGCCCGCCGACGGCGAGGGTGGTGGCGAGCGCCACCATGACGATCAGGTGAAGTGGACGGTGCGCCCGAGAATGAGAGCGGTGCCCTGGTTTATGAGGGGACGCTGTCCCGGCGGTCCCCAACCGCCTATCGAGCAATCGTCTTGCCTCCTCTCTGCCGGACACCGTGCGGCCACGCGGTGACGGAAGGACGTGGCCCGACGACGACGGTTGACGGTGCGGCGACCAACTCTCCTGACCGGGAGAGCCGGCGTGACGGTGGATCCGTGCTGGGGCACGAAGCCAGAGTCTTGGGCAGAACGCTACGCGGTTGCTCGGTGTCGGCTGGGTTGGAGATCGACGCTGGGGCGCATCACTCCGGGACGGGCGTCGCCGCGGGCTGATTCTTCGGTTGTCTGTTCTGTTGTCTTTCCTGGCCCCCGACCGATGTTCACGGCAGCGATCGGGGAAGGATTGCAGCCGACCCGCGCAGTATGACAAACGTATGCAAGGGGTGCGCACCGAATTTTGCGCGCTGCATCGCGGCGGCCCGCCGCGATTCCGGCTTGCCTGGCCGGATGGCGCCGTCCACAATCAGCCGATGACCAATGAGGAGCTGGTCAAGCGCTACGCCGAGGCGATGGTCGCCCACGACTTCGACACCCTCGAGAAGCTGCGCCATCCCGAGTGGTGCAGCGTCTGGCCGCAGTCGGGCGAGGTGCTGCGCGGCAACGACACCGACCGCGCAATGATGGCGGCCTACCCGGGCGGCATGCCCAGGTTCGAGCCGAAGCGCCTACTGGGCAGCGAGGATCGCTGGGCCGTCTCGCCGCTGGGCGGTGTCTACCGCGTCGCCGGCGAGGGCGAGAACTGGTGGGGCGAGTGGCGGATGACCTATCCCGATGGTCGGATGTGGTTCACGATCGACCTGATCGAGCTGCGCGACGGCAAGGTCTGGCGCGAGACGACCTACTGGGCCGAGCCCTTCGAGGCGCCCGAGTGGCGGTCGCACTTCGTGGAGCGGCTACCGACCGACTGACAACCTGGGGCACTTCCCTGCGGGGGTAGATTCGATTTCAACGCACGGAAGAGCAGGGAGGAGGACTTCCGATGTTTCACCGGACTGCCGCAATCGTGGCCATCGTAGCGCTGGCCAGCGCGTCCGCGCCGCCGACGGCGATCGCCAATGGACCGATGATGGTCGACTCCAAGTTGCACGTCAACGCCGTTGTCAGCGGCCTGGTGACGCCGACGTCGATCGCCTTCCTTGATGCCGGCGACATGTTCGTGCTGGAGAAGAACACGGGCCAGGTCAAGCGCGTCCAGGCCGGACCGATTGTAACCACCGTGCTCGACCTGGCGGTCAACCTCGCCTCGGAGCGCGGACTGCTCGGGATAGCGCTGCATCCCGAATTCCCAGCCGATCCCGGCGTCTACCTGTACTGGACCGAAAGCACCACGGGAAACGACACGAACGTGCTCTCCGAAACGCCGCTGCTGGGCAACCGCGTCGATCGATTCGTCTGGGATGGATCGAGCCTCATGTTCGATCAGAACATCATCCGGCTGCGCGCCATCCAGCAGGACGCCGGCCAGCCAGAGCGCGGCAACCATGACGGCGGCGTGCTGCGGTTCGGACCGGACGGAAAGCTCTACATCTTCGTCGGTGATGTAGGTCGCCGCGGCAATCTCCAGAACCTGCCCTGTGGTCCAACAGACGTCTATGCCTGTCCACCCGGTACGCCGGTGGCGGACGATCAGTTCGGCGGTCCCGAGCCCGACGACGCCCACCTGACGGGCGTCATCCTGCGCCTGAACGACGACGGTTCGACGCCGACGGACAACCCATTCTTCAGCGTCGGGGCCAGCATCGGCGGCGAGGTGGGCGATAACGTGCAGAAGGTCTTCTCGTACGGCCACCGCAACAGCTTCGGCATGGCCTTCCACCCGCAGACCGGCGAGCTGTGGCTGCAGGAGAACGGCGACGACAGCTTCAGCGAGCTCAACCGAGTGCGCCCAGGCATGAACGGTGGCTGGGTCCAGATCATGGGGCCGGTCTCGCGCATCGAGCAGTACAAGGAGATCGAGACCAGCTCCGAATTCTTCGGGCTCCAGCAGATTCGGTGGTCGCCGGAGAACATTGCCGATACCCCGGAGGAGGCACTCTCGCGGCTGTTGGACCTGCCGGGCTCGCAATACGTCGATCCGGAATTCAGCTGGAAGTTCGAGGTCGCGCCCGGCGGGTTGGGCTTCATCGAAGGGCGTGGCCTTGGTCAGAAGTACAACGGGAGCATCGTCCTGGGTGGGGCACGCGACCTGCTGCTCGACGGGCACCTGTTCCGCTTCAAGTTCAACGCGCAGGGTCGGAAGCTGTCGTTCCAGGACGGGAGGCTGCGCGACCGCGTCGCGGACAATCTGGACAAGTGGGACATCACCGAAAGCGAGAGCCTGCTCTTCGGGACGGGCTTTGGCGTGGTGACCGACATCCAGACCGGACCGAACGGCAACCTGTTCGTCGTTTCGCTCACGCACGGGACGGTCTACGAGATCTCGCGACCCTGAGCGGAGGAACACTCCGGGCGGCGGATCATGGCCAGGATTTAGTGACGGGGGCCGGCGGCGATCTGGTTTACGCTGGGCCAGTCCGCTGGCCTGCTTTCAAACAGATCATCCGTTCTATACTGCCGGAGTGCCCGCCTCAGCCATGACCCACGAGATGCTAGTCGTTCGCGGCGCGCGTGAACACAACCTCAAGGACATCACGGTCGAGCTGCCGCGTGACCGGCTGATCGTGATCACCGGCCTGTCGGGCAGCGGCAAGTCGAGCCTCGCCTTCGACACGATCTACGCCGAGGGCCAGCGCCGCTACGTCGAGAGCCTGAGCGCTTACGCGCGCCAGTTCCTGGGCCAGATGGAGAAGCCCGATGTCGACCAGATCGATGGCCTCTCCCCGGCGATCAGCATCGACCAGAAGGGCGCGAGTCGGAACCCGCGGTCGACCGTCGGGACGGTGACCGAGATCTACGATCACCTGCGCCTCCTGTTCGCGCGCATCGGCCATCCGCACTGCCCGGTGTGCGGCCGCGAGATCACCCGCCAGAGCGTGCCGCAGATCGTCGACCGCATCCTGACCCTGCCCGAGGGCGCGCGGATCCTCATCCTCGGCCCGCTGGTCAAGGACCGCAAGACCGAGGGCGACCGCGTCTTCGAGGCCGCGCGGCGGCAGGGCTTCGTCCGCGTCCGCGTCGACGGGGAGCTGCTCGACCTCGACGAGGCGCCGACCCTCGACAGGTACAAGCGCCACACGATCGAGGTCGTCGTCGACCGGCTGGTGGTCCGCCATGCCGACGAGGAAGGCCGGCCCTACGGTCCCGACTACCCCAATCCCGAGCGGGCACGCTTCGCCGATTCGGTCGAGACTGCCCTGCGGCTGGGCGAGGGCGTGATGGTCGTGGCGCCGGCCGATCGGCCGGGCGAGGCGGATGATCGGCCGACGTTCGACGAGCAGCGCTACAGCGAGCGCTACTCGTGCCCGTTCGACGGCACGACGATCGACGAGCTCGAGCCACGCTCGTTCAGCTTCAACTCCCCGCACGGCGCGTGCCCGGACTGCACCGGCCTCGGCGTGCGCATGGAGTTCGATCCGGGGCGCGTGCTCAACCGCAACTTCTCAATCTCCGAAGGCGCGCTCGTGCCGTGGTCGCGCATGCCGATGACGGACTCGTGGTACGGCAGGGTGGTGGAGGGGATCGCCAAGCGCCGCGGCTTCCGCACCGACGTGCCGCTGCGCGAGCTCGATCCGGCTCACATCGAGTACCTGCTGTACACGCCGCGCGGCGAGAAGGTGCGCATCGGCTACCGCCACGAGGGCCACACGAATTACTACGACGCCACCTTCGAGGGGCTTATCCCCAACCTCGAGCGGCGCTACCGCGAGACGGACTCGGAGTGGGTCAAGGCGGAGCTCGAGAAGTTCATGGTCGCCCGGCCGTGCCCGACCTGCGGCGGCACGCGCCTCAAGCTCGAGGCGCTGGGCGTGACCGTCGACGGCCGCAACATCGCGCAGGTGAGTGTGATGTCGGTCAGCCAGGCGCTGGCCTGGGCGGGCGAGCTGCCTGCGCGCGTGTCGGATAGGGAGCGCCAGATCGCCCGCCAGGTGCTGAAGGAGATCACCGCCCGGCTGGGCTTCCTCGTCGACGTCGGGCTCGACTACCTGACCATCGATCGGACATCGTCAACTCTGTCGGGCGGGGAGGCACAGCGCATCCGGCTGGCGACGCAGATCGGCTCGTCGCTGATGGGCGTGCTGTACATCCTCGACGAGCCGACGATCGGGCTGCACCAGAAGGACAACGCCAAGCTGATCGCGACGCTGATCAGGCTGCGCGACCTGGGCAACACGCTGATCGTGGTGGAGCACGACGAGGAGACCATCCGGACGGCCGACTGGGTGCTGGATGTTGGCCCGGGCGCCGGTGAGCACGGCGGCGAAGTGGTCGCGTCGGGACCGCTGGCGGTGGTGCTCGGCGAGCCGCGCTCGGTGACGGGCGCGTACCTGCGCGGGGAGCGGTCGGTGCCGGTGCCGGAGAAGCGGCGGTCGGGCAACGGCGGCGGGCTCGTCGTACGGGGAGCGCGGGCACACAACCTCAAGAACATCGACGTCCGTTTCCCGCTCGGCACGCTGACCTGCGTCACCGGCGTGTCGGGCAGCGGCAAGAGCACACTGGTGACGGAGATCCTGTACCGGGCGCTGGCACGCGCGCTCAACGGGGCGCGGCTCGACCCCGGAGAGCATGATGCGCTCGAGGGTGTCGAGCCTCGCGAGAATGGCGGAAACGGGCGCGGGCGCGGCGCGCGCAGGGGCGCCGCGGTTGACAAGGTCATCGAGATCGACCAGAGCCCGATCGGGCGGACGCCGCGCTCGAACCCGGCGACATACGTCGGGCTGTTCACGCCGATCCGCGAGCTGTTCGCCGGCGTCCCGGAAGCGCGGATGCGCGGCTACGGACCGGGCCGCTTCTCCTTCAACGTCAAGGGCGGCCGCTGCGAGAACTGCAAGGGCGACGGGATCATCAAGATCGAGATGCAGTTCCTGCCCGACGTCTACGTCCAGTGCGAGGTGTGCAAGGGGGCGCGCTACAATCGCGAGGCGCTCGAGATTCACTACAAGGGCCGCTCGATCGCCGACGTCCTCGACATGACCATCGAGGAGGCGCACGACTTCTTCAGCGCCGTGCCGAACGTGCGCAACAAGCTTTCGACGCTGGTCGAGGTGGGCCTCGGCTACATGCGCCTCGGCCAGCCGGCGACGACGCTGAGTGGCGGCGAGGC
>CAYRMQ010000090.1:0-11433 GCA_964425305.1 uncultured Anaerolineaceae bacterium | reverse complement strand
ATCACCCTCCACGCGGCCAAGGGCCTCGAGTTCGACGCCGTCTTCATCAGCGGCCTGGAGGAGGGCGTCTTCCCTCACGCCCGCGCGCTCGATGACGAGCGCCAGATGGAGGAGGAGCGGCGGCTGGCCTACGTCGGGCTTACCCGCGCCCGGCATCGGCTGTACCTGACCCACGCCGCGATGCGTGTGACGTGGGGCAGGGGCGGCTTCTCGGTGCCGTCGCGCTTCCTGCTCGAGATCCCGGCCGAGCTGATGCAGGGCCCGCGGGTGGTGGCCGCCGATGACGCCGACGACGATCAGCGGCCGGCCGACGAGCGGGCAGGCGGCTACGACCTGTCGTACATCCTCGGCCCGCGGGCGGGATCACGCCTCGTGGGGCGGCGGCCGGCGTCGACGAACGGCGACCGCGGCCGGCGCGCCCTGCCCCCGGGCGGCGGTTACTCGCCGGCAGGCGTGGCCGGTCTGCGCAGCCGTTGGAGCAGCGTGCCGCACATCGGACTGCCCGACGACCCGGCCCGGCCGGCGGCGGAAGAGGCGCCCGCGCCGCGGCCGGCCGTGCCCGGCGAGCGGCGCTATCGCGACGGCGACCGCGTCCGCCACCCGTCGTTCGGCGAGGGTACCGTCGTCACGTCGAAGCTGACCCGCGACGACGAGGAGGTGACCGTCGCCTTCCCGCAGCGCGGCGTCAAGAAGCTGCTCGCCTCGCTCGCCAACCTCGAAGTCGTCGGCTGAATGCCTCGGCCAGGCGTGAGCCAGGCCGACGTCAACCAGTGTTGAGCGTGATGATGGTGCACTCGGGCAACAGCGAAACTCGAATGCGCCGTGCCTGCCGCCCCACAAAGGGGTTGCGCCCGCCAGCAACGGCCGACATAGTGGCCGAGAAGGTGCCCTTGGGTGCACTGCCGAGAGGAGGGATGGGGTCAATGTCACGGCTCTCGCGCTCAATTGGCCCGACGATCGCAGCGCTGCTGGTGCTGAGCCTTGCAGGTCCGTCCGCGGCCGCGCCCGAACCATGCGTCGGCGCCGGCTGGGTGGCACCCGACCTGGCAACGATTCAGGTACGGATCGCAGATGGAATCACGTTCGTCGAGTTCGACTTCTTCGGCGAACACCCGCTCTGCCTCGCCGACGGGACAGAGGTGACGGGCACTGTCAGCGGTCACCTATGGCAGCGCGTCGGTCCGGGCGGTACTGTCGGCCTGCGCTTCAGTGAGACGCTCTTCTACGACGGCGGCACGCTCGACTACCGCGGCAACGCCTCCTTGAACGGCACGCGCTGGACGAGCCACGTCCGTACGGTCGGACCGGGCACCGGCGTCCTGGAGGGCATCCACGGACAGGGAACGTTCTCGCCTATCGACCCGCTGACAGGCGCTTTCACCGATGAGATCTTCTACGTCTACCGCTGAGGCGGCGAGGACCGCGCAGGGCCGGAAGCCACTGGTTCACGGGCCGTCGGTCGTCTCGTGAGCCAGACCGCCGACGCCAGCGAGCGCGTCTCCATCGACATGCAGGACATGGACCGTCACGGGCTCATGGCGGCCGCGCAGCCGAAGCTCGCGCTTCTCGCCTGACCAGCTTGCCGCGCCGGCGTGAACGGCGGCTGCATGGCTGAGCAGGATCTCGCCGGCCCTGGCCGCCGAGGCCAGGCGGGCGGTGGTGTTGACGCTGTCGCCCAGAGCGGTGAAGTCGGACACCCCGCCAGTGCCGCCGATCAGGCCGACCCGCGCCAGGCCGGTGTGGACACCTACGCCCAACGGCAGCCAGGGCTTGTCGGGGCCGCCATGGCCTGTTCGCCGCAGCAGCTGACGCGCAGCCGATACCGCACGTTCGGCATGCCGCTCGCCGGCGATGCCCGGGACGAAGAGCCCGATGACCTCGTCGCCGACGAACTTGTCGATGAGCGCGTCGTGCTCGATCAGGACTTCCGTGGCAACGGCGTAGAAGCGATTCAGCAGCGCGGCGAACTCCTCAGCCGGCATGCGCTCGGCAAGGGCGGTGGAGCCGCGGACGTCGGCGAACAGCAGCGTGAGCTCGATCTCCGCTCCGCTCGCCGGGTGGCGCGACATCGTGGTTACGCAACGCCGGCAGATGCGCGGGTTCTTCTCCCACGGAACGATGCCCATTGGGCGGACGAGAAAGCGGCCCGGTCCGCTGAACGGTGACCGGCACAGCTTGCAGCGCGCAGCTGAAGGTATCCAGCCGAACATGCGCCGGCCCATCGCAATCTGCGGATGGGTGCCCATCAAGTAGGCGCGCCACTCTTCGTCGACGTTCACCGTGGTCCCTCAGTCTGCGCCGCCGACCCGATGATAACGGCGCCGGAACTCTTATCCTGCTTCCCGTGACCAACACCGACGTCGACACCGCGACAGCTACGGACCCGGCCGCCCGGGCGGCCGAGCTGCACCGGCGGATCGAGCGGGCCAACCGCGCCTACCACGAGCTCGACGCGCCAGAGCTGACCGACGCCGAGTACGACGCGCTCTTCCACGAGCTCGTGCGGCTGGAAGAGGAGCATCCCCAGCTGCGCACTCCCGATTCGCCGACCCAGCGCGTCGGCGGCGCGCCATCCGCCCAACTGGCCGAGGTGCGCCACTCGACGCCGATGCTGTCGCTCAGCAACGCCTTCAGCTACGACGAGCTGCGCGCCTTTGACGCCCGCGTCAGACGCCTGCTTGGGCTGGACGAAGAGCAGGCTGCGCAGGAGCTGCGCTACGTCGCCGAGCTGAAGATCGACGGCCTCGCCGTCAGCCTGCGCTACGAGCGCGGCCGCTTCGTGCAGGGCGCAACCCGCGGCGACGGCACCACCGGCGAGGACGTGACGGCCAACCTGCGCACGATCGAGGCCATCCCGCACCGCCTGGCCGAGCCGGTCGCCGTCGAGGCGCGCGGCGAGGTGTTCATGCCCAAGGCCGAGTTCGCGCGCATCAACGCCGAACGCGAGGAGGCCGGCCTGCCGCTGTACGCCAACCCCCGCAACAGCGGCGCCGGCTCGCTGCGTCAGATCGACCCGCAGGTCACCGCCAGCCGCCGGCTGTCGGCATGGTTCTACGTCCTGCTCGAGGGGGCACCGACCGACGGCCAGCCGACTGAGACTGGGTCGGCGGCCACTGTCGACCGCCAGTCGGCCGCCCTCGCTCGGCTACAGGCGCTGGGCTTCCCGGTCGAGCCCAACCACGCCGACGGCCTGGACATCGAGGGCGTCATCGAGTTCGCCGAGCGCTGGCGCGAGCCGCGCCACGAGCTGCCGTACGAGACCGACGGCGTCGTCGTCAAGGTGGATCGCTTCGACTTCCAGCGCCGGCTGGGCATGGTCAGCCGTGCGCCGCGCTGGGCGATCGCCTACAAGTTCCCGCCCGAGCAGGTCGAGACGGTCGTCGAGGACATCGTGCCCTACGTCGGGCGGACCGGCACGTTGACGCCCGTCGCTCACCTGACGCCGGTCAAGGTCGCCGGCTCGACCGTCGCCCGCGCGACGCTGCACAACCTCGACGAGGTGCGCCGCAGGGACGTGCGCATCGGCGACCACGTCGTCCTGCACAAGGCCGGCGACGTCATCCCGGAGGTCGTCCGCGTCATCGCCGAGCGGCGCACCGGCGCCGAGCGCGAGTTCGAGATGCCACGCGCCTGCCCGGTGTGCGACACGCCGGTCGTGCGCGATCCCGACGCCGTCCGTCATTACTGCCCCAACATGCTGTGCCCGGCGCGCGTCGGCCAGGAGTTCGGCCACTTCGTCGGCCGCGGCGGGATGGACATCGAGGGCGCCGGTTGGAGGGTACTCGTGCAGCTGCTCGAGCGCGGGCTGGTCAGGCGGCGGGGCGACTTCTTCCGCCTCACCGTCGAGCAGCTCGAATCGCTCGACCGCTTCGCGCGCAAGAGCGCCGAGAACCTCAAGGCGGCAATCGACCGCGCCCGCGTCCGCCCGCTCTTCCGCATCATCAACTCGCTGGGCATTCCGCAGGTCGGCGAGCAGACCGCCATCGACCTCTCCACGTGGATCGTGCGCACCTGGCCGCCGCGCCAGGACGAGCCGATGGGCGGCGAGGGCGGCTGGCTGAAGCGCGTGGCCACAGAGCTGCGCGACACGCCGGCCGAGCGCTTCGAGGAGGTGCCCGGCATCGGCCCGACGGTTGCCGCCAGCCTCGCCCGCTGGTTCAGCGAGCCGGCGACCGCCGGCGTGCTCGACGACCTCGTCGACGCCGGCGTCGAGCCGGAGCGGCCGCCGGCCGAGGTGCTCGCGGCAGCGGCCGGCGAGGGGCCGCTCGCCGGCAAGACGGTCGTCGTCACGGGCACGCTGGAGGGCTTCGACCGCCAATCGGCCGAGGCGGCCATCCGCGCCACCGGCGGCAAGGCCGCCGGATCGGTCAGCCGCAAGACCGACTACCTCGTCGCCGGCGAGAGCGCTGGGTCCAAGCTCGCCAGGGCGCAGGAGCTCGGTGTGCCGGTGCTCGACGAGCAGGGCTTCCGGCGCCTGCTCGCCGGCGACGAGCATGGTGACGGCGCGTGAAGGCAGAGCCTCTGGCCGCGCTGCTCGACCTGCAGCAGCGCACCGGCCAGCCCTACGTCGAGTTCCTGCGCGTCGATTCGATGTCGGTCGGCCTGTATGTGCTGCCGGCAGGCGCCACGGATGGGCAGCAACCGCACACGGAGGACGAGGTCTACGTCGTGCTCGCCGGCCGCAGCCGGTTTACCGCCGGCGACCAGACCCGCGACGTGGAGCCCGGCGACACCATTTTCGTGCCGGCCAACGTCGAGCACCGCTTTCACGACATCACCGACGAACTGCGCCTGGTCGTCGTCTTCGCCCCGCCCGAGTACAGCCGCGCAGGCCAGCCCTCACCCCGGCCGGCCTGAGCGCCGGCGCCCACTATGCTTGCCGGCATGTCGACCCTCTCGCGCCGCGACGTGGAGCACGTCGCCCACCTTGCCCGCCTGGGCCTGTCCGACGACGAGCTGGCCCGCCTCGAAGGCCAGCTCAACCACATCGTCGAGCAGTACGCCGTGCTGGCCGAGCTCGACACCGACCACATCCCGCCGACGGCGCAGACGATCGAGGTCGACAACGTCCTGCGCGACGACGTCGCTCGACCAGGCCTGTCGACCGACGAGGCACTGGCCAACGCGCCACAGCGGGCGGGCGACCATGTGGTGGTGCCACCCATCCTCGGCGAACGAACCGACTGATTGATGGCCGACCTGACGCGCCCCCACGCTCACCAGATGGCGGCCGGCCTGCGCGCCGGTGAATTTTCGGCGCGTGAGCTGGTCGATGCCCACCTGGCGCGCATCGCGGCAACCGACCGGCCGCTGCATGCCTGGCTGTGGGTCGACGAGGAGGCTGCCCGAGCGCAGGCCGACGAGGCCGACCGCCGCCTGCGTGCCGGCGATGATGCGGCGCTGCTCGGCATCCCCGTCGCACTCAAGGACCTCGTGCTGACTCGCGGCGAGCAGGCGACCGCGGGCAGCCGAATCCTCGACGGATACATCAGCCCGTACGACGCGCACATCGGCGAGCGACTGAAGACCGCCGGCGCGATACTGCCGGGCAAGACGAACATGGACGAGTTCGCCATGGGCTCGTCGACCGAGCACTCCGCCTGGGGCCCGACGGCCAATCCGTGGGACCTCGAGCGCGTGCCGGGCGGCAGCAGCGGTGGTTCGGCAGCGGCGGTGGCTGCCTACCAGGTGCCGCTGGGCATCGGCACCGACACCGGCGGCTCGATCCGCCAGCCGGCGGCGCTGACCGGTACGGTGGGCCTCAAGCCGACCTACGGCCGGGTCAGTCGCTACGGCATCGTCGCTTTTGCGTCGTCGCTCGACCAGATCGGGCCCATCGCGCGCGACGTGCGCGATGCGGCGCTGCTGCTCGGCGTGGTTGCCGGCCGCGACGAGCGTGACTCGACCTCCGCCGCCGTGCTCGTCCCGGATTACGCCGCCGCATTGCCGGCGAGCGATGACGAAGCGGCTGCCTCGCTGCGCGGTGTGCGCTTGGGCCTGCCGCGGCAGTACTTCGTGGCCGGCATGGAGCCGGGCGTCGAGGAGCGCATCCGAACCGCCGTCGCTGCCCTCGCCGACGCCGGCGCCGACATCGTCGACGTCGACCTGCCGCATACCGACTACGGCCTGGCGACGTACTACATCATCGCGCCGGCCGAGGCGTCGGCCAACCTGGCGCGCTACGACGGCGTGCGCTACGGCCGGTCGGTGCGCCTACCTGGTGCCGACTTCATCGCCGACTACGGCGAGACGCGTGGCACCGGCTTCGGCGCCGAGGTCAAGCGACGCATCATGCTCGGCACATACGCTCTCTCCGCCGGCTATTACGACGCCTACTACCTCAAGGCGCAGAAGGTGCGCACGCTGATCAAGGCCGACTTCGACGCCGCCTTCGAGAAGGTCGACGCACTGGTCGCGCCGACCAGCCCCACGGTCGCCTTCCGCTTCGGTGCGCGGCTGGCCGACCCGGTCGCGATGTACCTGTCCGACGCCTGTACGCTGCCGGTCAACATTGCCGGCCTGCCCGGGCTGTCGGTGCCCTGTGGGCTGTCGGAAGGGTTGCCCGTCGGCCTCCAGTTCATCGGTCGGGCGTGGGACGAGTTGCGCCTCCTCCAACTCGGCCGGGCCTACGAGGCGATCACCGCCGACGCCGCCTGGCGCACCGTCGAGCCGCGCGATCTGGCCTCGCTCGAGGATCCGAACACGCCGTCGGCCGCCGAGCGTGCCGCGGCCGTCGCCGGCTCGGTCAGCCGAGGCGGATGAAGCCGCCCAGGCTGTGAGGTAGGAGCGTCAGCTCGGCCTTCAGCTGCTCAGCCTCGCGGCTCATCGTGTCGATTGCCTGCTGGCTGGGCCATCCATAGATCGTGAAGGCCAGCGGCTGGAAGAACTCGTAAGCCGCGGCGCTCCGTTGCTCGGCGCCCTCCAGGTGAAGATCCATCGCCTCGGCATCGGGAAAGACGTGGACAAAGCTGACCTCGGTTCCATCCTCGCTCAGGTAGGACTGGAACAGCACGGTCCTCGGCTTGTCTGCCTTGATCATGGGCAGCATCTGGGGAATGAGCTGCCTGAGCTCCTCGAGCTTGCCCGCCTTGATCCGGTGGCGGCTGATGAAGACGATCGATTTAGCCATTCGACGTGACCTCCGTCCTGCTCTCGAGCGCGTAAGCCACCGCCTCGTCGACGCTCAGCGCGTCCCCCTCTTCCACGGCCCGTGTGTACTCATCGCTGCCGAGCAGCTCGCGCGCCTGCCCCATTGGATCGCCGAAGCGAGCCATCACGGCAAGCTGGCCGCCGAGATCGTCGAACAGCCTTTCGGCAGCCGCGGCCATCCTGACCACGCGCGCCGGGTCACCCCTGCCGGCCAACTCGAACGCGGCGATCGCCTTGATGGCCATGGGGTAGAGGCCGACATTGCCCATCTCGTGGAACCCGCGCAGGGCTGCCCGGGCGGCATCAGCGGCCCTGGCGTGGTCCCCCACCACCCAGTTGACTTGAGCGATGGCGCCGACCCAGTCGGTCGCAGCGTGCAGGCGGCCGGCCCGGCGGTTGGCCTCGATTGCCTCGTGCACGGCCGCAAGCGTCTCGTCGTAGCGATCCACCGATCCAGCAAAGAGCAGCCCGGCCAGGAGCATGGCGCGCGCATTGGCCACACCGATCGGATCCCCGGCCGCCTGGTACCTTTCCAGCGCCTGTGTCACGCGCTCGACCGCAGTCGCCATGTCGCCCCGCGCGGTCGCGCCCCAGGCGGAGTCCGTCAGCGCTTCGCCCTGCTGCGCGTCATCACCGCGCTCGCGATAGATGGCGAGCGCCTCCTCGTACAGATCGGCCATGCGCTCCGCCTCAACCCCCTGCCAGTAGAGCACGCCGGCGAGTGCGGTGAGCGCCTTGGCACGGGCAATCGTCGGCTGCGCCGCTGCGGGCAGGGCCATCACCGATTCGAGCCACTCGCGCGCCTCGCGCAGGCGTGCCCAGTACAGCCAGAAGCGCCACAGGGCACCGGCCAGGCGCATGGCGACCTCCGCTTCGCCACGCTGCACCGCCCAGCGCAGCGCGGCGCGGATGTTGTCCTCCTCCCGCCGCAGGTGCTCCTGCCAGCGCCGCACCTGCGTCAGTACGAGCTGCGGCTCCGCTTCCTCGACGAGCGCAAGAGCGTTAAGCGCGTGGTGACGATGGATCTCCTCCGCGTCAGGATTGGATTCGAGCTGTTCTCCGGCGAACTCGCGGATGACCTGCAGCATGTCGAACCTGGTGTCGCCGTCCGTGTCGGTCGGCCTGATCAGACTCTTGTCGGCCAACGAGCCTAGCCCCTCGAGCGTGTCCAGGCTGAGCTCGTTCCCCGGATTGCACACCTCCTCCGCGGCCTCGACCGTCCAGCCGCCGGCGAAGACCGACAGCCGGGCGAAGAAGGTACGTTCGGCATCGTCGAGCAGGTCGTGGCTCCAGGCGATGGTGTTGCGCAGCGTTCGCTGCCGGTCGGGTGCGTCGCGCGGCCCACCGGTGAGGATCCCCAGGCGGTGCTCGAGCCGATCCAGGATCGCCTGCGGCGAGAGCAGCCTGACACGGGCGGCCGCGAGCTCGAGGGCAAGCGGCAGGCCGTCTACCCGGGCGCAGATCTCTGCCACAGCCGGAGCGTTCTCATTGGTCACGCTGAAGTCCGGCCTGGCCGACTTGGCCCGCTCGATGAAAAGGGCAACGGCCTCGTACTGCGAGAGGGCGTCCAGCGGCGGAAGCGTCGCCGGGTCGGGCAATTGGAGGGGTGGCACGTGGATCGCGTGCTCACCGGCCAGGTGAAGCAGTTCGCGGCTGGTGACGATGATGCGCAGGCGCTGGGAGCCGGCCAGCAGCTCGGATACGAGCGCAGCGGCAGGCACGACCTGCTCGAAATTGTCCAGCACCAGCAATGTCTCGCGCTCGTGCAGGTAGCGCTTGATGCTTGCCTCGACGTTCCGTTCCGCAGTCTCTCGCACGCCGAGAGATGTCGCGATGGCAGCGGCGACGGTGTCACGGTCGTGAGCATCCTGCAGCGGAACGAAGAAGCAGCCATCACCGAAGCCGTTCAGCAGTTCGTGCGCCGCGGCAAGGGCGAGTCGCGTCTTGCCCGTGCCGCCGACGCCGGTCAGCGTCAGCAGGCGGACATGCCCCATCAGCTGGACGATCTCGGCCAGCTCCTTCGTCCGTCCGACGAGCGTTGTCGGGGAGACGGGCAGGTTGTTCGGCCGCGCGTCGAGCGAGCGTGGCGGGGGGAAGTCCTGCAGCAGGCCGTCGACTTCGAGCTGCCAGAGGTGCTCCGGTATGGGCAGGTCTTTAAGTCTGTGCAGGCCGAGGTCGCGGAAGGAGCTGCCGTCCGGGACGTCGTGGCTGACCAGGGCGTGCGTCGTTTCCGAGAGGAGAACCTGACCGCCGTGGCCGGCGGCCGCGATGCGCGCGGCGCGGTTGACGTCCAGCCCAGCGTAGTTGTCCCCGCCCAGCCGACCCTCGCCAGTGTGCAGGCCCATGCGCACGTTGACCGTCGCGCCAGCCGGCCACGCTGCAGACTGCAGGGACCGCTGCGCTGCGGCCGCCGCGGCAACGGCCTGCGGCGCCGAGCGGAAGACCGCCAGGAAGGCGTCTCCCTCGGTGCTCACCTCCTGGCCGTCGTGCTCGTCCAGGACTCCGCGGATGATCTCGTTGTGGCGCGCCAGCAGGTCCCCGTAGCGATCGCCGAGATCCGTCAGCAGGCGCGTCGAGCCGACGATGTCGGTAAACAGGAAGGTCACCGTTCCGGTCGGCAGCGCAGCGGCCAGCCGGGCGGTGGAGCGGCCGGGATCGCTAAGGGGATGGGACATGGTGGCGTGCGCGCGGCGCTGCTCAAGTGTGGCACGGGCACGCAATCGCTCCCGGCGGCGCGCCGGCCGAACCCGGCGCTGTCGCGACCCTATACTCCCCACCATCGAACAGCTGACGTGGGGGACGATGTCAACCGAGCTCGAGCCCAGAACCCCCGTGCGCGATCGCCTATCGGCGCGCGTGCGGGCCGTGCCGCCGTCCGGTATCCGGCGCTTCTTCGACGTGATCGCGACGATGCCCGACGTGATCAGCCTGGGCGTCGGCGAGCCCGACTTCACGACGCCGCCGCAGATCGTCGAGGAGGGCGTTCGCTCGCTGCGCGCCGGCCGCACGCACTACACCAGCAACTACGGCACGCTCGAGCTGCGCCGCGCGCTGTCGGCCCACCTCGAGCGGCTGTACGAGGTGACCTACAGCCCCGACGACGAGATCTGCATCACCGTCGGCGCATCGGAGGCGCTCGCCGTCACGATGGCGGCGCTGGTCGATCCCGCCGACGAGGTGATCCTGCACGAGCCGTCGTACGTCGCGTACCTGCCGGCGATCCTGTTCAACGGCGGCACGCCCGTCCTCGTCCCGACGACGGCCGAGACCGCCTTCGAGCTCGACCCGGCGGCCGTCGAAGCGGCGGTGACGCCGCGCACGAAGGTGCTCTTCCTGGGCTACCCGTGCAACCCCACCGGCGCCGTCCTCGAGCCCGACACGCTGCATGCGCTGGCCGAGATCGCGGTGCGCCACGACCTGCTGGTCGTCAGCGACGAGATCTACGACCGTCTCGTCTACGGCGACCACCGCCACGTGCCGATCAGCAGCGTGCGCGGCATGCGCGAGCGGACGGTGATGCTCGGCGGCTTCAGTAAGGCGTACGCCATGACCGGCTGGCGCGTGGGCTACGTCTGCGCGCCGCCCGACCTGCTCGAGGGCATCGTCAAGGTCCACCAATACGAGATCATGTCGGCGCCAACGGTCGCGCAGGACGCTGCCCTCGCCGCGCTGACCGGCGCCGACCAGGACGTGCAGCGGATGGTCGCCGAGTACGACACGCGACGGAAGATGTTCGTCGCCGGGCTGAACCGCATCGGCCTGCCGACGGCCGAGCCGAAGGGCGCCTTCTACGCCTTCCCCAGCGTCCGCCCGACCGGCCTCAGCAGCGAGGAGTTCAGCGAGCGCCTGCTGTACCAGCATCACGTGGCGGTCGTCCCCGGCTCGGCCTTCGGCCCGTCGGGGGAGGGGCACGTCCGCGCCTCCCTGGCAACCGGCTACGCGCAACTGGAGGAGGCGCTCGGGCGCATCGCCGACTTCGTCGGCGCGCCGCGCTGATGGTCACGGCAGCGACCCGCTACGAGGTCGTCGTCGGCGTCGAGGTCCACGTCCAGTTGCGCACGGCGTCGAAGATGTTCTGTGCCTGCTCGACCGACGTGCGCGAGGCGCGGCCAAACTCGCTGACCTGCCCCGTCTGCCTCGGCCTGCCCGGCGCGCTGCCGGTCATCAACCGCCGCGCCGTCGAGCACGTCCTGGCGACCGGCCTCGCGATCGGCGCGGACGTTCCTGAGCACCATGGTGACCGCCGCCAGCCACCAGAGGATGCCGTACCAGTCCGCGTAGACG
>CAYRMQ010000089.1:0-11551 GCA_964425305.1 uncultured Anaerolineaceae bacterium | reverse complement strand
CTCGGGCTCGGCGATGGGCTGGGGCTGGGTGACGGGCTCGGGCTGGGGCTCGGACTCGGGCTGGGCGACGGGCTGGGGCTGGGGCTGGGCGAAGGACTCGGGCTCGGGCTCGGGCTGGGCGAAGGACTCGGGCTCGGGCTCGGGCTGGGTGACGGGCTGGGCGACGGTGTCGGCGCTGTCTCGACCATCATCGGCATCAGCTGCTCGTTGTTGCCCGGGTTCAGGTCGACGTAGCCGCTCGGCAGGCGAACACGCGTGCGGGCGACCCAATCGCCGGCCGATTCCGGCGTCAGCGTGACGGTGTGCTCCTCGACGGCGCCGGGACCAAGGTAGCCCGTGCGACCGTTGAACCTGCCGCTCGGGTCGCACGACAGGGGCGGTGGCCGGCAGATCCGCACACGGATGGCGGCGGAAGGCACGGAGCGCCGGCCGACATTGGCCACGACGATCGTGAACGACTGGCCTTCGCCCACCGTCCAGCTGACCGGAAAATTGCTGCCGATGGAGACGGCCAGGTCGACCCCGACGGGCGTGGGTCGGGGGGTCACTCCCGGCGTCGGCGGTGTGGTCGGCGTGGCCAACGGCGTCACGGTTGGTTGGGGAGCGGCCGTCGGCGTGGCATTGGCCGTCCCGGGTGGCCGCGGCCAGGGCGTCAGCACGTCGAAGGGTAGTGCTGCGGAACCAGGTCCGCGCAGCACGGAGACCGTCATCGTCGACGGCTGGCTATGTGTGCCGTCGGGGCGGTAGGCGATGACGGACAGTGCGACTGTGCCCTCGGCCGTCGGCGTCCAGACAAGTGAGACCGAGAACGTCGTCTGCGGGACGCCGCCAGGCGCGCTGATGCTGTCGACCACGATGTCGTTCACGAGCAGGTCGATCCGCCTGATGCCCACCGCGTCTACGGCGCGGGCCTGGACGACGAACTCCTGTCCGACCAGCCACGTCGAATCGGAGGCGGCCTCGATGAGGACCTCCGGTTGGCCGGCCGGCGGAGGGCTGGGCGTCTGCTGCGGTGCCGACGTACAGGCCGCCGCCAGGAGAACGGCCTGGGCCGTGAGCAGCGCGCGCGGTGCGGCCGGCGAGAACGGCCCCGCCCGTGGAGCAGGTCGGAGAACAGCCATCCGCACAATTTGTGCAAGTGCACCGACCGATAACGCATAAACGGACGGCGCCGTGAGCGGTCAGCCGGGGGGCATTTCGCGCAGGCCGTCGCGGTAGGTGGCGTACGTAGGCTGCCAACCGAGCTCCGCCCGGATCCTGGCATTCGACACGCTGAGCCGCGCCTCGACGGCCAGTCGCGTGGCGTAGGGCGCCAGCAGCCGGCCCAGCCAGACCGGCACGCTCCACGGTCGCGGCGCCCCTACCCGCCCGGCGAGCTCGCGGAAGAAGTCGCCGAAAGAGACGGGCTCGTCGTCGACGACGTTGAGAACCGCGCCCCCGTCGGCGCGATCGAGCGCAGCCAGGGTTGCCGAGGCTGCATCCTCAATGTGGACCCACGTGCCCATGCCCGGCGCCCCGCCGGGTAGCGGCAGAGCTCGCCTGCGAAGACGCGCCACGGCGGCCTCCGTCGAGGGCACGCCGCGGCCGTAGAGCAGCCCATAGCGCAGGACGATGCCACCCGCCGCCAGCACCTGCTCCTCGAGCGCGCGAAGGGGCGCGGCGGCACTCGAGACGGCGCCGTCCACAGCGGGGAGCGGCTCGTCCTCGCTGAGCAACGACTCCCCACCCAGGCCATACACGCCGATGAACGACTCGGCGACGAAGCGCCCCACGCCCGCCGCCCGGCTCGCGGCGAGCAGGTTCGCCGTGCCCTCGGTGCGCAGCCGGTTGGTCGCGTCGAGGTCGCTCGGCTTGCTCGGGCCTTCGGGCGGCAACGCGGTCAGGACGTGGATGACGGCCTCCGGCCGGGCCTCCGACACGGCGGCGGACACCGACTCACGGTTGAGCGCATCCATCACGAGCGCCTGCGCGCCGGCGCGCCCGATGAGCTCGCCACGGGCTGCCGAACGGGTGGTCCCGAAGACGTCGTGACCGGCCGCCACCAGGCGCGGGATGATCGCCCGCCCGAGGACGCCGGTGCCGCCGGCGACCAGGATCCTCACCGGGCCACCTGCCGCCAGCGCACCGCGCCGCTGACCAGCAGGACTGCGGCCAGGGCGCTCACGTACCACGGATCGGCCGGCGTGCCGCCGAGGTGGACGTCCAGCCAGTGAGCCAGGGCGTGGGCGGCGGCGCCGATACCGACGCCGACCAGCCCGACCAGCAGCGCGTCCGACCAGACCAGCGCCAGCAGGAGCACGGCCCCCAGCCCGAGGTTGAAGGCACCGATGTCGTGCAGCAGGTGCTCGTTGAACGGCGGGTAGGTGGCGACGACGTCGAAGAACGAGCGCGGGTCGACCATCGCCCAGGCGCCGACACCGACCATCAGCAGGCCGCCCGCCAGGGCGACCAGCCTGATCGCCAGCGCTGCGCCTGCCACCTAGCCGCCCGGCAGGATGCGGACGGTCGCGCTCATGTTCCAGCGCAGGTTCCCCAGGTGGCGGTCGGGCCGGACCAGCACGCCGAAGCGGACACCGCCCTGCTCGGCGGTGCCGCGGACCTGGATCCGGGCGACAGTTCCGCCCAGCTCGACCCCGGGCAGCGCGTCGAAGGTGATCGTCGCCGCATCGCCGACGGAGATGCGGACGACGTCGAGCTCACCGAGGTCGCGCGTCTCGAGGAACCAGCCGCTCGTGTCGGCGATGGTCATCACCACGTCGCCGGCGGTGGCCTGCTCGCCGTCGGCGATCTCGACGGAGACGACCGTGCCGGGGAACGGAGCGCGCAGCTCCGTCTGGCGCAGCGCGATCTGCGCTTCGGCGAGCGTCGAGCGGGCGACCTCGAGCTCAGCCTGCGCCAGGCGAAGCTCGGCCTGCGCGGCCTCAGTCTGAGCCGGAGCGGCGTCGTCGGGCAGAAGGTCGAGCTGGGCGCGCGCTCGCTCGACGGCTGCCTCGGCGCGGCTGACGTCGGCACTGGCGACGCGCACCGCCGCCTGCTGCGCCGACGCGTCCAGGCGCAGCAGCACCTGGTTGTTGACGACCACGTCCTCGGGCTCGACCAGCACGTCGGCGACACGGCCGGAGACGGTCATCGCCAGGTCGGCGCTGCGCAGCGGCACGACCACCGCCGAGGCGGTGACCGACAGGTCGACCGGCGTCGGCGAGGGAGTCGGGCGTGGAGTCGGCGTCGCCGGTGGGCGGGTCGGCGGCACGTTGGCGAAGACCCCCGCGCCGAGCAGGAAGCCGGCCACTAGCGCGAGCACGACGAGGCCGGCGACCGGCAGCAGCGGGCGTATCAGTTCGCGCGGACGGGACATTGGCGGGGATCCTTCCGGCAGCCTGACTCGTGCATCTGTGTCTAGACTATCGCGACGGAGCGGCCCCGAGGCACACAAGACAGAAGCCGGAGATGCCCATGGAAGCGACACGTTCTGCCACGACCGTCTGGCGTGGCGACCTGATGAGCGGCAGCGGCGAGGTCAACTCGGCCACCACCGAGCACCTGCGCGGGCTGCCTGTCAGCTGGGCCTCGCGCACAGAGGACCCGCAGGGGCGGACGAGCCCCGAGGAGCTGCTGGCGGCTGCCCACTCCGCCTGCTTCTCGATGGCCATGAGCGCGCGCCTTGCCAAGGCGGGTTTCAACCCGGACCGGCTCGAGGTCCGCGCCGACGTGACGTTCGAGAAGCGCGACGGCGGCTGGGCGGTGGCGCGCAGCCATCTGACGGTCAACGGCCGCGTGCCCGGCGCCGATGCGCAGGCCTTCCAGGAGGCGGCCGAAGGCGCCCGCGATGGCTGCCCCATCTCGCAGGCGCTGAAAGGCAATGTCGAGCTGAGCGTCGAAGCCAGCCTCGAGTCCTGACGTCAGCCGACCTGACCGTGCCATCCATCGAGCAGCTCCAGCGGGTGCCGCTGTACCACCTCGACGCGCTCAACCGCCAGGGCATCTTCACGACCGGCCTGCTGCTCGAGGTTTCTGAGACGCCGACGCGCCGCCAGTACCTGGCCGACCAGATCGGCGCCACGACGAACGACGTCAACTCGTGGCGTGACGAGGCGCTCCTGCTCAACCTGGCCAACTTCGGGCCCGACGAGCAGGCGCTCTTCACGCAGGCAGGGATCGTCGGCCTGGCCGACCTGCTGGCACTCGACCTCGACGCCTTGCGCCAGCGCCTGACCGACGCGGCGCGCGTGCTCGGCGTGGAGCCACCCAACGATCTCATCGTCGAGCTGTGGTGGGACCAGGCGCACACGCTCAGCGAGGAGTAGCGGCCACGGCCCACGCGACGGCTGCGGTGGCTGAGCGCGAGCGCGCCGGCGGCCGGCTGCTGCTCGGCGCCGCGCTGCCGGCGGCGACGGCGATCGTCGTCGTCGCCGTGGCCGTCCTGCTGCTCTTCCTGCCGCCGTACATCCACGCTGCTCTCGACGCGGCGGGCGCGCCGCAGGTGCTCGGCGTTTCCGCGGAGGAGGCGCACCGGCTGTCCGACCGGACGGTCGCCGAGCTCTTCCTCGGCCCGGCGACGTTCGACTTCGCCGGTCCCGACGGCCGGCGGTTCTACGGTCCCGACGAGGCCGCCCACCTGCGCGACGTCCGCCTCGTCCTGTTCTCGTTCCTGGGTGTGGCGGCCGCCGGCGCGGCGCTGCAGGCGCTCGCCCTCGCGCGCGGCTGGCGGCAACCGGCGACCTGGACGGCGGTCGCGCGCGGCGGCGGCGCGCTGGCGCTCGTCCTGGCTGGCGCCGGCCTGGCCGCCTTCCTCGCCTTCGACCTCGTCTTCGACATCTTTCACCGCCTGCTCTTCCCGGGCGGCAACTTCGCCTTCGATCCGGCCACGCAGCGCCTGGTCCAGCTCTACCCGCTGCCCTTCTGGCAGTTGACCGCCGCTGCCCTCGGCGTGCTGGGCATCGGCGGCGGGACGGTCATATGGTTCCTCGCTCGTCGCCGAGCGCGGATGCTGGCGGCCGAGGCGCGCCGGTGAGCACGACCACGCCGGCGGCGCGCAGCGGTGCGTTGCTCTCGCTCGAGGAGGCGCTGGAGCGGATGCTCGCCGGCATCGAGCCGCTGCCCGCCGAGCACGTCTCGCTCGACGGCTGCCTCGGCCGCGTCGTGGCGGAGCGGGTGACCAGCCGCCTGACGCTGCCGCCGTGGGACAACAGCGCGATGGACGGTTTCGCCGTCCGTGCCGCGGACGTCGAGGGCGCCAGCCCGGCCAGTCCGCGCAGGCTGCGCGTCGTTGGCGAGGCGGCGGCCGGTCATGCCGCCTCCGTCACCGTCGAGCCGGGCACGGCGGTGCGCATCCTGACCGGCGCGCCGGTGCCCGCCGGCGCCGACGCCGTTGTGCCCGTCGAGGAGACCGACGCCTATGATCGGCCGATCAGCCAGGCGACCGGCCAACCTGCGCCGCTGCCCGAGTGGGTCGAGGTCCGCCGCCCGGCAGTCGCCGGCGCCCAAATCCGCCGGCTGGGCAGCGACCTGCGCGAGGGCTTTCCGCTGCTTGCCGCCCAGCAGGTCGTCGGGCCGGCCGGCCTTGCCATCGCCGCCGCCGGCGGCCACGCCACGCTGCCGGTCCACGCCGTGCCGCGCGTCGCGCTGCTGGCCACGGGCGATGAGCTGGTCGAGCCCGGAGCCGCGCTGGGCCCGGCACAGATACCGGACAGCAACTCCATCGGCCTCGCCGGTCAGGCACGCGAGGCCGGCGCCCAGGTGCGCAACCTGGGCATCGCTGCCGACAGCGTCGAAGACGTGTTTGGGCGCCTGGCCTCCGCCCTCGAGTGGGCCGATGTGGTCGTGGTCAGCGGCGGCGTGTCGGTGGGTGCCCACGACGTCGTCAAGGAGGCCTTCGAGCAGATCGGCCGTCTGGAGCTGTGGCGGGTGGCCGTCCAGCCGGGCAAGCCGCTGGCTTTTGCCCGGGCCGCGCGCCCGTCGTCGGCTGAGGAGTCTTCGCTGCGAGCGCCGGAGTTGCTCCTCTTCGGCCTGCCCGGCAACCCGGTCAGCAGCTTCGTTACGTTCGAGCTGTTCGTCCGGCCGGTGCTGCGTCGCCTCGCCGGGCACCGAGATCTATCCGGCCGGGCAGTCGTCCGCGCGACGCTGACCCAGCCGGCGAGCAAGGATCCCCGCCGCCGCGCGTTCCTGCGCGTCCGGCTCAGCTTCGACGAGGCAACGGGCGAGTGGCAGGCGTCGCTGGCAGGTGGGCAGAGCTCGCACGTGCTGTCGGCGCTGGCCGCGGCCGACGGGCTGGCCATCGTGCCGGAGGACGTCGAGACGCTCATGCCCGGCGCCGTGGTGGAGGTCATCCGCCTGTCCGGGGCCGGCGCGTGACGCAACCGCGGCGCGAGCGACGGCGGCTGACCCACGTCGACCGCGGCGGGCGACCGCGGATGGTCGACGTCAGTGACAAGCCGGCGACTCCCCGCCGCGCGACGGCCGAGGCGCTGGTCACGCTCGAGCAGGAGACGCTGAGCCTGATCATCGACGGCCAGCTCGAGAAGGGAGACGTGTTGACGGTGGCCGAGATGGCCGGCGTGATGGGCGGCAAGCGGACGGCCGAGCTGATCCCGCTCTGCCATCCCATCCCGCTGACCGACCTCGCCGTCGAGATCACCCCCGACCGAGCCGCGGGCGGCCTGCGCATCCGGGCGACGGCGGCCACCACGGCGCCGACGGGCGTCGAGATGGAGGCCCTGACGGCGGTCTCGGTTGCCGCGCTCACCGTCTACGATATGGTCAAGGGCGTCGACCGCGGAGCCGCCATCAGCAGCGTCCGGCTGCTCGAGAAATCGGGCGGCAGGTCGGGGGAGTGGCACCGTGACGGCCCGCGCCGCGCCCGCGGCACTGCGCGCGGGCCGCGCCGCTAGCTAGCTGGGAGGAGCCGCCATTCCGTCCTGCTTCGTGGTCACCGTCAGCGACGGTGTCGCCGCCGGCCAGCGCCATGACGAGAGCGGCCGGCTGCTGGCCGAGCGGCTGACGGCGTTCGGCTACCAGGTCGAGCGCGGCGTCGTGCCCGATGAGCCGGCCGCAGTTGGCGCAGCCGTCCGCGAGGCGATCGGCCGCGGCCACCGGCTGGTCGTGACCAGCGGTGGAACGGGCCTTGGCCCGCGCGACAGGACGCCGGAGGCGATCCGGCCGCTGCTCGACTTCGAGATTCCCGGCTTTGGCGAGGCGATGCGCGCGCAGGGACGGGCGGGCACGCCGCTGGCCGACCTGTCGCGCTCCTTCGCCGGCGCCATCGGTCGGGCGCTCGTCGTCTGCCTGCCGGGCAGCCCGGGCGGCGCCATCGAGTCGCTGGGTGCGGTGCAGGCGATGCTGGCCCACGCGCTCGACACGCTCGGCGGCCACACCCAGCACGGATGACGGCGGCCCACCACCGATGACGGCTTCCGGCCACCGATGACGGGTTCCGGCCACCGATGATCGAGCAGGTCCCGCTCTACCCGCTGGCGCCGCTGATCTTCGCCGGCGCGGCGGTCCTGTTCCTGCTCCAGATGGCGCGCCACCTGCGCGTCTTCGCCGCCGCCCAGCCGGCGCCGCTGACCGACCAGCCCGAGTCGCGCCTGCGCTCGCTGCTCGTCTACGGCATCGCGCAGGTGCGCATGTTCCGCGACCCAGACGCCGGCATGCTCCACTACGCGATCTTCTGGGGCTTCGTCATCCTGACCGTCGGGACCGCCGACCGCGTGTCGTTCGGACTGGTCCACGCCATCCTCGGCTGGCCGCTCGATGGCTGGTTGTGGCGGCTGCTGCTGCTCGGTCAGAACCTGTTCGTGCTGGCCGTCCTCGGCGCCGTCGGCTGGGCGCTCTTCAAGCGCACCGTCTGGCGCGCGCCGCGGCGCCTGACGCTGTCGCGCGACGGCGTCGTGATCCTGCTGCTGATCGGCGGCGTCGTGACGACCGAGGCGCTGGCCGAGGCCTTCCGGTTCGGTCGCTTCCCCGAGCCCGACGCCGCCTGGGCGGTCGTCTCGAACCAGCTGTCGCAGGTCTTTGCCGCCGTGCTGCCGGCGGGCGTGCTCGAAGTCGGCTTCGGTGTCTTCTTCTGGGCCAACGTTCTGCTGGTCAGCGGCTTCCTGGTCTACTTGCCGCGCTCGAAGCACCTTCACATCGCGACGGCCTTCTTCAACACCGCCTTCGCCAAGCTCCGCCCGCGCGGCGAGCTGCCGCCGATGGATCTCGAGGCCGAGACGGCACGCTTCGGCGTCAAGACGATCGAAGATCTCAACTGGAAGGACCTGCTCGACGGCTTCACCTGCACCGAGTGCGGCCGTTGCCAGGAGGCCTGCCCGGCATGGGCGACGGGCAAGCCGCTGAATCCCAAGACGATGATCATGGGCATCCGCGAGATGGCTGTCGAGGCCGAGCACGGCGTGCCGCTCATCCCCTGGATCCGGCCCGGCGGCGGCAATGGTGCGGCGCCGGTTGGGGCCGAGCGCGCCGACCTGCCCTCGTCGGCCGCCCCGCACACGTCGGTCTCACCGTCGCCGGCGGGACTGGCCCAGCCGATCGTCGACACCGCCATCCCCTACGACGCGGTGTGGGACTGCGTCACCTGCGGCGCGTGCGTGGAGGCCTGCCCGGTGCTCATCGAGCACGTCGACAAGATCGTCGGCCTGCGCCGCAATCTGGTCCTCGAGGAGAGCCGCTTCCCGGCCGAGCTGACCGCCTCGTTCACCAACATGGAGCGCTACCAGAACATCTGGGGCCAGCCGCAGGCGTCGCGTCTCGACTGGACGCGCGGCCTGCCGTTCGAGGTCCCTACCGCCGCGGCGGTGGCCGCCGGCGGGCGGGACGCGGTCAGCCAGTTGGAGTCCATCTACTGGGTCGGCTGCGCGGCGTCGTTCGACGACCGCAACCGGCGCGTCGCGCGGGCCGTGGTGACCTGCCTCGAGGCCGCCGGCGTGCGCTACGCGGTGCTGGGCCAGGAGGAGTCGTGCACCGGCGACCCGGCGCGGCGGATGGGCAACGAGTACGTCTTCCAGATGCTGGCAATGGCCAACGTCGAGACTTTGAATCGCTATCGCCCGCGGACGATCGTCACCGCCTGCCCGCACTGCTTCAACACGCTCGGCAACGAGTACGGCCAGCTGGGCGGCCACTACGACGTGGTCCACCACGCGCAGTTCCTGTCGCGGCTCGTGGGGGAGGGGCGGCTGCGCGTGGACCTCGGCGACGCGCCGGCAGAACGGCGCTCGCTGACGATCCACGACTCGTGCTACCTCACCCGCTACAACGGGGTCATCGGCGAGACGAGGGAAGTCGTGCGGGCGGTGCCCGGCGTTGAGGTGCGCGAGATGGAACGGTCCGGTCGTGCGACCTTCTGCTGCGGCGCCGGCGGCGGGCGGATGTGGATGGAGGAGCAGCGCGGCACGCGCATCAACGCCGAGCGCACGCGCCAGGCGCTGGCGACAGACGCAGAGACCGTTGCGACAGCCTGCCCGTTCTGCCTGGTGATGATGCGCGACGGCGTCGCCGACGCGGGCGCGCGCGGGGAGGGCGTCGTCGTGCAGGACATCGCCGAGGTGCTCGCCGCGGCCCTGCCGCGGGATGCGTCGGGCGCGCCGGTCAACGGCCGCTCGCTGCCGGTGGCTGGGTAAGGCAGCGCCTGCGCTCCCCCGTCCAGGTTGCTCTGTCGCCGAGATGTGGCGCGACAGCGGCGAGGCTCGCCGAGGGCCCTACGCAGGCGAATAGCACTGGCCATGCTATCTGCCGGGTATGCCTGCCGGTAAGGGCTCGAACGGCCGCCGGCAACCGGCTCGAAGAGCCTGCCTCACCGCACAATCACATTCGGCTGAGCGTGACGAGGGGCGCGGCAAGCCCAGCCGCTGGTCTGGCAGGTGGGCCTTAGCGGCAGCGCAAGCCACGGAATAGCACGGGCAGTCATATCGCCGCGGCTTGGGTCGCCTCGCGGCTGGCAGACGCCACCAGCGGGCGTCGCCAACACCCCGGAGTCGAGGGAGCCTAGGGCAGTTGCGGGATGTCGGGCCGGGGCATGTTGTTGCAGGCGGCCAACAGCAGCGCCAGGATTGACAGCAGGACTCCCCTCGGTCGGCACCTCATCGAGCGTCGAGCTTACCTGCACTCGCCCCGCGCATGTCGGTCAGGGCAGCCGTTGACTGCCCATCTCGAAAGTATGGTCAATTGCACCGGTCTGGTCGTCCAGCACGACGCCGGCAAGATTGATCGTGCAGCGGCCCGGTTGCTCGCCAGGCAGCGGTGCCGGCCCGCACGGGCGCTGCTGGCCGGCCACAGCCTCGTCTCGGCCGATGCAGGAAGGCGCGATGAGCGCGCAGCCGACGAGCAGACTGGCAAGCGCAAGCACGGGCAGGATTGCGACCGCCCCGCCAACGGTTCTCTGACTCGGGCTGCCCATGGCCGGACGCAGCATAGCCCTCGCCCGACCTCGTCGCCGGCGGCCATCTCGGCCAGTGAGGTGCTGCGCTACGATCCGCCCGTGACCGTCCTGACCGGCGAGCAGGCCGCCCTGCGCGACGGCGTGCGCGAGCTCGCCGACGAGCGCATCGCGCCGCGCGCGGCGGATATCGACGCGAGCGGCGAGTTCCCGTGGGACGTCGTCGAGCTGCTCGCCGAGCACGACGTCCTGGCCCTGCCGTTTCCGGCGGAGCACGGCGGGCTTGGCGGGGAGATGCTGCCTGTCCTGCTCGCGATCGAGGAGCTGAGCCGCGTCTGCGCGACGAGCGGCCTGATCCTGGCCGTACAGGAGCTCTCCGCCCTGCCACTGGCCCACGGCGGCACGGACGAGCAGAAGCAGCGCTGGATCCCCGACCTTGCCGCGGGGAAGAAGCTGGCCGCCTTCGCCCTGACCGAGTCGGGCGCCGGCTCGGACGCGGCGAGCCTGCGCACGCGCGCCGAGCGCGACGGCGAGGAGTGGCGGCTGAACGGGGAGAAACGCTTCATCAGCCACGGCGATGTCGCCGACCTGGTGGCCGTCTTCGCCGTGACGGATCCCTCCGACGAGGCGCGCCGGGCGCACCGCCACCTGACCTGCCTCTACGTCGAGAAGGGCACGCCCGGCTTCTCCGCGCCGCGGACCGAGCACAAGATGGGCATCCGCGGCTCGACGACCGCCGAGCTGGCCTTCGAGGACGCCTGCGTGCCCGACGCCAACCGGGTCGGCGAGGTCGGCGACGGCTGGCAGCTGGCGATGAAGACGTTCGAGCGCAGCCGGCCGGGTATCGCCGCCCAGGCGGTCGGCATCAGCCAGGGCGCGCTCGACACCGCGGTCCGCTACGCGGCCGAGCGAAGGCAGTTCGGCCGGCCGATCGGCGAGCACCAGATGGTCGGCGCGATGCTGGCCGACATGGCCACGCGGACCGAGGCCGCGCGGCAGCTGCTGTGGGCCGCCGCCGAGCGCATCAGCGTGGGCGACCCGGCGGCCGCCCGCTGGGCGGCGATGTGCAAGCTCTTCGCCGGCGACACCGCGATGGCGGTCACGACCGACGCGGTGCAGGTCCTCGGCGGCTACGGGTACACGACGGAGTACCCCGTCGAGCGGATGATGCGCGACGCC
>CAYRMQ010000088.1:3487-11815 GCA_964425305.1 uncultured Anaerolineaceae bacterium | reverse complement strand
ACCTGCCCCTCGCGCTGGCGGGCGCGGTGGCGGGCGACCTTCGCGCGGTTGCCGCAGGTCGCCATGTCGCACCACTTGCGCCGGCCGGCCGGCGAGGCGTCGAAGAAGACGTAGCGGCACTCGTCGTTGGCGCAGATGCGCAGGCGCTCGGCCTCGGGCCTGGTCAACTCGCCTGCGATCGCCTCAGCCAGGCGGGCGAGGGCGCCGTCGATCGGGTCGCCGACGTGACGATGGTCGAGCGAGACACCGTCAGGTGCCGGCACCAGCTCGTAGACGTAGTGCGTGCGCATCGCGCGATTGACCTCGCGCAGGGCGCCGGCGGCGGCCGGTCGCCGCTCGACGGTCGCCTCGAGCAGCTCGCGCAGCGCGCGGCGCAGCCTGCGGATGCGGCCCATGGCCGGTGCCGTCGATTCGGCGTCCTGGCGGTGCTGGCGCAACTGCTGCTCGACCATCTCGCGGTGGAGCAGCTCGTGCTCGTCGAACCAGCGCACCGCATCGGGGTAGGCGGGCAGGTGCTCGGTTTCGCCACCCCGGCCGAACTCGAGCGTGTTGACGAAGTCGAGCCCGTCCTGGAGCGCGGCGGTGTGGTCGTGGCGGCCCGTCAGGTCATGTCCCGTGGGCGACTGCGAAGATGTCATCAAGTAACCATTCTGAACCCATTGACGGGTTACAGGCAAGCGGCTATTCTTCCCTCACACCGTAACCACTAAGGAACCTCGAAGCAGTTACAGGCAGTTCGCCCAGAGGACGCCGTGGACGACGTCGCCCAGCTGATCGCGCAAGAGCGCAACAACGAGTTCCTGAGCGAGGCAGAGGAAGGCCGGTTGCTGCGCCGGCTGCTCGGCTCCGATCGTCCGAGCGGGCGTCCCGGCCCGCGCAGGCCCATCGCCTTCCGGCAGCGGAGGTAAGCGCACCGTGTCCGTCCAGACCAGCAAGCCCGATCACCCCCCAGAGTCGATAGTCGAACGGGTGACGGCCAGCGCCCGCCGGCTGTCGGCGCGCATCGGCGACATCGCCGACCGCGGCCAGCTCGGGCCGACCCGTCAACTCGAGGCGCGCGACTTTCGGCCCTCGCGGCGCACCTGATCGACAGCAACAGACCGACCTCTCCATCGGCCCGCCGGACCTCCTCCCGGCGGGCCGATTCTGTCGCCGCCGGATAAGCTCATCCGATGAACGAGAATGGATTGAAGCTCGGCGCCCTCTGCTGGAGCCAGTACACTGACTGGCCCTCATTCCTCGACGCCGGCGTGCGCGCCGAGCGGCTCGGCTTCGACAGCCTGTGGACGTGGGACCACCTCTACCCCATCGTCGGCTCGCACGAGGGCCCGATGTTCGAGGGCTACATGACCCTCGCCGCCTGGGCGCAGGCGACCGAGCGGATCCGGGTCGGGCTGATGGTCGGCGCCAACCCGTTCCGCAACCCGGCACTGGTGGCCAAGATGGTCACTACGCTCGATCACATCAGCCGCGGCCGGGCGTACCTCGGCATCGGCGCGGCCTGGTTCGAGACCGAGCACATCGCCTTCGGCTACGAGTTCGGCGCCAGCCCCGGCGAGCGGCTACGCTGGCTGGCCGAGGCGCTGCCCGTCATGCGCGGCATGCTCCAAGGCGAGAACCCGAGCGCAGCCGGCCGCTACTACCACGCCCAGCAGGTGCGCAACGACCCGCCGCCGGTGCAGGAGCGGCTGCCGTTGCTGGTCGGTGGCGGCGGCGAGAAGGTGACGCTCAAGCTGGTGGCGCGCTACGCCGACGCCAACAACGTGGGCGGCGGGATCGACAACGTCCGGCGCAAGGAGGCGGTCCTGCGCCAGCACTGCGACGACGTGGGCCGCGACCACGCCGAGATCGAGCGCACCGCCGCCATGGGGCCGGTCATCATCCGCGACTCGAAGACCGAGGCCCAGCGCGTCCTCGAGGAGATCTTCGCGCGCAACGGCAACGCGCCGCTGTGGAAGGATCCCAACGTCGGCACGCCGGAGTTCATCGTCGAGCGCTTCCAGCCCTTCCTCGAGCTGGGCTACCACCACCTCATCTGCGGCTTCCCGGCCCCGTATGACGAGGAGACGATGACGCGCCTGGCGAGCGAGGTCCGGCCGCGCCTGCTGAGGTCGCCCGTCCAGGCGTAAACCGTCGGCGCAGACCGCCGCCCGCGGTCTGTGCACAACGCCGATAAGTGGCCGGTAAGTGGCCGTAACTAGATTCGGGTTCGCGCTCGCCGACCGCTCGTAGTGCCCCGGGTGGTTGGCGGGCGTCGCCCCGCCGTCCGCCGTCGACCAATGACCGTGCCCGCCGCAGCCTCGAGTTGTGGAGGTTGGCCATGGAGCCGGCCGCCAGATGGCGAGCGATCGAGTCACAGGTAACGCCGGCGGGGGAGTCCCCGCCGGCCAATCCCGGCGCCGGCGAACAACCGCGCCCGGATCAGCTTCGGGCGGCGCTCGCGTTGGTCGTCGGCGCAGTCGTCCTCGTAGCCGCCGGGGTGCTGTTGTGGGCGGGCACGCCACAGCCACAGGTCGTGCTCGGCCCGGCCGGCGCGGAGCCCGGGTCCCTCTTCAACGGAGAGGTGCCGGACGGGCCGTCGCCCGTCGCGCCATCGGGGGCGGCCGAGGTCGTCGTCGACGTGCAGGGGGCGGTCCTGTCACCCGGGCTCCAGCGGCTGGCCGACGGCGCCCGTGTCGGCGACGCGATTGCGGCTGCCGGCGGTTACGGGCCACAGGTCGACATCCGCGCTGCCGCTGAGCGGCTCAACCTCGCCGAGCGCCTGATCGACGGAGCCAAAGTCTACGTGCCGGCACGCGGCGACCCGACCCCCGCCAGCGGGCCGGCGACGCCGGCAGCTGCGGGCGGTCCGGACGGTTCGGGCGGCGGCAGCAGCGGCGGCCCGATCGACGTCAACACCGCCAGCCAGGCGCAGCTCGAGACACTTCCCGGCATCGGGCCCGTCACCGCCGGCAGGATCATCAGCGCACGAGAAGAGCAGCCCTTCGCGACGGTCGACGACCTGCTGGCGCGGAAGGTCGTCGGGCCGGCGACGTTCGAGAAGATCAAGCCGCTGATCACCGTCTCGCCATAGCGGAGACGGCGTGCGCACACAGATGCCGCGGGCGGGCTGGCTGGCCGTCGGGGCAGTGGCCGGCGCGCTCGTCGCCCAGCACGCGCCAGCGCCATGGCTGCTGGCCGTGGTCGGAGGCATCTGTCTCGGCGCCGCCGCGTGGGCGTCGCGCAGGCGGTGGAGAGAAGTGCTGTGGCTGGCGCTGGGGCTGGCGCTGATCGTCTGGCGCGCGGCCGCCGGGTCGGCGCTAGCACCGGACGAGGCCGCGACCCCGCGAGGCGGTGGCCCCGCGGCAGCCGAGCGACAGGTCGGGCTGGTGGTGTCGGTCGGCACGCCGAGCGGCGGTCAGCAGCGCGCCGTGCTCGAGCTCCGGCCGCCGGCGCAGCCGCTGCGCGTGTATGCCTGGCTGCCGCGCTACCCGGCGGTGATCCCCGGTGACCTGGTCGCCGTCGACGGCCGGCTCGAGCCGGCGCCGACCGACGACGGCTTCGGCGAGTTCCTGGCGCGCAGCGGCATCGGCTACACCCTTCGATCCCGCCAGCTCGAGCGGCTGGCCAGCCACGACTCGCCGATGGCCGCCCTCGAGCAGGTGCGCCGCGACGCCGGCGAGCTGATGGCGCGCAGCCTGCCGCAGCCACAGGCAGGCCTGGGAGCGGCGATCGTCATCGGGCTGCGCGACCAGGTGGTGCGCGACGTCGCCGAAAGCTTCCGCGTCTCAGGGCTCAGCCACGTCGTGGCGATCAGCGGCTGGCACGTCGCGCTGGTGGCCGGCGTGCTCAGCGCCCTGCTCTCCGGCCTCAGCCGCCGCCGGCGGTCGGTGCTGCTCGTCGTCGCGATCTGCGGCTACGCGGTCATCGCCGGCGCCGCGCCGAGCGTGCTGCGCGCGGCGCTGATGGCCGGCGCGGTGCTGCTTGCGCGCGAGTCGGGCAGGCGCGGGCACGCGTCGGCGGCGCTCGGGCTGGCGGTGCTGGCGATGCTGCTCGTCGACCCGGGCATTATCGACGAAGTCGGTTTCCAGCTGTCGGTGACGGCGACGGCCGGCCTGCTGTGCTGGGGCAGCCCGCTGGCTGGCTGGCTGCGCGGTCGGGCGCCGCCCTTCGTTCCCGGCTGGCTGCTCGAGACGCTCGCCGTCTCGCTGGCGGCGCAGGCGGCGACGATGCCGCTCGTCCTGCTCCACTTCGGCCGGCTGTCGCTGGTCGCGCCGCTGGCCAATCTGCTGGTGGCGCCGCTCGTCGGCCCGGCGATGCTCGGTGCCGCGCTGGGACTCGGTAGCGGAGCGCTCGCCGCGGCCGGCGTCCCGGCCGTCATCCTCGCGCCGCTGGCCTTCGTCGGCGCAGCAAGCCTGGGCCTGATGATCGGCATCGCCAGCCTGGCGGCGGGGCTGCCGTTTGCCAGCGTGGAACTCCAGTCTCCGTTCGATCTGGTCGCGTCCGCGGCTGCCGCGGTCGGGCTGCTGGTGCTGCTCCGCCGCAGATCAGGCGCCGCGGCGCCGCGGAACGCCGTCCAGCTGTCGGTCACCGGTGACCGGCCGCCGCCCGCCCCCGGCTCACGGCGCCGCCCGGCCTTCGCGGCTGCCGGGCTCTCGCTGTGCCTGCTCGTGGTGCTCGTCGCCGGCGCACGGCCGGATGGTCGGCTGCACATGACCGTCCTCGACGTCGGCCAGGGCGACGCGATCCTGGTCGAAGGCCCGCACGGAGGTCGGATGCTCGTCGATACGGGCCCCGACCCGGATCGCCTGGTGGCACTTCTCGACGAGCGCATCCCGGTGTGGGACAGGCGCATCGACCTCGTCGCCATCACTCATCCGCACGAGGACCATGTCGCGGGGCTGGCACTGCTTCTGGACCGCTACCGTATCGGCGGAGTGGTCGAGCCGGGGATGGTCGGGCCGGGCCCGGGCGACGCGGCCTTCCGCCGGCGCATGGCCGAGCTCGGCCGGCAGAGCCGCATCGTCGCCGCCGGCGATCGGCTCTTCCTCGACGGCGTCGCCATCGACATCCACTGGCCGCTGCCCGGACGCGTGCCGCTTCGGCCGGCAAACTCGGGCAAGGCCGTCAACAACGTCTCGCTCGTGCTCGACCTGCGCTTCGGCGCGCGGCGCCTGCTGCTGACCGGCGACGTCGAGGAGGAGATCGACCCGCAGCTGCTGGCGGCCGGCCTCGCGCCGTCGGACGGCAGGCGCCTCGACGTGCTGAAGGTCGCTCACCACGGCAGCGGCAGCGCCACGACCGACGCCTTCGTCGAGCGCCTCCGGCCACACGTCGCCGTCGTCAGCGCAGGCTGGGGCAATCCCTACGGCCATCCCTCACCGAGGACCGTGGCACGCCTCGAGGAGGTCGGCGCCCGCCTGTTCCGGACCGACCTCGACGGCACGGTCTCGGTCAGCACGGACGGCACTGACCTGCGCGCGTCGGCCGGCGGCGGCCGGCCGCGACCGGCACGCCAGGCGCAGCTGCCGGTGGGAATCGGGTTCTGTCCTCTACCCCAGCAGCCCCGAACGCGCCGGCGTCCGTACAATCGGGCCGATGTCCGTCCCCCACCGCGACGAGGCCGTCCGGGTCCTGCTCGCCCTCGAGCCGCCGGCCTGGCTGGTGCGCCACTCCGCCGCCGTCACGGAAGTCAGCACGTTCCTGGCGCAGCGCATCGCCGCGCGGGGCACGAGCGTCGATGTGTCCGTCGTCGAGGCGGCCGGGCTGCTGCACGACCTGGACAAGGCGCTGCCCGGTGAGCACTCGCTGCGCGCGCTCGGCCACGGCGCGGCCGGCGCCGAGTGGCTGCGCCGCAACGGCCATCCCGAGCTGGCCAGCGCCGTCGCCCACCATCCGGCGACTCTGCTCAGCGACGAGGAGCGCTACCGGCGCTGGGCGGCGGGCGCGCCTGTGGAGGAGCGCATCGTCGCCTACGCCGACAAGCGCGCAGAGCAGGACGTCGTCACGCTCGAGCAGCGCTTCGCTTCCTGGCGGCAGCGCCACCCCGAGCACGCCGGCCAGCTTCAGTTGGCGCTGTCCCGCGCGCGCCTCCTCGAGCAGGAGGTGTGCGGCCTCGCCGGCCTCGGTCCGGCGGAGATCGAGCGGGTGCCCTGGTTCGAGGAGCTGGCCGAGAGGGTCGTGAGCTCCTCCGCCGGCCGATGACCGCCGCGCCGCCAGCGCTGCGGCTGGCCTACTTCTTCGGTCACGACTCGTACGCGATCGAGCGCGCCGCGCGCGACCTGGCCGGTTCGATCAGCGCGGCGGCAGGCCAGCCGGTCGAGACGTGGCGAACCAGCGGCGAGGACGACGCGGCCGGCGCACCGACCGACAACGGCGCGGGCACGGAGACCGCCGCCCGTCGGCGCGCGCGCGTGCTGGACGAGGTCGAGCAGCGCGTGGCGACCGCGCCGCTCTTCGGCGCAGGGATGCTGGTCGTCGTCCGCCAGCCGGGTGGACTGCTGCGCGAGGCGAACGCGCGCCAGCGGCTGGTCGGGCTGCTGCCAAGCGTCGCGCCCGGCAACGCGCTGTGCTTCGTCGAGCTGCTGCCATCGGGCGGCAAGGTCGCCACCCACGGCGCGACGCTGCGCGAGGCAGTCGCCGGCGCAGGCGGGCTCGTGAAGGAGTTCCCGGCACTTACGCGCGAGCGGATGGAGGCGTTCGTCAACTCGCGCGCCGCCGAGCTGGAGCTGAAGCTGGCTCCCGGCGCCGCCCGGACGCTGGCCGAGCGTGTCGGCGCCTACGTCCGCGAGACCGACGTCGATCGCCGGCGCCAGGCCGAGCTGGCCAATGCCGAGCTCGAGAAGCTGGCCCTCTACCGGCCGGGCGGTCCGATCACGCGCGACGACGTGGCGGCGCTCGTCGCGGAGGCGATGCCGGCGTCGGCGTGGGCGCTGCAGGACGCGGTCGGCGCGCGGCGCGGCGGGGAGGCGGCCGCACTCGCCGACCAGTTGCTGGCGACGGGCACGGCGCTGCCGGTGCTGATCTCCCAGCTGCACCGCCGGCTGCGCGAGCTGATCGTCATCCGCGAGCACCTCGACGGCGGCGCGAAGCCGGCCGACATCGTGCGAGCGCTCAAGCTACAGCCGTTCCGCGCGCAGAAGCTGGCCGAGCAGGCGCGGGCGTGGCAGCCGGAGCAGCTCGAGGCCGCGCTCGGCGGCCTGCTCGACGTCGACCTGCTGAGCAAGGGCATCGCCGCCGACGGCAGCCCGCGCTCGCTGTCGGACGATCGCTCGCGACTGGCGCTGCTGGCCTGGCTCGGCGAGAGGGTCAGCCGCCGTGGCTGAGTCGGAAAGCCGCCGTGGCTGAGCGAGCCCGCCGCCCGGGGCCAATCGGCTTCCGTATCTCGGCGACGACCGAGCCCGCCGACTGGCCGTCGATGGACGCGACGTGGGCCGCCGCCGGCGACTACGACGTCTTCGACGCGGGCTGGATGAGCGACCACCTGTCCGATGTCAGCCGCGAGCAGGGCGGCGCCGCGTTCGAGACGGTGGCGATGGCCGGCGCGCTGGCCCACCGCGTGCCGGGCAAGTGGATCGGCGTCGCCGTCTTTGCCGCCACCTTCCGCCACCCGGCGCTGCTGGCCAAGTCGGCGACGGTCCTCGACAACGCCACCGGTGGCCGCTTCATCGTCGGCCTCGGCACGGGCTGGCACGTCGGCGAGCACCGCTCGTTCGGCGTGCCGCTGCCACAGCCGCGCGAGCTGTTCGACCGCTTCGAGAGCTACGTCGAGGTCGTCCACGCCCTGCTCTCCGACGAAGCGCGACGGCCGCCCGGCATCACCCGCGACGACCCTTTCTTCCCGCTCGCGCGGGCGACGATGGAGCCGCCGCCGGCGAGCCCGGGCGGTCCGCCGCTATGGCTCGGCGGCCAGCGCCGCCGTGGCATCGCGCTCGCCGCGCGCCTCGCCGACGGCTGGGTGATGCCCGGCAACCGGCCCGGCGACGTGGCCTACTTCAGCGACCGGCGCGACGCGCTGCTGCGCGCCCTGCAAGAGGCCGGCCGCGACCCGGCCGGGTTCACCTTCGCCGGCCAGGTGAGCTGTGGCGCGGCGGCGGCGAGCCGGCGTGAGGCGCTCGAGGCGTCGCGCGCTCTGCACGGTGCGGGCGCAGGGCACGTGATCCTGGGTATCCCGGCCGGTGCCGGCGCCGAGGCGCTGCGCGCGATGGCCGGGGAGGTGGCGCGTCCGCTGCGTGACGAGATGGCCCGCTGAGGGCAAACCTGCGGCAGCTCGGGCCCCCGGCTGGAAGTCGGCTCCCCGGCTGGAAGTCGGCTCCCCGGCTGGAAGTCGGCTCCCCGGCTGGAAGTCGG
>CAYRMQ010000088.1:0-3387 GCA_964425305.1 uncultured Anaerolineaceae bacterium | reverse complement strand
CTCCCGCGTTGCCGGAGTCTGGCGGGCAGCAGTCACCCGACCGCTTATCTGCGATGTGCTTGGGCGTTGTGGGCCATCTCCACGAGCGCGACAGGGCATCGCAAGTTCGGGACGAAAGAGTGGGACATGGCCACAGTCCGGACCGGTCCCGGAGCACATCCGTGCGTGTTGTGGGGTATGACCACAACTCGGCCAGGCCGGAGCACAGACTGGGCCGGGTCGTGGGAAATACCCACGGCAGGTCAGTTACCGCGCCGCCGGGTGGGGGTCGCGAGCTGGGCGTCTGCACGAGACGGCGTTGGACGGCTCAAGCGGGCGCACATGCTCCACCGGCGCTGGCAGTCGGTGGACGTCGCGTCGTGCAGTACTGGAGTTTCGTGCCCGCGGTGCTAGGAGTCGGCGCCCGACCAGGCCTCGCGCAGGACCATGTCCGACTCGATGGCGAAGATGCAGCGGCCCGACGGCACGTCGAGCAGGTCGATCAGGTCGGGATCGACGTAGAGCTGCTGGCAATCCTCGCACAGCGCGGCCGGCAGTCCGAAGCACAGCCGCTCGCCGCCCTCCGGCATGCGGAACGTCGCGTCGAAACGCGAGTTGACCAGGCGGCGGGTGCAATGTGGACAGTTGTCACCGAGACGAACCATGGGCCCGATGCTAGGTGCGCGCCAACACCGGCCAGCATGACCCACAGGTACTTTGGCCGGCGACGACCGTCCTAGCCCGAACGGCGTTCGTATGCGCGCTACTGGACGCGCAGCAGCAGCGGCGCCTCGGCCCACAGCCGTTCGAGCTGGTAGAACTCGCGCTCGGGCGGCGCCATGACGTGGACGATGACCGCGCCGTAGTCGAGCAGCAGCCAGTGCGCGCCCGATGAGCCCTCGCGCCCGATCGGCCGCAGGCCATCCTCGCGCAGGCCCTCGGCGATGCCGTCGGCGATCGCGCCCAGCTGCCGCTCTGACGCGCCCGAGCAGATGACGAAGTAGTCGGCCAGCGTGGTCAGCTCGTGGATGTCGAGGAGGACGATGTCGGCGGCCTTCTTGTCGGCCGCCAGGTCGACCACGCGGCGGGCGACGGCGAGCGCCTCGGGGTCGGTCGGCTGGGCGGCTTCGCGCGCCTCGCGGCGCGGCAGCCCGCGCCGGGCGGCGTCCGGTTGCGGCTCAGTCATGCGCCATGTACAGCCTGTTCTCCATGATGTAGTCCTCGACGACTGAGGGTACTAGGTAGCGTATCGAGCGGCCGGCGGCGACGCGTCCGCGGATGTCCGACGCCGAGTGGCCAAGGTGCGTCGCGGCGACGAACACGAACCGCTCCTCCTGGCCGGGGAACCGTGCGCCGAGCCACGCCCGGTCGGGCATCTGGTAGCCGAGGCGCGGCACCACCGCCAGCCGGCACAGCTCGAGCAGCCGCCGCGGCTCGTGCCAGGTGGGCAGCTCGCGGACGGCCTCGGCGGAGACGATGAAGTGATACTCGCGGTCTGGATGCTCGGTGGTCAGTTGGCTCATCGTCTCGACCGAGTAGCTGGGCGCCGGCCGGTCGAGCTCGACACGGCTCAACTGGAACGCCGGGTTGTCGGCGATGGCCAGCTCGACCATCCGGGCGCGATGCGCCGCGTCGCTGACGATCGCCGCCGGCTTGTGCACCGGCCTGGCGGCGGGGATGAACAGCACGCCGGCGAGGTCGAGGGCGTCGCGCACCTGCTCGGCGACGGTCAGGTGGGCGTAGTGCACCGGGTCGAAGGTGCCGCCCAGGACTCCCCAGCGCCCGCCGGTCAGGCCTCGTCCTCCCACTCGAGCTCGACGCCACCGATGCGCACGGTGTCGCCCGGACCGACGCCGGCGCGGACCAGCTCGCGCTCGACCCCCAGCCTGGCCAGGTCGCGCTGGAAGCGCTCGGCCGACTCCTCGTTCTCGAAGTCTGTCTGGGCGGCGAGGCGCTCGATGCGCCGCCCGCGGACGCGGAAGGCGCCGTCCTCCTGCTCGACCGAGAAGGTGTCACCGACCGATTGGAAGCGGTGGACGACGACGCCCGCCGGCTCACCCGGCTGGGCGAGGGTGGCCGCGTCGGGCAGCAGGCGGGCGAGGGCGGCGAGCAGGTCGCGCATGCCCTGCCCCTCGCGCGCCGACACGGCGACGGCCTCGATGCCCTCGCGCCGCCGCGCGCGCCGAAAGGCCGGCCAGCGCTCCTGCGCCGCCGGCAGGTCGAGCTTGTTGCCAACGACGAGGGTCAGCTTCTCGAGCAGGCGCACGTCGCGCGCCGCGAGCTCCTCGCGGATCGTCTGGTGATCGCGCTCCGGGTCCGCGGCGGCAAGATCGACGACGTGAACCAGCAGCCGCGTCCGCTCTACGTGGCGCAGGAAAGCGTGGCCGAGGCCGGCGCCGGCGCTGGCGCCCTCGATCAGGCCGGGCATGTCGGCGATCGTCACGCGCCGCTCGTCGGCCGGGTCGTGCGTGGCGAGGTCGAGCACGCCCAGGTTGGGCCGGAGCGTCGTGAACGGGTAGGGCGCGATCTGCGGCGTCGCCGCGGTCAGCGCGGCGAGGAGCGTGCTCTTGCCGGCGTTGGGCAGGCCGACCAGCCCGACGTCGGCGATCAGGCGCAGCTCCAGGCGCAACCTTCGCTGCTCGCCCGGCTCGCCCTTCTGCGCGTGGCGCGGAGCGCGGTGCGTGGCAGTGGCGAAATGGACGTTGCCCAGCCCGCCGCGACCGCCGCGGGCGACCATCATCCGCTGGCCGGGCGCGACGAGGTCGGCGATCAGGTCGCCGCTGGCCAGGTCGGTGACGACGGTGCCCGGCGGAACGGGCAGCTCGAGGTCCGCGCCGGCCTTGCCGTGGCGCCGCGAGCCCTGGCCGCGGCCACCGTGCTCGGCGCGGAAGTGGTGGCGCTGGCGGTAATCGCGGAGCATCGTCTGGCCGGCGTCGACCACGACGTAGACCGACCCGCCGCGGCCGCCGTCGCCGCCGTCGGGGCCGCCGCGCGGGACATGCGCCTCGCGCCGGAACGTGGCCGCGCCGTCACCGCCGTCGCCGGCGCGAACACTTATCGTCACCTCGTCGAGGAACATCGGCGCTCATCCTAGCGCTGGGCGGGCGCGCCGACGATGCCGGCGCCGCTGTGCGTGACGCGGCGGGTCAGCCCTCGACGGCGCCGGCGCTCTTGGTCAGGCTGGCCAGGAAGTCGGCGTTGGATTCGGTCTTGGCCAGGCGGTTGAGCAGCAGCTCGATGCCCTCGTTGGTGCCGACCGCGCTGAGCATCCGGCGCATCGTCCAGACCATGCGCAGCGTGCCCTCCTCGAGGAGCAGCTCCTCGCGGCGGGTGCCCGAGCGCTGGACGTCGATCGCCGGGAAGACGCGCTTCTCGGCCAGCTTGCGGTCGAGGATCAGCTCCGAGTTG
>CAYRMQ010000087.1:0-11883 GCA_964425305.1 uncultured Anaerolineaceae bacterium | reverse complement strand
GTCACGGCGCCTGGCGCGCCGGCGGCGTAGCGACTGACATCGTCTCGACGCTGGGCGCCGGCGACGTCTTCCACGGCGCGCTGCTGGCCGCGCTGATCGAGGGTCAATCGCTGCCGGACGCCGTCCGCCTGGCCAACGTCGCCGCCGCTCTCAGCTGCCGCGCGCTCGACGGCCGCAGCGCCATCCCCGGCCGCGCCGAGCTCGAAGCCACACTCGCCGGCGTACCATCGCCCGAGCCGATGGATCTGGAGGCCGAGGAGGACGCGTGAGCGCGACCGTGCGCGAGGACCGCAGCCTGGCGGCCGTCGCGCGTCCGTCGGGAGCCTTCGCGATGGTGGCGATGGACCAGCGCGAATCGCTGCGCGCGATGTTCGCCGAGCGCCTCGGGACGGATGAGGTGCCACTCGAGCGGCGGATCGCATTCAAGGTGGCCGTCGCGCGCATCCTGTCGCCCGACGCATCGGCGCTGCTGATCGACGCCGGCGAGGGACTGCGGCCGATCCTCGACGCCGGCGCGCTGGCCCCCGGCTGCGGCCTGATCGTCGCCGCCGACGAGCTCGTCCAGCCGATCGGCGGCCCGGTAGACGACACGCGCCTGGACGACTCAGTCGACCTGCGCGAGGCGGCCCGCCTCGGCGCGGTCGCCGCCAAGCTGCTCGTCATCTGGCGGCCCGATCGACCCGCCGGCCGGCGCGCCGAGCTGGTAGCCGCCTTTCTCGCCCGCGCGCATGACGTCGGACTGCCCGGCATCGTCGAGGGAGTCATCCGGCCGCCGGCCGGCGTCGCCGAGGAGGCATGGTCCGATCGAGAGGAGGCGCTGCTCGAGGCGACGCGCGAGTTCGCCGCCTACCGCCCGGACCTGTACAAGGCGCAGGTGCCGCTCTTCGGCGCCGGCGAGCCGGCCGAGATAGAGCAGCGCTGCCGGCGCATGACCGAGCTGCTGCCCTGCCCGTGGGTCGTCCTTTCGTCGGGCGTCGCGATCGACGACTTCCCGCGTGCCGTCGAGGCCGCGTGCCGTGGTGGCGCGTCGGGCTTCCTGGCCGGGCGGGCGATCTGGCGCGATTCCATCGGAGCGGACCCCGAGCCGGGCCTTCGCGAGCGGAGTGCGCCGCGCCTGCGCCGGCTGGCGGCGATCGTCGACGAGACGGCCCGCCCGTGGTGGGAGGCCGGCAGGGACAGCGCCCGCTGAGCGCTGCGCTCACGCGCCGGCGCGGCAGCGGGATGTCGGCCGCCTGGCAGCTCGATGTCGGCCGCCATTCCGTGGAACTGTCAAATTCGCGATTGACAGCGGCGACCCGGCGCTCGTATGCTCCCCCGGCTGCGCCAGCCAGGCGCCGCCGTGCCAACGAAGCAGGAGTAGCTGAGCAGATGTCCCTCGTCCGCTACACGATCGCCGCAGTCAACAGGCTGCGGATGGGCGCGCCTATCGGCGCCCCGGATCGCGGGAGATCTGTGCCCAACGTGACCTGACTTCGGACTTCGTCCGTCGAGCAGGAGCCGGAGGGCCAGATCGGGCCCCCGGCTCTTTTCATGCCCGGCCCACGTGCGGCCGGCACGCGGAAAGCCGCCACCCGCGACCCGCCAAGGGGGCCCCTGTCCTCGGTATAACCGACAGCAGGAGCACCACCATGGCTATCACGCTCGACCGACCGGCACCGCCCGGCCTGCCCGAGCCGACCGGGGTCGATGTGACGACCCCGCAGGCGCCCGCGGCAGTCCCGGCTCTGCTCATCGAGCACCTGACCAAGCGCTTCACCGTCGGCCGCCGCGACAAGGCCAAGACGGTCGTCGCGGTCAACGACGTCTCGTTGCGCATCGAGCGCGGCGAGATCTACGGCGTCCTCGGCGCCAACGGCAGCGGCAAGTCGACGCTGATCCGCCTGGTCAGCACCCTGCTCACCCTCGAGGAGGGCCGGGTCGAGGTCTTCGGTCACGACATCGCTCGCGAGGAGATGGCAGTCAAGCGGCTGATCAACCGGGTCAGCGTCGACGCCGCCTTCTTCAAGAAGCTGTCGCCGGCCGAGAACCTGATGTACGCGGCACGGATGTACAACCTCGACGGCGGCTACGCCCGCCGCGAGATGGTGCGCATCCTGGGCCGGCTGGGCATCGCCGAGTCGCGCATCAACCGGCCGCTCGAGCAGATGAGCCGGGGCATGCAGCAGAAGGTGGCCATCGCCAGGGCCTTCCTGACGAGCCCGGTGCTGCTGCTGCTGGACGAGCCGACGACCGGCCTCGATCCACGCTCGAAGCTCGAGGTGCAGGCGTTCATCGAGGAGATCCGTGACGAGCACGACGCCACGATCGTGCTCACCACCCACGACCTCGATGAGGCCGAGCGGCTGTGCTCGCGGATCGGGCTGCTCAACGACGGCCGCCTCGTCGCCGAGGGCACGGTCGCCGAGCTGAAGGTGAGCTCGAGCCCGCCCGGCCAGGCGACGCCGGCCAGCCTGCACGACGTGTTCATGACCTACACCGGCCGCTCGCTCGACGACGACGTCGAGGAGAGTCCGGGCGAGAGCGACCACTAGACAACCAACTAAAGCGCAGACGACGAGGACAGCACGAAAGGAGGTAGCCGATGGCAAGCGCAACGCTCCCGAGCGAGCGATCTCGAGATGCACGCCCTGAGGGCGTGGTTGATGGCCGCCGGTTGCCTCGCGGGCTGGGCGGCATTTCGGGGGGGTAGCAACGACAGGAGCCAAGGAAATGTTCCACCACCCGTTCGTCAGTGAATGGAATCAGCAGCGGCACGAGCGCGAGATAGACGACATGATTCGCCAACGGCAGTACTTCGCAGTTCGTCGCCCAGAGCGCCGGATCCGCCGGGCGATCGGCCGGTCAATGGTGCGCATCGGCGCCTTCGTTGGCCGCTCGATGGTCAGCATCGGCCGCCGGCTGGCTGCTGAACCAGCCAGAAGCGTGGCCCGCCCCCGCTAGGGAGCGGGCCACGCACCTCAAAGGATCAACAGCAATGACCGTCTTAACCCGAGAATTGAGGGCGAGCTACGCCTTCGTCGAGCGCAACTTCAACCTGACAAAGCGCTACTGGGGCTGGGAAGTGGCCTTCATGGTCTACTCGGTCGCCGGCGCGCTGGCCGTGACGCTGATCGGGCGTGACCAGAACAGCGAGCGGCTGATCCTGTCGCTGATGATCGGCGCCACCTTCTGGAACTACCTGAGCGTGGTCTTCTCGATCATCGCCGAGCAGATCAGCTGGGAGCGCTGGGAGGGCACGCTCGAGTACACCATGATGGCGCCCGTGCGGCGCGTGTCGCAGCTGCTCGGCTCGACCGTGTTCGCCGTCATCTGGGGCGTCATCCACGCCACCGTCGTGGTGATCGTGCTGGTGCTGTTCTTCGGCATCGACCTGAGCCAGGCGGACTTCCTGACGCCGGCCGTGCTGCTGCTGATCGGCTCCTTCTCGATCATCGGCATCGGCATGATGGCGGCCGTGCTGCCGCTGATGTACGTCGAGCGCGGCGACCAGATGGTCTTCGTGCTGCAGTCGCTGCTGCTGCTGATCAGCGGCGTTTACTACAGCGTCGAGGTCCTGCCCGAGCCGATGCAGCTCTTCTCGGCGCTGTCACCGGCGACGTACATCCTCGACGGCGTGCGCCAGGGGCTGATCGACGGCGTGCCCATCACGGACCTGCTCGGCCATGTCTGGCCGCTCGTCGTGATGGCCTTCGTCTTCATCCCGCTCGGCGTATGGGTCTTCAGCCGTGCCGAGCGCTACGCCAAGCGCACCGGCAAGCTCAAGAGGGTGGGCTGACCCGATGACCACAGGGCAGCCCACCCACCCCACCACCATCCGCGGCCTTCACCTGCGCGCCTACGCCGGGGAGTCCGACGTGCCTGCGATCGTCGACATCCAGAATGCCGAGAACGAGGCCGACGGCATCTCGGAACGCACATCGGTGGCCAGCCGGCTGGCGGACTACCGCCACGCCAGCGACAACTTTGATCCCGCGCGCGATCTCACCATCGCCGAGCTCGACGGGCGACCGGTGGCCTACGCCACGCGTGAGTGGGTCGACGCCCACGACGCCGACGTGCGCGAGTACCGCGTCGGCGGCGCCGTCCACCCAGATCACCGCCGGCAGGGCGTCGGGCGGGCGTTGCTCACCGACAACGAGCGCCGCTCGCGACAGTTGGCCGCCGTTCAGTCCACCGACCGGCAGAAGGTCTTCGGCTCATTCACAGGCGACCAGCAGGCCGGCGGCCGCGCGCTGCTCGCCAGCGCCGGCTACCGCGAGGTGCGCTGGTTCTTCGACATGATCCGGCCGACGCTCGACGCCGTTCCCGACGCCGCGCTGCCCGCCGGCCTCGAGCTCCGGCCGATCACGCCCGATCTCCACCGCCGCGTGTGGGATGCCGACATGGAGGCCTTCCGCGACCACTGGGGCGGCCACGACGACTCCGTCGCGTCGATGCAGCGCTTCCTCGAGGCGCCCGACACCGACCCCAGCCTGTGGCTGATCGCCTTCGACGGCGAGGAGGTCGCCGGCGGCGTGATCAACGGCATCTACCGCGAGGAGAACGAGGCGCTCGGCGTCCGGCGCGGCTGGCTGGACAGCGTCTTCACCCGCCGGCCGTGGCGGCGCCGTGGGCTGGCGCGTGCGCTGATCGCGCGCTCACTGGTGCTGCTGCGCGAGCGTGGCATGGCAGAGGCGATGCTCGGCGTCGACGCCGACAACCCGACCGGCGCGCTGGGCCTGTACGAGGCCGTCGGCTTTGTCGTCAAGGCGCGCTACAGCGCCTGGCGCAAGCCGCTGGAGGCCAGCGATGAGCGGGAGTGACGTGGTCAGCCTCGAGGCGCTCGGCTGGGGGCCGCGCCTGGCCACGCTCTTCGCCGACCACGCCGCAGACGGTCTGGTGCCGGCGCGCGTCGTCAGCGAGCAGCGCGGGCGCTACCGCCTGAGTGACGGCAGCGGCGAGCTGGAGGCTGTCGTCGCCGGTCGCCTGCGCTACCAGTCGGTCGAGCTGGGCGACGTGCCGGCCGTCGGCGACTGGGTAGCGATATCTGCGCCGTCCGACGGACCCGCGGTGATCCACGCCGTGCTGCCGCGCAGCAGCCGGTTCGCCAGGCCGGCCCGTGGCGACATCCCCGGCGCGCAGGTGGTCGCGGCCAACGTCGACATCGTGTTCATCGTCAGCGGCCTCGACGGCGACTTCAACCTGCGCCGGATCGAGCGCTACCTGGCTCTCGCCTGGTCGAGCGGCGCCGAGCCGGTCATCGTGCTCAACAAGGCCGACCTGTGCGCCGACGTCGTGGAGCGCCTGGCCGACGTGCAGTCGGTCGCGCCGGGCGTGCCCATCCGCTCCATCAGCGCGCTCACGGGTGCGGGGCTGGAGACCATCACGCCGCTCATCGAGCCGGGCCGCACGATGGCTTTGCTCGGCTCGTCGGGCGTGGGCAAGTCGACGATCGTCAATGCGCTGCTCGGCTGGCAGCGGCAGGTGACCGGCGCCGTCCGCGCCGACGACCAGCGCGGGCGCCACACCACCACCATCCGCGAGCTGCTGGTCACGCCCTCGGGTGCGCTGCTGATCGACAGCCCGGGCATGCGCACGGTCGGCATGTGGGACGCCGACGAGGGGCTCAGCGCGACCTTCGGCGACATCGACGAGCTCGCCGCCGGCTGCCGCTTCTCCGATTGCGGCCACCGTGCCGAGCCGGGCTGCGCCGTGCGCGCCGCCATCGAGAGCGGCTCGCTGCCTGCCGAGCGCCTGAGCAACCGGCGCAGGCTCGAACGTGAGCTGGCGGCGCTGGAGCGTCGCCGCGCGCCGGCCGGTCGCGCCGAGCAGCGCCGCAACGGCAGGCGGCTCGAGAAGTTCGTGCGCAGCCACATGCGCGCCAAGTACGGAAACCAGGATGCGTGACACCATGCTGCGCGAGATGCCGAGCGTTGTCTTCAACCGCGACACCTACGACCTGCCGCTGCTCCTCTTCGAGCAGGCCGCCGTCGAGCGACGGCTGAACCGATGGCGCCACCACACGTGGCGGACCACTGGTACATCACTCGGCGAACTACCCGATGTGGCCTTCAGCTACGAGGTGAGTGGAGAGTCCCGTGCCGTTCGGATCGAACGGCCGAATGTGCTCGCGCTCGTTTCTCTCGATCGCCACGGGCGGGTGGACGTCTGGATCGCGGCGGCGAACGACAAGGAGCTCGATGGCGTCCACGACGAAGTACGGAGCGCTCTGCCGGTCGCACCTGATGCCGAGCAGGGATACGTCCCGGTGCGCTTCTGGACATTGCAGGGCAACGAGTCAAACTCCGTCGTCCGTTCGGTCTCGGCTCCCAGCTGGTTCGACATCAAGCGCAACTACCCCGCGCGCGTTGCCGGTCCACTCGGACGGTTGATGGCACTCGATCACGCTCCGCACGGCGGACAGCTGATGCTCTGGCATGGGCGAACCGGCACCGGCAAGACGCACGCCATCCGCTCCGTGCTGTTGGAGTGGCGCGGTTGGGCGCGCGCGGAGTACATCGTCGATCCCGAGCAGTTCTTCGGTGGGCCGGCCGCCTACATCATGACCGTCCTGCTTGGCGGAACCAACGAAGAAGAGCCTGACGCCGAAGACAAGTGGCGACTGCTGGTCGTCGAGGATACAGGGGAGCTACTCACCGCCGACGCCAAGGACCGCGTCGGACAAGGGCTCTCACGCTTCCTGAACACGGTCGATGGTCTGCTCGGTCAAGGGCTTAAGGTGCTCCTCCTGATCACCACGAACGAGGATCTGGGCAAGCTCCACCCCGCCGTAGTCCGGCCGGGACGCTGTGCCGTCAACCTGCGCTTCACGGAGATGGAACGCAACGAGGCGGCTGCCTGGTTGACAGAGCACGGCGGCGATGGGGCGGCCGTGCCGGGCCACGCGACCCTGGCCGAGCTCTATTCGCTTACCGAGGAGCGCGAAGTCGTGCCGGAGGCGCCGCCAACGATCGGGTTTCGTCGACAGCCATAACGGTCCTACAGCAGCAGGCGCCCTTCGCGCGCGACCATCTCCAGCCAGGGCTTCTCGCGCTCGATGGTCGTACCCGGGCCGTGGCCGGGCAGCACGCGCAGGTCGTCGGCCATGGTGGACAGTCGGGCGAGGGATTCGACCATCTGATCGGCGCTGCCGCCGGGCAGGTCGACGCGGCCCCAGCCGCCGGCGAAGAGCGTGTCACCGGCGAAGATCAGGCGCTCGCCGTCGGCCAGCAGGCAGACCGAGCCCTCCGTGTGGCCGGGCGTGTGCAGCACCTCGAGGCTGATTTCGCCGAAGCGGATCTGGGAGCCCTCGGCGAGGTCGATCGCCGGCACGCTCGGCGGGATGGGGAACGGCGCGAAGAGCGGTTGCGGCGCCTCGAGGCCGTGGCGGTCGAGGATGTGGGCCGCGATCTGCGCGCCGGTCTTCTCGGCGACCTCGGCGTTGTCGCCGATGTGGTCCCAGTGGCGGTGCGTGCTGACGATCAGCTTGAGCGTCCAGCCGCGCTCGGCCAGGCTCCCCGTCAGCCACTCGACGCAGGGGTGGGCGGTATCGATGGCGATCGCCTCGCGGCTGGCTTCGTCGCCGAGAACGTAGAGATTGGTGGCGACGGGGCCGATGACCTGCGTGAGCAGTTGCACCGGCCTCAGCACTCCCTCTCGGCGGACGGCCGCCCGGCGGTCGCCGAATTGGCAGCGGGCTCGAGCCGGAAGTACACGCCGACGGCGAGCACGTGGCGGCGTGCCAGACGGTAGACGACGTTACCCGGAAACGGGTGCTGGCTCGTGGCGAGGATGGCGGCGCTGCGTTCGGGTCCGTCGGGCAGCAGCTCGGCCGCGACCGGCCTTGGCTCGGCGTGGGGTGGACCGACGATCGTCGCTGTGCCGGCGGCCAGCAGGTCGTGCGTCCAGCCGACGTGGCCGTTCGGGTGTCCTATGTACTCGCCTCCGCCGGCGCGCAGGATGCCCACCAGCCGCGAGCGGGTTCCGGCGCCATCCCGCAGCGCGACGCGCAGCTCGACCACGTTGCCGATGCCCAAACGCCGCCACGCCCGCCGGATCAGTGGGTCGAGCAGGGCCAGCAGCCGGTAGCCGGCGCGGAACGTGAGGCGCCACACGGCGGACATGGCCGACAGCATACGGGCCGGCGCCGGCGCGCTACGCTGGTCGGGTCACACGAATTGCGTCAGGGAGGCGAGACGATGGCCAACGGTCAGACGACCTTCACCTGGTACGGGCACTCGTGCATCGAGCTCAGGACGCCAAGCGGCAAGGTCGTCCTCTTCGATCCATGGTTCGGCAACCCGACGTCGCCGCGCGCCGCCGACGACGTTAGCCAGTGCGACGTGATGCTCGTCACTCACGGCCACCACGACCATCTGGGTGCGGCACCGCGCGACGTCCTCAACGCCGATTCGCTGGCCATTGCCCGCCGGACGAAGCCGGCTTGGCCGTGCGTCCACGAGCTGAGCCTATGGCTCGAGGATCAGCTGGGCGACAGCGGCGTCGAGATCATCGGCTTCAACAAAGGCGGCACCGTCGAGGTGGCCGGGCTGAAAGTGACGATGGTCCACGCCGACCACTCGGCCGGCGACTGGTCGGCCGCCGGCGAAGGCCCGCTGTACCTGGGCGAGCCGGCCGGCTTCGTCGTCGAGCTCGAGGACGGCCGGCGCGTCTACCACTCGGGCGACACGGATGTCTTCGGCGACATGACGCTGATCCGCGAGATGTACCGGCCGGATGTGGCGTTCCTGCCCATCGGCGGCCACTTCACGATGGGGCCGGCCGGCGCCGCCCGCGCAGCCGAGCTCCTCGGCGTGGGCACGCTCGTGCCGATTCACTACGGCACCTTCCCGATCCTCGCCGGCACGCCCGAGCAGTTGCGCCACGAGCTGAGCGGCCGCGGCCTGCTCGGCTGCCAGGTCATCGCGCCCGAGCGGGGAGTGCAAACGGCCCTGCCCTGAGCAGTGTGCGGCGGAGAGTTCGAGCGCGCCCGGCGATTGGTGGCGTTTCTCATACTCAACTGGCCGTAGCGTTGTATCGGAAATCGTCACCTTCGCGGCTGCCTCTGAGCCGAATTCGACCTCTACACGAGCGGAAACGTGCTCGCCGGCAGGGCTGCGCCGCCCGGCCGAGCCTCGGTTCCTGAGATAGCACTATCCCATTCGCGTATGAGAGCGATTGGGCCCAACTCGGCCGATAGCGCTACCTGGATTCGAATATGAGAACGGCCGGCGCGGCCCCATGGAGATAGCGCTATCCCCATTCGGGTATGAGTGACCCGGCCAAACCCATTTGGCTGCGGGTGTGCGACCGCAACCTCGTCACACCCGAGCGACCGGCATGACCGGCTAACGGAGCCCGGCAAAGCGGTCGGTCGCGCGGATCAATTCGAGGTCGATCTTTTCGTCCGCAAGGTGGCCGGCATCGTCGACGACCACGAGCTCCGCCGCCGGCCAGTGACGCTGCAAGACGCCGAAGAGGACGAGTTCGGAGACGCGCTCGGGCCATGCCTCGGCGTAGGCCAGACCGAGCGTGCTGCCCCACGAGCCGCCGATGACCAGCCAGCGCTCTATGCCGAGGGACGCGCGCAGCTGCTCGATGTCGCCGAGCAGGTGCTGCGTCGTGTTCGCGGAGAGGTCGACCACCGGTTCGCCGGCGTGTGGAGTGCTCCGCCGGCAGTTGCGCTGGTCGAAGAGAACGACGCGGTACTCGTCCGCGTTGAACAGTCGCCGCCAACTTGGGGAACAACCGGAGCCGGGCCCGCCATGCAGCGCGACCGCGGGTTTGCCGCGGGGGTTGCCGGCTACCTCCCAGTAGATTCGGTGGCCTTCGCCGACGTCGAGCATGCCGCTGGCGAACGGCTCAGTGGGCGGGTAGACCGAGCGCACGCTAGCCCGGCTCCCAGCTGACGATGCCGACGCGAGTGGGATGCCACTCGAAGGCGTAGCGCCCATCGCGCTCCTCGAGCTCGTCGGCGAGCAGCCGCTGGAGCAGCGCATCCTTGTCGCTGCCCTCGCGCAGCCACAGCTGGCGGCGGGCCATGGCCAGCGCCTCCTCGACCGACTCGAAGGTGGGCGGCGCCCGATCCACCAGCACGACCTCCGGCAGCCGGCCGCGGGCCAGCAGCAGCACGAGCAGCTCGGGCAGTGCCGGTAGCCGCACGCGCGGCTCGCCATGGATCCGCTCCCAGAAGAGCGTCGCCACGGTTGTCATTGCCGACTCGCCCATCACCGCCAGGCACAGCCGGCCGGTGACGCGCTCCAGCGCGTCGAGGAACGGCCCAACTTCGGCGACGTCGTAGCCGATGTGCGCCATCAGCGACACCTCGACGCGCGGGGCGTCGGCCATCGGCCAGGTCGACTGGACGATCTCGACGTTCCCGATGCGGTGCTCGCGCATCAGTTCGCGCATGACCTCGATCATGGCCGGCGACGGCTCGACCGCCACCACCTGCTCGACGGCCATCGCCAGCGGCAGCGCGTAGCGACCGCCGCCGGCGCCGATATCGAGCCACGTCTCCTCGGCGTGGGCATGGCGCATCAGCGCGTCGAGCGTCGGATCGCCCGTCCGTCGGGGATTTACACGGAAGCGCTCGGCAACCGGCGCGTAGAAGTCGGCCGGGTCGTCCACCTCGCGGCAGCGCTCGACCTGGTCGCGGTCGGAGGCCACCCGCGCGGCCCAGTCGGCGAGCGCGGTGGCGGGATCCGGGCGCAGGCTGTCGCTCATCGGCGCAGGGTAGCCGACACGCCTACACTCGCGCCCTGATGAGCGCAACGTCGATCGTCGATCGCCGCGCACAACGGCTGGCGCGCCTGCCGGAGCTGCTGGCCGAGCGGATCCTCGTGCTCGACGGGGCGATGGGCACGATGATCCAGGCGTACGCGCTGGACGAGGCGGCCTTCCGTGGCGAGCGCTTCGCCGACCACCCGCGCGACCTGCGCGGCGCCAACGACCTGCTCAGCCTGACGCAGCCGCACCTGATCCACGAGATTCACGCGAAGTATCTCGAAGCCGGCGCGGACATCGTCAGCACCAACACGTTCAACGCGAACGTGATCTCGATGGCCGACTACGCGCTCGAGCCCGATGTCGAGGAGATGAACCGGTCGGCGGCGGCGATCGCCCGCCAGGCGGCCGACGAGGCTGAAACGCGTGACCCGACCCGTCCACGCTTCGTCGCCGGCTCGCTCGGTCCGACCAACCGGACGGCGTCGCTGTCGCCCTACGTGAACGACCCGGGCAAGCGCAACGTCACCTTCGACCAGCTGGCGGATGCCTATGCCGGGGCAGCCCGCGGCCTGATCGCGGGCGGCGCCGACATCCTGCTCATCGAGACGATCTTCGACACGCTCAACGCCAAGGCGGCCATCTTCGCCGTCGAGGGGCTGTTCGACGAGATCGGGTTCCGGCTGCCGGTCATCGTCAGCGGCACGATCACCGACGCCTCGGGGCGCACCCTCTCCGGCCAGACGGTCGGCGCCTTCTGGAACAGCATCCGCCACGCTCGCCCGTTCGCCGTCGGGCTCAACTGCTCGCTCGGCGCGGACATGCTGCGGCCGTACGTGCAGGAGCTGGCGCGCATCGCCGACGTGCCGCTCGTCACCTACCCCAACGCCGGCCTGCCCAACGCGTTCGGCGGTTACGACGAGCAGCCGCCGCAGACCTCGGGCGTGCTCGGCGCGCTGGCGCGCGAGGGCACGCTCAACATCGTCGGTGGCTGCTGCGGCACGACGCCCGATCACGTCGCCGCCATCGCCGGTGCCGTCGCCGGCGTGGCTCCCCGCCGCGTGCCGGAGATCGAGCCGCGCACCCGCCTCTCCGGCCTGGAACCGCTCGACATCGGGCCAGACTCACTCTTCGTCAACATCGGCGAGCGGACCAACGTCACCGGCTCGCGCGCCTTCG
>CAYRMQ010000086.1:0-11958 GCA_964425305.1 uncultured Anaerolineaceae bacterium | reverse complement strand
CAATCCAGCCAAGTGTCGGGCTGGGCCAACGCTAGCCGCCCAGCAGCGGGCCGGCTCCTCTCATAAGTCGGCTGGGCCAACGCTATCAGCGAGGAACGGACCAACTCCTGTCATACGTCGGCTGGGCCGACCTTACGCAGGTCCAAACACGCTTCCGGGCCCGCTGAAGGCCGTGCGCTTCAGCCTCCAAGCGTGCAGGTTCGCCGGGGCCTCGCCGAAACCTGACGAGTTTCGGGATAGTGTCGGCCTAGCCAACATCTGACGCATACGCGGTGGGTCAGGAAGGGGAGTGCGGCCCGGTGAGGCGGAGTGCGGCCCGGTCAGGCGGAGTGCGGCCCGGTGAGGCGGACTGCGGCGCCCTGTAAGGCGGAGTGCCGCGACCGCCCCCGGCGTTAGGCGCGGTCCAGCTGGCGGTCGATCGCGCGCAGGATGAAGCGCGCCGCCTCAGCGCTCTTGCCGCCCAGCTTCTGGCCTTCGGCCTGCTCGAGCGCGAGGTCGAGGTCGGCGAGCGCGGCCTCGAGCTCCTCGGTCCGCTGCAGCGCACCCTCGGCGAAGGCGCGCCGCAGCCGGTCGCCCACGTCGCGACCGATCTCGACGGCGTGGCCCTTCCGCGCCATGATCTCGCGCACCTCGTCGCGCGCCGTCCCAGCCGCCGGCCCGCTGCTGCTCACCCGCCGGCCAGCACGGCCGGGCGCTGGCGGCGCCGGCGCCACTCGAGCCACTCTTCGCGGAGCACACCCATCTGGACCTCGTCCCAGTAGCGACCGTCGCGGTGGATCGCCTCGCGCAGGCGCCCCTCCTCCCTGAAGCCGGCCTTCTCGTAGGCGCGGATCGCGCGCCGGTTGAACTCGAAGACGGTCAGCCCCACGCGGTGCAGGCCGAGGCGGTCGAAGGCATGGCTCAGCATCAGGTCGGTTGCCTCGGTGCCCAGCCCGTGGCCCCACGCCGAGCGCTCGCCGATGGTGATGTGGAAGAGCACCGAGCCGTTGTCCGGATCGAGCGCGCTGAAAGTCGTGAAGCCGACGACCCGGCCGCCGGCGCGCTCGCCGATGGCGTAGGCCAGCGCATCGGGCGAGAGCAGGCGCGCCTTGAAGAAGCGCTCGATCTCGAGCCTCGACATCGGCTGCGCCTGGTAGCGCGTCAGGCGGCCGATCTCCGGATCGGCATACCAGCGCAGCAGGGCGGCGAGGTCGTCCGGCCGGTGCCGGCGCAGCACGACCAGCTCGCCTTCGATCAGCGGCGGGTGCCAGACGTCGCGCGCGAGTGCCTGATCCATGGCCGCTCGATGCTATACCACCGACCGGCGCCGGGGGCCACCCGGCCTATCATCGGCTGAGTGTCACCATGCGAGGCGTCTGACGGGTTAGCTCATAACATCGGTGCCCGCGTCGACGTGGCATGCATGCGATGTGCCGCCCGTCAGACATGCCGGACCGGCCGGCGTGACTTGATAGGAGCGTGGCTTCGCCCCCACTCAGGCGTGTCCACCGACCGGTCCTTGTTGCCGCCCCCTGATCAGGAGGGAGACGAGGATATGGTGACGATCGGAGTAGATTTGCACAAGCGCACGCACACGCTGGTAGCAGTCGACGACAACGGTCGCCGGCTGGCTGAGAAGACAGCGCCGGCGACAGCCGCCGGCCACCTCGAGCTCGTCCGTTGGGCAGCACGCTGGCCGGAGCGCAGGTTCGCCCTGGAGGACTGCCGCCATCTGTCGCGTCGTCTGGAGCGTGATCTCTTGCTCGCCGGCGAGCAGGTCGTGCGTGTGCCGCCCAAGCTGATGGCCGGTGCCCGGCGCAGCTCGCGCCAGCCGGGCAAGAGTGATCCAATCGACGCGCTGGCCGTCGCCAGGGCGGCGCTGCGCGAGCCTGCCGGCGGCTGTGCTTGACGGGCCCGAGCGTGACGTGCGCCTGTTAGTCGACCACCGCGAGGACCTGATCAGCGATCGGACGCAGGCCCAGAACCGGCTGCGCTGGCACCTCCACGAGCTGTTGCCGGGGGAGGAGCCCGCTCCACGGTCGCTCGATCACGCCGTCGTGCTGGCCGCCCTCGAGGAGCGCCTGGCCGGACTGTCCGGGACGGTCGCGCGAATCGCGCGTGAGCTGGTCGTGCGGATCCGCGAGCTGACCCAGGCGATCAACGGGCTCGAGCGCGAGATCGCCCAGCTGGTGGCCAGCTTGGCGCCGTCTCTGCTCGCCCTGCCGGGGTGCGGCGGTCTGACCGCAGCCAAGCTCATCGGCGAGACGGCCGGCATCGGACGCTTCGCCTCGCGGGCCAAGTTCGCCCGGCACAACGGCTGCGCGCCGCTGCCTGTCTGGTCGGGCAACAACGTCCGTCATCGGCTGAGCAGGGGAGGCAATCGCCAACTCAACGTGGCCATCCACCGCATCGCCATCACCCAGATGCGCTTGGGCGGCCCGGGCCGTGCCTACTTCGATCATCGCCTGGCGGCCGGTGACACACGGCCAGAAGCACTACGCGCTCTGCGGCGCAGGATCAGCGATGAGGTATTCCGCCGAATGCACCAAGACGAAGCGGCCAGAGCACCGCGGCCAGCAGCGCTGGCGGCGGCAGCTTGACATAGGAGCATCTGATGCGCCGCTGGACCGAGATCGCCGCCCGCATCGCGGCGACGACGCGCACGTCCGAGAAGATCGCGACGCTGTCGGACTACCTGCTTACGCTCGCCGTCGACGAGCTGCCGCTCGCCGTGACCTACTTCACCGGTCGGCCGTTGCCCGCGCGTGACCCGCGTTCGGCGGGCATCGGCTGGGCGGCCATCGCGGGCGTGGCCGAGAGCACCGTGCGCGCGCCGGCGGGCGCCCTCGGTGCCGCGTACAACGCGTCGTCGGATCTGGGCCAGGCGGTCGGCGACCTGTTCGCCCAGCACGGCCACTCACCGGCGGCCGAGCCACCCGGCCTCGTCGAGGTCGGTGCCGCGTTCGCGGAGATGGCCGAGGCACGCGGCGCGGCGAAGGCCGTCGTACTGCGTCAGCTGCTCGAGCGCTGCGATCCGCCGACGGCGCGGTCCGTCGCCAAGATCCTGTCCGGCGACCTGCGCATCGGGCTGCGCGAGGGGCACCTCGAGAAAGCGATCGCGACGGCCTTCGACAGGCCGCTGGCCGACGTGCAGTGGGCGGGCATGCTGACTGGCGATCTCGGCCACGCCGCCGAGCTGGCCCGCGACGACCGCCTGGCGGAGGCCGAGCTGACGCTGTTCCGGCCGCTGAAGTCGATGCTGGCGTCGCCGGTCGCCGACGAGGCGGAGGTGCTCCAGCGTCTCGGCACGCCGGTGTGGGTCGAGGACAAGTACGACGGCATCCGCGCCCAGTTGCACAAGCGCGGGCCGGCTGTGCGGCTGTACAGCCGCGACCTGAACGACGTCACCAGCGGCTACCCGGAGGTCGTAAGCGCCGCCGCCGGCCTGCCCTGGGACGGCATCCTCGACGGCGAACTGCTCGCCTTCCGCGACGGCATGGCGCTGCCGTTCCTCCAGCTACAGGGCCGGCTCGGGCGCAAGAACCCGTCGGAGGAGCTGCAGCGCGCCGTACCGGTCATCTACGTCGCCTTCGACCTGCTCGCCCACGGGCCGGCCGGCGACGGCCTGGTGGAGCCGCTCCTCAGACTGCCACTGCGCGAGCGCCGCCGGCGCCTGGACGAGCTGCGCCTGGCTGACGTACCGGGCTTCGCGACGGCGACGCTGATCAACGCGTCGACGACCGACGAGCTGGCGCGCGTATTCGACGCCGCCCAGCAGCGCGGCAACGAGGGGCTGATGATCAAGGACCCCGATTCGCTCTACACGCCGGGCCGGCGCGGCTACGGCTGGCTCAAGCTCAAGCGCCCACTGACGACGCTCGACTGCGTCGTAGTCGGCGTCGAGGTCGGCCACGGCAAGCGCCACGGCGTGCTGTCCGACTACACTTTCGCGGTGCGCGACGATCGTCCCGGTTCGGACGGCGGATTGACCGTCATAGGCAAGGCGTACAGCGGCCTGACCGACGCCGAACTGGCCGAGATGACGAGGTGGTTCGAGGCGCACACGCTGCGCCGGCGGGGGCGTTTCCACGTCGTCGAGCCGCATATCGTCATCGAGGTCGCCTTCGACGTCATCCACCGCTCTTCGCGCCACGACTCGGGCTACGCCCTGCGCTTCCCGCGCATCCACCGGCTGCGGCCGGACAAGGACTCGCGCGAGATCGACACGCTCTCGAGGGTGGCGGCGATCCACGAGCGGCTGGAGGCGGGTGGCCGCTATCGCGTTGTCACGAGGACAGGCCCGGCGCCCGCGGCGCCGCCCGAAAGCGTGCCCGAGCCCGAGGGCGGCTCCGCTCACGAATCGATCGGGTGATCGTCGCCGCGCGCCGCCCAGTCGGGCCAGCCGCCGTCGTAGAGACTGACGCCCTGGTAGCCCATCAGCGCCAGGCACAGCGCCAGCTTGGCCGCGCCGATGCCGGTCGCATCGTAGGTCACCACGCGTCTGCCCAGCGTGACCCCATGCTGGCCGAACAGCCGCGCCAGCGCAGGAGCCGGCGGGATGGCCTGCGTGCCGTCCTGCACGAGCAGCGCCGCGGGGAGGTTGAGCGCGCCACGGATGTGGCCCCGCCGTGGGCCGGGCCCGCCCTGGCCCAGGTACTCGGCCGGCGTCCGGGCATCGACAATCTGGACCGTCGCCGAGCCCAGCAGCGCCCTCACGTCGTCGGCATCGACGCGGCCTACCGGCGGAGTGGCGGGCGTGAAGGTCGCCGGCTCGATCTCGCTCGCAGCCGTCGAGACGGGCTGGCGCGCATCGACCCACGCCGGCCAGCCGCCGTCGAGGACGCGGACGCGGTCGAGCCCGTAGGCGCGCAGGCTCCACCACACGCGCGCGGCATACAAGGAGTACGTGTCGTCGAGGACGACCACCGTCGATTCGTTGCCAACCCCGGCGCGCGACATCGTCTCGGCGACGGCCTCCGGGCGGGCGAGCTGGAAGGGCAGGGGATCGTCCCTGTCGACGAGCTCGGTTGCCCAATCGACGTAGACGGACCCGCGGACGTGGCCCTCGGCGTGGAGGCGGCGGCCGCTGCCGTCGACGCGCCAGCGGCAGTCGAGCACGCGGACGTCCGGTCGCGCCTGGTTCTGGGCGAGCCAGTCCACGGTCACCAGTAACTCTGGCCGGACGTAGGACGACGGCATGGGCGGGCTATCATAGCCGCCCCATGGCGCCTCCCCTCACCTCCGACGCGCAGAAGGTGGCTGCCCTGCGCGAGCTGCTGCCGGCGACCGGCGCGGGGATCTATCTCGATACCGCGACGGCGGGGCCGCTGCCGGCCGAGACGGCGGCCGCCATGCGCGAGGCAGAGGATTGGGAGCTGCGCGTCGGACGGGCCGCGGCCGGCCGCGCGGAGGACGTCGCTCAGCGCGAGGCCGAGGCGGTGGCCGTGGTCGCCGCGCTGATCGGCGGCGATCCCGACGACGTGCTGCTGACCGCCGGGCGTCGACAGGCGCTGACTGCTGGGCTGTCACAGCTGGACTGGCGCGCCGGCGACTGGCTGGTGGCGAGCGCGCTCACCGATCTTCACGTCATCGAGGCGGCGCGCGCCTTTTGCCGGCCGCTCGGCGTGGAGGTCGAGCTCGTCGAGGTGCTGGGCGGTGAGCTGCCGTCCCGGACCCGGCTGGTCCTGCTACCCCACATTGCCGCCGCCACGGGGGAGCTGACCGATCCGGCTGCCCTTCGTCGCTCGGTCGGCACGGACGTCTGGCTGGCGCTCGACGCCAGCTACTCCGTGGCCGCCGTACCGCTGGCCGTGGCCGAGACGGGCACCGACATCGTCGTGTTCTCGGCCGACCGCTGGGCGCTGGCGCCGGAGGGCACGGCTGCTCTATGGCTGGGGCGGCGGGCTGGTGGGTCGGTGCCCCGCTCGGCTGTCGACCGGCTGCCAAGGACCGCACTGCTGGGCATGGCGCGCAGCATCGGCTGGCTGGAGATGTACGTCGGGCTCGAGTGGGCCTTCGAGCGCGGCCGACGCCTGGCGGGCTGGTTGGCCGACGCGCTGGCCGGTATCGGCGGCGTACAGGTGATCACACCGACCGATCGGATGGCGACGATCGTCAGCTTCCGCCTGCCCGCCGCCTGGCCAGCCGAGCAGGCTGCCGACGAGCTCGGCCGGCGCGTTTTCGCCATCCTGCGCCCGCTGTCCGCTTTGAGTGCCGTCCGGGCGAGCGTCGCCTGGTTCAACACCGAGGAGGAGCTGGCGCGGCTGGTCGACACCGTCGCCGAGCTGGCGCGCCACACCCCCGATACCCTGCCGCAGGGGCCGGCGCTGACCGTGCTGTGAGCGATCGCACGCCCGTCCAGCGGACGCCCGTTCAGCGCTCCTGGTTCGAGGTCCGCTGGCGCCAGCTGCGCAACCCACCGCCGCCGGTCGTCCGCGCCGTGCTGGCCAGTCTCGGCCTGGCCGCGACTGGCGGCTCTTTGCTGCTCGTGGCTGACCTGCTCCTGCCCGGCGACGCCGTTGCGCTGCTCGTCGTCGCCTTCCTCGTCGTGGTGCTCGCCGGCGGCAGCCTGCTGACCTACCTGTGGGTCGAGCTGCCGACCGGTGCGTCGGGCGTCCGGCGCCGGTCGGCGTGGGCCGCCGTTGTCGGCTTGTTCGCGTCGCTGCCCATCTGCTACATCGTCCTCGTCGTCGTCTTCCAGGTCATTCGCCCCCTGCTCGGCTGAGCGTGTGTCGCGCACACTGGGTGTAGCATCAGCTCGGAGGGGGAGTAGCTCAGCGGTTAGAGCAGGTGGCTTATATCCGCCCGGTCCCTGGTTCGAATCCAGGCTCCCCTACCAGCGCCCTGATCCCCACAGCATGACGACGACGTCGACGACGACGTTCTCGACTCGCCCGAGCTCATCGTCGGCGGCGCGCTGGCGGCGACGCTCCTGCCGATCCTGCTGCTGGCCAGCTGGCGCCGGCGCCTGACCGCCGTCGCCCGGCCTCGCCCTGGCCGTGCCGATATGGCTGCTCGCCGAGCTGACCGCGCTGCTGGTCATCGGCCTGCGCTGACTGCTCGATCCTGCGTGCGCCGGGCTTCCGCCGGGCGCACGCGGCCCTCCGCTGCGCGGCGGCGCGCCGGCCGCAGCACGCCCTCGACGACCATCGCCGCGGCGGCCACGACCGGCACCGCGATCAGCGCGCCGACGATGCCCAGCAGCTGGAAGCCACCGAGCACCGACAGGAGCACGACCGTCGGCGACAGGTGCTGGACGCGGCCCATCACCGCCGGCGTCAGGACGTAACCCTCGAACTGCTGCACGACGAACCACCAGCCGGCGAGGATCAGCGCGTGCGTGGGTGACTCGGCGAAGGCGACGGCGAGGGCGGGGATGATGGCGATCCACGGCCCGAGCATGGGGATCGCCTCGACGACGAAGGCGAACAGCGCCAGCGGCAGGGCGAACGGTACGCCGAGCACGACCAGGCCGACGAACATCGCCGCGCCGACGACGCTCATCACCAGCAGCTGACCGAGGACGAAGCGACCGAGGCGCCGGAAGACCGCCTTGCCCAGGCGCAGCGCCGGCCGGCGGCGCTCCGGCGGCAGGAGCGGCACGAACCATCCCGCCGCGCGGTCTCGCTCGAGCACGAGATAGGCGCTCAGGAAGAGGATGATGATGACGTTGACGACGATGCCGGCGGCCTGCAGCGGTATCTCGACCAGGCCGCCCACGTCGACCTCCGACAGCGCGCCGCCGACCGCCTGGACGATGTTCTCGCCGGTGCCCTCGCCGGCCACGCCGTCGACCAGATCGGTGAACTGCCCGCGCAGGTCCTCGAAGATCTCGGGCGCGTTCTCGACGAGCGCCTGCACCTCGCTGACCAGCGGTCCGGCGATGGCTGCGACGAGGGCGCCGATGACGGCGAGGAGGCCGGCGTAGACGACGAAGATCGTCGCCGGCCGGGGCAGCCCGCGCCGCTCGAGCGCAGACGCCGGCTCGTGCATTGCCGCCGCCATGATCAGCGCGATGAGAAGGACCAGGATCAGCTCGAGCAGCTGGTAAGCGACGAGCAGCACGAGGCCGACGGCGACGACGACCAGCGCCACGCGCAGGGCAGCGCCGGTGACCGTCGTCCGGCCTTGTGCGATCGGCACGCCGGCGGGCGCCAGCTCCGGTTCGCGCGGCGGGCCATCGTCCTCCGACGAGCGCTCGTCGGAGTCGCCCTTGCCGCCATCCCGGTCGCCGTCGAGGCCCAGCAGACGGCGCAGGTAGTCGGTCATCGGGCCAGCCCCGCACGAAGCGTCATGACCGTTCGATCCTAGGCGCCGGAGGGGCGAGCTCCCCCTCGCGGCACGGGCGCCCGCCATATCACCGGGATCGGAATCGGCGCTCGGCAGGACCAGGCCGGGCGCGAGGTTGGATGCGGGCATTACCCTTCTTGCCGTCGTCCCACACGAGCGGAGAGAAGCGATGCGCCCGTTCACCGTGCTTGCCCATCTCGCGTGACAGGCCTCCTCGCCGCCGTCCTGAGCGGCGTCGCGCTGGCCCTCGTTGCCCCGTTCGTCGCCAGGACGCGTCACGCGGGCTGGCTGCTGGCGCTGCTCCCGGCCGCGCTGACGCTCTACTTCGTGAGCCTCGCCCCGCGCGTGTTCGAGGGCGAGCGGGTTACCGAGTCGATCGACTGGGTGCCCAGCCTCGGCTTGCAGGCGGCCTTTGCCGTCGACGGCCTGAGCCTGCTCTTCGCCGTGCTCATCTGCGGCATCGGCGCGCTCGTGCTCATCTACTCCGGCGGGTACCTGGCGGGCCACCCGCAGCTGCCGCGCTTCTACGTGGTGATGCTGCTGTTCATGGCCGCGATGCTGGGCATCGTCGTCGCCGACAACCTGCTGCTGATCTACGTCTTCTGGGGCCTGACCAGCGTCACCTCCTACCTGCTCATCGGCTTCGACCACGCCTTGCCGAGCGCCCGCGGCTCGGCTCAGCAGGCGCTGCTGGTGACGGTCGCCGGCGAGCTGGCGATGCTCGGTGGCTTCGTCCTGCTCGGGCTGGCCGGCGGCACGTTCCAGGTCTCGGCGCTGCTCGGCCAGGGCGACGCCGTCCGAGCCGATCCGCTCTACCTGCCGATCCTCGCGCTGGTGCTGCTCGGGGCGCTGACCAAGTCGGCGCAGTTCCCCTTCCATTTCTGGCTGCCCAACGCGATGGCGGCGCCGGCGCCGGTCAGCGCCTACCTGCACTCGGCGACGATGGTCAAGGCGGGCGTTTTCCTGCTGGCCCGGCTGCTGCCGATCCTGGGCGGCACCGAGGCGTGGACGGTGGCGCTCGTCGCGGCGGGTGCGCTGACGCTGCTGATCGGCGCCTTCCTGGCCTACCACACGGCCGAGGTCAAGCGGGTGCTCGCCTACTCGACGGTCAGCGCCCTCGGGCTGATGACGCTGCTGCTCGGCGTCGGTACGGAGCATGCCGTCGGCGCGGCGATCGTCTTCCTCCTCGGCCACGCCTTCTACAAGGGCACGCTGTTCCTCTTCGCCGGGGCGGCCGATCACGAGGCCGGCGCGACGCGCACGCCGCAGCTGGCAGGCCTGCGCCGGACGATGCCGATCAGCGCGACGGCGGCGCTGCTGGCGGCGCTGTCGATGGCCGGCCTGCTGCCCTTCTTCGGGTTCATCGGCAAGGAGCTCGTCTTCGAGTCACTGTTCGAGATCGCCGGCCCCGCCGGGCCGCTGCTGCTCGGCCTCGCCGTCGGCGCCAACGCGCTGCTGGTCGTCGTCGCCGTGCGCGTCGGCGTGCGGCCGGCGGTCGTGGCCCGCGCCGGGGCGCCGGCGCGCGGCCCCGCGGCGCCGGGCAGCCTGTGGCTCGGGCCGTTGCTGCTGGCCGGCCGCGGCGTGCCGCCGGGGGTGGTGCCCGGCCGGCTCGCGACGCCGTTCGTGTCGGCGGCCGTGGCGGCGACGCTGCAGGAGGCCGTCGCCATCGAGCTCGTGCTGTGGCACGGGCTGACGCTGATCCTCGGCTTCAGCCTGCTGACGCTGCTGCTCGGCGGCGCGCTCTACCTGTGGCGCGCCCGGCTGCGAGCGCTGACGGCGCCGCTCGATGTCGGGCCGGGCGCCGGCCCCGAGCGGGGCTACGCCGGCGTGGTAGGCCTGATTCAGCGCTTCGCCGGTTTCCAGACGCGGCTGCTGCAGGACGGCTACCTGCGCCACTACGTCGTCGTAACACTGGTGACGGCGACCATCCTGATCGTTGCCGCGCTGATCCGCGCCGGCGGCATCGATCCGGGCGTCGGCCGGCTCGAGCTGCGCGCGACCGAAGTCGGGCTGGCCGTGCTGATCCTGGTCGCGGCGCTCGTCGCCGTACGCTCCACGTCGCGGCTGGGCACGGTCGCCGCGCTGGGCGTGGCCGGTTACGGCGTGGCACTCGTCTATCTCATCTTCGGCGCGCCGGACCTGGCCATGACGCAGGTTCTCATCGAGACGCTGACCGTCATCGTCTTCGTGCTCGTCCTCTACCACCTGCCCGGCTTCCTCGCCGAGCGGCCTCATGGCCGGATCCGCGATGCCATCGTCGCGCTGGCCTTCGGCGGCGTGATGTCGCTGCTCGTGCTGGCCACGCTGACCGACCAGGTGCGCGAGTCGATCTCGCGCTACTTCATCGAGCAGGCGCTGCCGCTTGCCCACGGGCGCAACGTGGTCAACGTCATCCTCGTCGACTTCCGCGCGCTCGACACGATGGGTGAGATCGCCGTGCTCGCCCTCGCCGGATTGGGCGTGCTCGTCCTGCTGCGCATCCACGCCGAGCACCGGCAGGCCCGCCGATGAGATCGCTGATCCTCGTCACCGCCGCGCGCCCGCTGGTGCCGCTGCTGCTGCTGTTCTCGATCTTCCTGCTGCTGCGCGGCCACAACGAGCCGGGCGGCGGCTTCGCCGGCGGCCTCGTCGCGGCGGCCGCCTTCACCCTGCTGGCCATCAGCCGCGACCCGGCGACCGCTCGCCGGGCGCTGTTCGTCGAGCCGCAGACGCTCATCGGCCTCGGCCTGCTGGTGGCCATCGGCGCCGGCGTCGTCGGCCTGTTGATGGGCGACCCGCTGCTGACCGGCCAGTGGTTCGAGATCGCGCTGCCGGGCGGTTTGATGCTCGAGCTCGGCACGCCGCTGGCCTTCGACGTCGGCGTCTACCTGGTCGTGCTCGGCGCGACGCTGACGATGGTCCTGACGCTGGCCGAGGAGGGCTAGATGGAGCTGGTCATGGCCGTCGTCGTCGGCGGGCTCTTCGCGGCGGGCCTGTACACGATCCTGCGCCGGAGCATCGTCCGCATCGCAATCGGGCTCGTCCTGCTCGGCCATGCAGCGAACCTGCTGATCTTCACCGCCGCCCGCCTGACGCGCTACGAGGCGCCGGTCATCGCCGCCGACGCCGAGGGCGTCGGCCAGGCCGTCGCCGACCCGCTGCCGCAGGCGATGATCCTGACCGCCATCGTCATCTCCTTCGGCGTGCTCGTCTTCGCGCTGGTGCTGATCCAGCGCGTGTACCAGGTCGTGGGCAGCGACGACGCCGACACGCTGACCACGACGGACGCGCCCGAGCAATGAACGACCTCGTCGTCCTGCCGCTGGTCATCCCGCTCGTCGCCGCCGGCGCGTCGCTGCTCTTCTGGGGCCGGCGCAGCGTCCAGCGCTGGCTGGCCGTGATCGGCACCGGCGGTCTGCTCGCCGTCGCCATCGCGTTGCTGCTCGCCGTCCGCGAGCAGGGCATCCTCGTCGTCGAGGTCGGCGGCTGGCCGGCGCCCTTCGGCATCGTCCTCGTCGCCGACCTGCTGAGCGCGATCATGGTCATGCTGACCGGCCTGATCGGCTTCGCGGTCGCGCTCTACTCGCTGGGCACGGTCGAGGCGCGGCACGAGGCGTTCGGCTACTTCCCGCTGCTCCAGATCCTGCTGCTGGGCGTGTGCGGCGCCTTCCTGACCGGCGATATCTTCAACCTCTACGTCTGGTTCGAGGT
>CAYRMQ010000085.1:0-11975 GCA_964425305.1 uncultured Anaerolineaceae bacterium | reverse complement strand
CGCCGAACCAGCGCTGATCACGCGCGTCGCCGACCGACTGGGCTCGCAGTCGGTCGTCGTGGCCATCGACGCTGCGCGCCGCGGCGGCTCGTGGACCGTCCGTTCGATCGCGGGCACGCGCGACGAGCGCCGCGACGCCGTCGCCTGGGCACGCGAAGCGGTCGAGCGTGGCGCGGGCGAGATCCTGCTGACGAGCATCGACCGCGACGGCACGCGCGCTGGTTACGACCTCGAGCTGACGGCGGCAGTGGCCGGAGCGGTACGCGTGCCGGTCATCGCGTCGGGCGGCGCGGGCAAGACCGAGCACATCGTCGACGCGCTGACCACCGGTCGGGCCTCGGCGGCGCTGCTCGCCTCGCTACTCCACTTCGGCATCGTCAGCATCGCGCAGCTGAAGGTGGCGCTGGCCGCGCGCGGCGTCGCCGTCCGGGCGGTAGCCCACCCGCCGACCCCGGCGGAGCTGGCAGCGTGGCTGGCCTGAGCCTGTCCTCCGATCGGCGGCCTGTCTTCGATCGGGGTCTGCTGCCGGTAGTCGTCCAGTCGGCCGACGATGGCGCGGTGCTGATGCTGGCGTGGGCCAACGAGCCGGCGTTGCGAGCCACGCTGGACAGCGGCGAGGCGCACTTCTGGTCGCGCAGCCGTAACGCGCTGTGGCGCAAGGGCGAGACGAGCGGTAACGTGATGCGGGTCGAGATGGTCGCCGTCGATTGCGACGGCGACGCGCTGCTCTACCGCGTCCGTCCCAGCGGGCCGGCGTGCCACACCGGCGATCGCTCTTGCTTCCAGGACGGTGCGTCGTCTGGCGGGCGGCTGGCTCTGGCCGAGCTCGAGCGGATTGTCGGGTCCCGCGCGGCGGCTTCGCCCGACGAGAGCTATACGGCCCGGCTGCTGGCCGACGCGCCGCGCAGGCCGGCCGCGAAGGTCGTTGAGGAGGCCGGCGAGGTGGCCGTAGCGGCGCTGGCCGAGGATCGCGAGCGAGTCGCCGACGAGGCGGCGGACCTTGTCTACCATCTGCTCGTGCTGCTGCGTTCGCGGGACGTGTCGCTCGCCGACGTCGAGTCGCGGCTGGCCGAGCGCCACGCCGAGCGGTGAACGATCGCGACCCACAGGCGCTGCTGCGCTTCGCTCACGGCCTGATCGACGAGACCGACGGCATCCTGCGGCGCCACTTCGCCGGCAAGATCGAGGCGAACCTGAAGCGCGACGCGACGTACGTTACCGCCGCCGACCGCGAGGTCGAGGCGACGCTTCGATCGCGTCTGGCCAAGGCCTTCCCGGGCCACGACTTCGTCGGTGAGGAGTACGGCGCGGAGGAGGGCAGGGGAGACGCGCGTTGGATCATCGATCCGATCGACGCGACCTCCAACTTTGTTCGTGGCATACCGGTATTCGGCACGCTGCTGGCGCTCGAGCGCGAGGGGGAGCTGGTCCTCGGGGTCGTGTCGGCGCCGGCGCTCGGCCAGCGCTGGTGGGCCCCGGCAGGCGGTGGGGCGTTCACCCGCGTGGCTGGAGTCGAACGGTCGATCCGGGTGTCGGACGTGGCACGGCTCGAGGACGCCCAGCTGCTCTTCGGAACGCTGCGCACCATCGAAAACCATGGCCGGCTGCCGGCCTGGATGTCGGCCGTCCGGCGCAGCCGACGCGACCGCGGCTTCGGCGACTTCTGGGGCCACATGCTGGTCGCCCAGGGCTCGGCCGAGGCGATGCTCGACGAGACCGGCGTCAGCATCTGGGATCTCGCCGCGCCGCGCATCATCCTGGCCGAGGCCGGCGGCCGGATGACCGACCTTCGTGGACAGGCGACGTGGTCAGGCCCGGACGCGTTGAGCACCAACGGTCTCCTGCACGACGAGCTGCTCGGCGTGCTTACCGGTCCTCTTGCGTCAGAAGTCTAGGGAAGCTCCCGTATCGTCCTCGGCTATCGTCGGGGTAATGGCCTTCGCCCTCGGCACGACCTCAGCTCCGTCCGGTTGACTCGGTCGTACCGTAGGTGGTACCATCGGTACGACCATGGCGCCCATCGTTCGTCACGCCCTTGCCGAAACGGTTGCGGAGTACGGCGGCGACACCGGCCGCGCAACTCACACCAAGTTGTCGATCAGCCTTCCGACGGAGCTGTATGACGAGATTCGTCGTGCTGCGGATGAGTCCGCAGTCAGCGTCAGTGCCGTGATTGCGGCCGGTCTCCGGCGTGCCATCGCCGCGGCCGAGCAGGAGCGTCTAGACCGCGCACTCGCGCTCGATGCCGACGACAACGAGGAGTGGGCGCGGGCAGCGCTTGAGCTGACGGCGCGGGCGTGGTCGGAGCTCAAGTGGTAAGTATCGGTCGGGCACCGGCGGATTTCGGCCCGCGACGAGGTGACATCCATTTCATCGCGTTCCCCGACGCAGGTGGCAGCGTCCTGCGCGGCCCGCACCCCGCCGTGGTCGTCCAGACTGATCGGATGCGACGGTCGTCGACGGTCATAGTGGTACCAATGACCAGCGCACCCCGATCTGCGCCTGAGGCACCCCCTTATCTGGTTGCGGCCAGCAGGCGGCAAACGGGACTTGATCGCGACGGATACGTGAAGTGCGATCAGCCAGCCACCCTGCCAGCAGGCGTTCTGGGTCCGCGTGCCGGCCGATTGGCGCCCGATGCCTTGGAGCATGTCGACACGGCGCTGTGCTTCGTGCTCGACCTCTGAGATCTCTTTGACCATGGCGCGACCGGCGGCGGTGGAGTCTTGCAGGACATCGAGGCCAGTCGTCCTGCCAAGCTGGTCGACCGGCAGTTGAGCTGATCGCCGACGAGCGGGCGGCTGAGACCCTGGGCAGAGAACGATTGTCGCCGGCGCATCGAGCCTTCTGGCGGAGTGTGCGGGGCCGGTCGCGATAATTCTGCCGCCGCCTCGTCCGCAGGGCAGGCCGACACGTGCAGGTACTGGCGGCACTCGTACTGGGGAAATGCCTGACCAGCCCGAAACGTGTGACAGTAGGCGGTCAGTCGCTAACGTTCGGCTCTGGCCCGAAAGATGTAGACAAATGGCGCTGCTGTTCCAGCGTAGGCCACCGCGTTGTAGCCGAAGTGAAGGACGGTATCACCCACGCCCAGTCCCGCATCGAGGATGCCCGGGCATGGACACCCGTCATTGGCCAGAACGTTTCCGATTATCACGAGATGTTCTACAACGTGCCAGGTCTCAAGCCACACCCCGAACAGGAAGAACGCCAGCAGCGCGGCCAGCGGAACCACGGTTCTAGCAGCGGACGACCAAAGTAAGCCAGCGAGGATCACCAGAAGGCCGGCCAAATAGGCTGAATTGAAGCCCAGGTGGAGCCATTCTTCGGTGCCCTGGAACTCGAACACGTAACCCAGCAATCCGAGCGCATCGTCCTCCGGCACGCCGAGTACGAATACTTGTATCAACTGGATGACGTGCTCGATGAGATGGACACCCTGAATGGCGATCACCGCTGCATAGAAGACGAACAGACGGCGGTCCACCGCCGCCTGTTCAACCACGTTCGCCAGACCGCTCATGATGCGAGCTCAGATGGCGTCGCACTCGAGAGGATCGCCGTGAGCCTTGAAGAAGATCAGTTCGAAGCCTTCCTCCGTGATGCGGGCCTTGAACACGAACTGCACTTGTATCCCGTGAGCAGCTCCGCGACCGACCAGGTTGAAGTGGTCGGTGATCAAGATCTCCACGGGCACGCCAGCGTCACGCACGATGAACATGTTGTGATAGCTGAACCGATAAGTGCCTCCCTCACTGTCGACGGCTGTTCCGTGTGCTGTGTCTGGTCCCCAGTTGACGTGCACCACGCCGTTCGCATCTGTGCTCACGTGGAGGTGGCCGCGCAGCGTGCCAGTAAAGTGAATCGTGAGCCCGTCGGGCACGGCCGGACAGCCTTCGCCATCCCAGATGAAGTCAATCTCCTCGACATAGTGTTGAGTGCTCCCCGCGTTGTTGGCCAGCAGTCCGCCAGGGAACGCGGCCAGCAATAGCGTCGCCACGGCGATGGTGACGAAGACCGTCCTCGACATCGGTTCTCTCCTACTTCTGACGCGGCTGGTGGCGCCTCACACGGGGAAAGGGACCGATGTCCACCAAAAGGTGACATCTCAATGCGTTTGCTTGGCTACGGCCGCAACAGACCTGCGAAGTGCATGTCAAAGCTCCCCTCTCCATCGACCGATGTAAGAAATTGCCAGTCAGTCCCAGGAATCAGGCTGATCAGACTGATCGCGTCATAGCCCAATCCCGGCGTGGGAGGAGCGCGTTCCCCGACGATACCCACGATCATTGTCTGGCCGGTCACACCCAACAGCACGGCTGAGCACCTGCCTCGAAAGTTGCAGAGCACCGATCTGGCGAACGCCGGCACAGCTCCCGACGCCACCTTTGAGATGATGCCAACAGCCGGCATGTCCGGATCAGGAGTCTGGCCGGGAGCCCCCGTGGAGAGCGTGGAGGCGTCGGCAGTGAGGGTCACGATCGACCCGCTCGCGGTCCAGGCCGCCGCACTGGAGACAGATACGCCCAGTTGGTCTGGGTTGGGTGCCGCATGCACGGCCCAAGAGCCACCGGAGCTGTCGTCGAGCACCCGCCCAGATGTCGGATCGACCAGCCAGGCTGGCCCGGTGGTGTTCGAGACCGCCAGTCCCTCCGCTGCGCCGGGGAACCGCTCGAGCGGCACCAAGGACCCAGAGGTCAGGTCAATCCACTCCGAGAACGAGGGCCCAGAGATCAGCTCGATCGAGAACGGTCGCTCCCACGGTGCCCTGCCGTCGCGGGCGTCCCAGGCAAGGAGTTGATCGCCGCTGGCTGAGAACCCCAGGAGGCGTAGCCCTGCCTCGGTCGCCCCCTCCAACCTTTGACGGAAAAGCCAGCCATACTCGAGCACGCTGCGTTCCGATTGCGCGAATTGGACCGGGATGTGGTCCTTGACCATGAACACAACCGCCCAGGGCTGATCGGGATAGGCGATTGCCAGCTTGGTCCCGTCCGACGACCAGGCCAGGTCGGGCGCACCGCCCTCACCGCGTGCCGTTGTTTGCGCATGGGCGTAGGGAGCCGTCCCGGGCGACTCCATCAGGACGCGCACTCGATACGAGCCAAGCGAGCTCTCTGCCACGGCAACCAGCTCGCCCCTTGGGTTGACCAGGACACGTCGCTCGGCGAATACACCAGCCGCCGGATCGGGATCGGGCCAGACCCGAAGTCGAAGCCGTGCGTTGATGGGCTCCGGCGCTTCACCATCCCGAGAGGCGTGGATCAGGGAGACCTCCATCTCGTCCTCCCTGGTCATGCGCCAATACGCGAAACCCGGCCGATCGCCGAAGGGATCGTGAGCTGGCGGAAACGGCGAATCGACAGACACTGCTGGAGCCACAGCCGTCGGCGGCGATGGCACAGCCGTTGGCGGCACCACGGCTCGAGGGGTGGCGGGAGGTGGCGTCGGATCATCACGGCGCCCGCCTGCGACGAGACCCCCGACGAGCAAAGCGACGAGCAACAGCGAGAGGAGAGCCAGCAGTACCAGCTGGCGTCGCAGCGTTGGGCGTCCGGTGCCGCGCGTGGCATCGCCTGCTGAGCGCCGGCCAGGGTCGCGGCGCAGCCTTCCGGTGACCGCCCGGGCATTGGCCCGTCGCTCGATGTCACCCCACAGCTCGGGCACCGGCACGCGGTCCAGGGCGCTGAAACGTGCCCGCAGGTCATCCATGGCCGTCACCCAGTAGCTGGCGCAACCGTCGTCGGCCGCGACTCAGGTTCGCTCTCACAGCCAGGCTGTTCGAGCCGAGCCGGTCGGCGATCTGGCGGATGGGCAGGTCGGCGTAATAGAAGAGCACGATGGCTGCCCGCTGGCCGTCGGGCAGTAGGCGCAGTGCCGCAAGCAGGTCGGGATCTGCATAGCTATCGACACGGCCGCCGGCCGTCATCGGCAGCTCGGACGCCGCCGCGCGAGCCTTGAGCATGCCGCCCGATATGCGAAAGGCAGCGCGCCATGTCCAGGCTGCCGGATCGCGCACGGCGGAGCCTCGCCGGATCAGTTGAGCGTAGGCCTCGGCGACCGCGTCGCTGGCGATGTCGGCGTCGCCGGCGAAGGCATAGACCGCGCGCCAGAGCCGCTCAGAGTCGGCCCGGTAGACGGCCTCGACGCTCTGCTCTCGATCCATCACCGCTACGGCGCTTTCCATCACTTGCCAAGGGGAGGAATAGAGCGCAAAGGTGACAACTCGCCCTCATGCCGGGCGATCGCCCAAGCGTCCCCACCGCTGACGCGGCGGCAACTATGCGCCCGCAGCTGGCGCATGTCCACCGAGGCGCCGAGTCGGTGGATCCCGACGGCTCAGGCAGGCGCGACCAACCGAGGGCCCTGCCGACACACTGACGGGTTGCAGGGCTTGTTGGCCGGTCCGGTTCCTGCGCGCACCCCGCTCCGGCGTAGCCTCGGTTAGGCTGGTTGTGACCAGAGCCGGACGAGGAAGAGCGAATCATGGCCGACCTGCCGACGGGCAGGCTGACGCTGCTGTTCACCGACATCGAAGGTTCGACGCGCCTGCTTCAGCGGCTCGGCGACCGCGACTACGGGCGGATGCTGGCCGAACATCACCGCGTGCTGCGGCGCGCGATCGCCGCCTGCGACGGCATCGAGGTCAAGACCGAGGGCGACTCCTTCTTCGCCGTCTTTCGCGAGCCGACGAAGGCGGTCGGGGCGGCCGTCGAGGCCCAGCGAGCGCTCGCCTCGACGGCGTGGCCGCAGGAGGCGGAGGTCGCGGTCCGGATGGGCATCCACACCGGTGACGTCGACCTCGCCGAGGGCGAGTACGTCGGCCTCGACGTGCACCGCGCCGCACGCATCTCCGACGCCGGCCACGGCGGGCAGGTGCTGCTCTCGGCGGCGACGCGCGAGCTCGTACAGAGCTCGCTCGCCGAGGGCCTGCGCGTGCGTGACCTGGGCAACCACCGGCTGAAGGACCTGCCCGAGCCCGAGCGGCTGCACCAGCTCGTCATCGATGGCCTGCCGGCCGACTTCCCCCCGCCGCGCTCGCTCGAGATGGCGGCCTCCGGCCTGCCCCAGCAGCTGACGGCGTTCTTCGGGCGCGAGCGCGAGCTGGCCGAGACGCGTGAGCTGCTCGCCGACGGGCGCCTGCTGACGCTGACCGGCGCGGGCGGCACCGGCAAGAGCCGCCTCGCGCTGCAGCTCGCCGTCGAGATGCTGGGCGAGTTCCCCGACGGCATCAGGTACGTCCCGCTGGCTGCCCTGCGCGAGCCCTCGCTGGTGCTGCCGGCGATAGCCCAGGTCTTCGAGGTGGCCGAGGGCGAGAACCTGCACGGCCGCCTGGTGGAGGCCATCGGCTCGCAGCGGCTGCTGCTCATCCTCGACAACTTCGAGCAGCTCCTGCCGGCAGCCGAGGACGTCACGCGCCTCCTGTCGGATACGCCGCGGATGAAGGTCCTCGTCACCAGCCGAGCGCGACTGAACGTGCCCGGTGAGCGCGAGTACGTCGTACCGCCGCTGTCCGTGCCCGACCTGCGCCGCCTGCCGCCGCTCGGCGAGCTCGAGCGCAACCCGGCCATCGCGCTGTTCGTCGACCGCGCGCGGGCGGTGCGGCCCGACTTTCGCCTGACCGACGACAACGCCTCCGCCGTCGCCGACATCTGCGCCCGCGTCGACGGCCTGCCGCTGGCGATCGAGCTGGCCGCGGCGCGCGTGCGCCTGATGTCGCCCGACAACATCTGCGACAGGCTGAGCAACCGGCTGGCGCTGCTGGCGACGACCTCACCCGGCGTGAGCGAGCGCCAGCGCACGCTGCGCGCCACCATCCAGTGGAGCTACGACCTGCTGGGCGAGGCGGAGCGGCCGCTCTTCCGGCGGCTGGGCGTCTTCCTCGGCGGCGCGCCACTGCCCATCGCGGCGCGCGTGGTCGGTGTCGCGGACGAGCTCGAGCTGCTCGACGCGGTCGGCTCGCTCATCGACAAGAGCCTTGTCCGGCGGGCCGGCGAGGACGAAGCCGACGGGGGCCTGCGCGTGGAGATGCTCGAGAGCATTCGCGACTTCGCCGTCGAGCGGCTGACCGAGCAGGACGAAACGGACGAGTACCGTGAGCGCCACGCGCTGGCTTACCTCAACCTCGCCGAGGAGGCCGAGCCGAAGCTGACCGGCGCGGACGCCGGCCACTGGCTTGACCGGCTCGAGCGCGAGCACGACAACCTGCGCGCCGCCTTCGGCTGGGCCGTCGACGCGCGCCGGGCAGAGGTCGCCACGCGGCTGTGCTCGGCGCTGTGGCGCTTCTGGCAGATGCGCGGCCACCTGACCGAGGGCCGCGAGCGCGCCGAGGAGGCTGTCCGTCTGGCCGCCGACATGCCTGATGTGGTGCTGCGCTCGCGCGGGCTGGCCGCCGCCGGCAGCCTCGCCTACTGGCAGGCCGACTGGCCGGCCGCAGAGGCGCACTACACCGCAGCGCTCGAGCTCGAGCGCGAAGTGGGCAACACGGTCGGCATAGCCGAGGCGCTGTACAACCTGTCGTTCGTTTACTCCGTGCCCGAGGACGACGACATCGAGCGGGCGATGGATCTGGCGCAGCAGGCGCTGGAGCTGTTCCGGGCGGAGGACGATCGCGCCGGCGTGGCCAAGACGCTGTGGGCTCTGGGCGCCATCGCCCAGAGCCTGCCCGAGCCGCAGCCGGAGCGGGCGCTGGAGTACTACAGCGAGGCGTCGGAGCACTTCGAGGCGCTGGGCAACCGCCCGATGCTGGCGTGGGCGAAGTTCATGAGCGCCGGCGCGCACGCCGGTCTGCAGCGCGTGGCCGAGTCGCGCTCGGCGGCGCAAGATGCGCTGCGCGTCTTCGTCGAGCTCGGTGACCTGTCCGGCTACGCGCTGTGCCTGCATGGTCTGGCCGTGCTCGAGCTGGTCGAGGGACGGCGCGAAGCGGCAGTGCGTCTGGCCGCGGCGGCGCATGCCCTCGCGCGCTCGTCGGGCGTCAACCTGGCCGAGTCGACGAGCGGACGCTGGCTGGTTCGTTTCGGTCTCGACAAGACCGCGCTCGAGCCGGCGACGATCGAGGCCGATCCGGAGCTGGCGCCGGCATGGCAGCGCGGCGCGGCACTGCCGGTCGACGAGGTGATTGCCGAGGCCACGGCGCTGTAGACCCGCGCTCTAGACTCTTGCACAGGAAGGAGCGTGGCGTGACGGGCGAGCCCACGAGACCTACCGACACTCTTAACGAGGAGTACTGGCGCCGCTATCTGACCCAGCCCGATTCGATGGTCCGCTTCGGGCGGCGGGTTCTCACGCATCTGCCTTCCGACCCTCGTTGCCGTTTCTGCACCGCGCCGTTCGCCGGACCCGGTGCGCCACTGATGCGTGCCATCGGCAAGCGGCCGTCGGAGGGCAATCCCAACGTTTGCAACACGTGCCAGACGCACATGGTCCGGCACCATGGCGGGGCGGAGGTCGAGGGCGCGATGCTCTTCGCCGACATCCGTGGCTCGACGGCGCTCGCCGAGCGGATGTCGACGGCCGAGTTCCACGACCTGCTCGACCGCTTCTATCGCGTTGCCAGCCGGGCCGTCTTCGAGCACGACGGCGTGGTCGACAAGTTCGTCGGCGACGAGCTGGTGGCCCACTTCTTCACCGCTCTCGCCGGTGAGCAGTACGTCAGCCGCGCCGTCGAAGCCGCCACGGCACTCCTGCGCGCCACCGGTCACGCCGACGGCGGCGAGCCGTGGGCGCCGGTCGGCGCCGGCGTCCACAGCGGGCGGGCATGGTTCGGTGCCGTCGGCGAGGGCAGCCATGTCGAGTTGACAGCGGTCGGCGACGCGGTCAACGTCGCCGCCCGGCTGGCTGCCGCGGCGTCGGCGGGTGAGGTGCTGGTCAGCGCCGCCGCTGCGGCAGCGGCGGGTCTGGACGGTGCCCTCGAGCGCCGCAGCCTGGACCTCAAGGGCAAGAGCGAGCCGATCGAGGTCGTCGCCCTGCGTGTCGGACGTCGCTGACGCCATCGGCGCTTCGAACCTGGGCCGGCTGCCGGCCGAGATCATCGGTCGGCTGCTTGCCGAGGCGAGGCGCGTCACCGTGCCCGCCGGCGCGACCGTCCACCACGCCGGCGAGGCACAGCCGCATCTCGAGCTCGTGGTGGCCGGCCTGGTGCGCGTCTACGTGTCCGCCGCCGGCGGCCGGACGATGACCGTCCGTTACTGCCGGCGCGGTGGGCTCATCGGCGCCGCCACGCTCTACGCACCGGGTTACGTCAGGCCGTTCGGCATTCAGGCGCTGTCTGACGCGGACCTGCTCGTGCTGCGACCCGAGCGGTTGCGTGCCATGGCCGATACCGACCCGCGTGTGGCGGCGGCGCTGCTGGCCGAGACGAGCGAGCGCGTGCTTGCCTTCGTCGCCGAGCTGTCGGGCAGCGCCTTCCGCTCGGTTCGGGCGAAGGTGGCGGCCCACCTGTTGGACCTGGCGTCGGAGCACCAGAGTGGAGCCGATCTCGTCGCGCACGTCACCCAGCAGGAGCTGGCCGATGCCGTCGGCACTGCGCGCGAGGTCGTCGTCCGAACGCTGCGCGAGCTGCGCAGCGAGGACGTCGTCGGCACCGGTCGCGGCGGGATCCGCATCATCCGCCCGGAGCGCCTGCTGGAGGAAAGTGGAACCCAGGTTCCTGACGGCAATCCGGGCACCGCGGGAAGATACCCTTATTGGCGAGTTCCGAAGCAGGAGCGGCGGTGATATGGCACTCGACATGGGAGCAGGCGTGGACCCTGCGGCGCTGGTTGTCCTTCGACGCTCGTTTCATGGCACGGTCGTTCTACCTCAGGACCCCGCCTACGACGAGCAGCGGCGAGTCTGGAATGGCTCGATCGACCGCCGGCCGGCGCTGATCCTGCGCTGCGCCGACGCTGCCGACGTGGTCGCCGCCGTACAGCTGGCGCGGCGAAGCGGCCTGCCCGTCGCGGTGCGCGGCGGCGGGCACAGCTTCCCCGGCCTGTCGGTCGCCGACGACGCCCTGCTCGTCGACCTCGGCCTGATGAGGGCCATCCAGCTGGATCCCGAGAAACAGACGGTCAGGGTGCAGCCGGGCGTGCTGCTCGGCGAGCTGGACGCGGCGCTGCAGGCCTTCGGCCTGGTCGTGCCGGCGGGCATCGTCACCCACACCGGCGTCGCCGGGCTGACCCTCGGCGGCGGCCTCGGCTGGCTTCAGCGCAGGTTCGGCCTGACCATCGACAACCTGCTGTCGGTCGAGCTGGTCACCGCCGCCGGCGAGCAGCTGCGCGCCAGCGCCGACGAGAACCTTGACCTGTTCTGGGGCGTGCGTGGCGGCGGCGGCAACTTCGGCATCGTTACCGAGTTCGAGTTCCGCGCCCGCCAGCTTGGTCCGGAGGTTTTCGCGGGCGCCGTCTTCTGGCCGGTGGAGCAGGCCGCCGCCGTGCTGCGCTTCTACCGCGACTGGCTCGCCGAGGCCCCCGACGAGCTGATGACGATCGGCGTGACGCGGCGCGCGCCACCCTTGCCGGTTGTCCCGCCGGAGCTGGTCGGCAAGCACGTCGTTGCCATCGCCGCCTGCCATGCCGGCCCGGTGGAAAACGGCGAGAAGGTGCTGCGGCCGCTCCGCTCGTTCGGCTCTCCGGCCCTCGACGTCTTCGCGCCCAAGCCGTTCGTCGTCCACCAGCAGATGTTCGACCCCTCCTTCGAACCCGGCTGGTGGTTCTACGTGCGCGCCTGCGACGTGGCCGAGTTGAACGACGAAGTGGTCGACACCATCGCCGACTACGGCCGGCGCATCGTCTCACCGATCAGCAGTATCGCCCTCTGGCAGATGGGTGGGGCGGTCGCGCGGGTGGCCGACGACGAGACCGCCTTCCATGGCCGCCAGGCCGGTTTCACGTTCAACATCAACGGCAACACGTACACCGCCGACGGCTTCGAGGAAGAGCGCCAGTGGGCGCGCGACTACTGGTCGGCGCTGGCGCCCTACCACACCAGCGTCTACG
>CAYRMQ010000084.1:2643-11990 GCA_964425305.1 uncultured Anaerolineaceae bacterium | reverse complement strand
GTCCTGGATGGCGACCACGATGCCCGTCGGCACGTGCGTGATGCGCACCGCCGAGTCGGTCGTGTTGACCGACTGCCCACCGGGGCCCTGCGAGCGGTAGACGTCGATGCGCAGGTCCTTCTCGTCGATGTCGACCTCGACCTCGTCGGCCTCGGGCAGGACCGCAACCGTCGACGTCGACGTGTGGATGCGCCCGCTCGCCTCGGTCTCCGGTACGCGCTGCACGCGGTGGACGCCGCCCTCGTACTTCAGGCGGCTGTACGCGCCCTGGCCGCGCACCTCGAAGATCACCTCGCGCAGTCCGCCGATGCCGGTCTCGCTGGCGGTCAGGATCTCGGTCTGCCAGCGGCGGCGCTCGGCGTAGCGCTTGTACATGCGGAACAGCTCGGCGGCGAAGAGTGCCGCCTCCTCCCCGCCGGTGCCGGCGCGGATTTCCATGATCACGTTCTTGTCGTCGTTCGGGTCGCGCGGCAGGAGCAGGATGCGCAGCTGGTCGAGCAGCGCCTGCTCCTTCGCCTCGGCCTCCTCGGCCAGCTGTTGGGCCAGCTCGCGCAGCTCGGGGTCGCGCTCGCCCTCCCGCGAGCGGCGCGCGCTTTCCAGCTCGGCGCGGACGTCACGCAGCCGGCGGTAGACGTCGACGATCGGCGCCACCTGCGCCTGCTCGCGGCCGAGCTCACGGCTGCGCGCCGGGTCGGCGGCGACCTCCGGCTTCGACCACTCCGCCTCGATCTCGCCGAGGCGCCGCTCCAGATCGTCGAGTCGAGCGTCGAGGGTCATCCCGCCGTCTGGTCGGAGGTCGCTTCCCTGTGCTCGGCGGCGACCTCCCTCGGCTCGGTGGCCCGCGCCTCGGCTGCCGTCTCGCGCGACTTGGCGGCTGCCTTCTCCTCGGCCGCGGTCGGGATCGGCCGGCGCTCGGGGTCGAGGCTGCCCGCCGGCGCCTCCTCGCCGTTGGCTGCCAGCGCCTCGCGCATCGACGCAACGGCGACCTCGATCATCGAGTCGTCGGGCTGGCGGGTGGTGATCGACTGCAACCAGATGCCGGGCAGGAACAGCCAGCGGATCCACCAGCGGTGGCGATGGCGCGCCCCGAAACGCAGGATCTCGTAGGCGATCGCGGCAATGAGAGGGATCATCGCGATTCGCCCGACGACGCCGACGAACAGGCTCTGGCCGGCAAGCAGGCTGAACAGGAAGATGCTCAGGATGATGAAGACGACCAGAAACTCAGTGCCACAGCGCTGATGGGCGGTGGGATGGCGGCGGATGTGCTCGATGTCGAGCGGATCGTCGCGCTCGAGGGCGTGGATCGTCATGTGCTCGGCGCCGTGATACTGGAAGACGCGGCGGATCTCGCTCGAGCGGCTGATCACGAGCAGGTAGCCGACGAAGATGAAGACGCGCAGGACACCTTCGATGACGTGCTCGACGAGCGCCGGCGAGAGCAGCCCCTGACCGAGGGCCGGCTCTGTCGCCACCGCGCCGTGGGTGACGGCGCTGGCGACGAAGAGCGGCAGGAGCACGAACAGGCCGACGGCCAGCGCGATCGTGATGAGCAGCGTGATCGCGATGGCGACGCGGCCCATCTCCTGGCCCGTGCCCTGCGCCTGGACGGAGCCCGAGCGCATCAGCCAGCGCGTGCCCACGACGAGCGTCTCGTACAGCACGACGAGGCCGCGGAAGAGCGGCGCGCGGGCGTAGCGGCTGCGGTGGAGGATGGAGTTGAGCGGCTCCGACGTGGCGACGATCGAGCCGTCGGGATGGCGCAGCGCCACGCCGATCGCGTTCCGGCCACGCATCAGCACGCCCTCCATGAGGGCCTGGCCTCCGTAGTCGACGCGCGCCATCAGCTCAAGTCTAGGGGCACCGGTGGGCCGGTGCCCGGATCAGCTGCGAGCGGCGCGCTCGAGACGCTTCTGGAAGCGCTCGACCTGGCCGGCGGTGTCGACGATGGTCTGCTTGCCGGTGAAGAAGGGATGGCAGTTGGAGCAGATGTCGACGCGCAGGTTCTCCTGCGTCGAGCCGACCTCGAAGGTCGTGTGGCACGAGCCGCAGACCACCGTCGCGCGGTGGTAGCGGGGGTGAATGCCTTCCTTCATGCGGGCTCTCCGGCAGCGGCCGCGGCGGGCTCGGCGATGACGCGGACGCGCTTCTTGTCGCGCCGCTCGTGCTCGAACCTGACGCGGCCGTCGATCGTGGCGAAGAGCGTGTAGTCGCGGCCGAGGTCGGTCCCCGGCCCGGCCAGGAAGGTCATCCCGCGCTGGCGGACGATGATCGAGCCGGCCGACACGAGCTGGCCGTCACCGGCCTTCACGCCCAGCCGCTGGCCGACGCTGTCGCGCCCGTTCTTGGAGCTGGAGCCGGCCTTCTTGTGTGCCATCGTTCTTACTCTTCCTTCTTCGTTCGCGAGCGCTTGGGCTCGGGCTTGATCTGCTCGGTCGTGTCGGTGGCCTCGACCTGCCCGTCGGTGGCCTCAGCGTCGGTGGCCGCGGCTGCATCGGCGTCGGCCTTCGCCCGCCGCCGGCTGGTTGTCCTCGGCGCCGTTTCGTCCTCGGCAGCCTCGGGCTCGGCTGCCTCGGGCTCGGGCTCGGCTGCCTCGGGCTCGGGCTTTGCCTTGGCCCCCGTCTCGGTGGCCTTCGCCCGACCGCGGGCCGGCTTGGCGGCCTTCTTCTTCTTCTCCTCGGCCGCGGCGGCCTCCGCTGCCTGGCGCTCGCGCTCGAGCTTGTCGGCCAGCGCCCTGTCGGCGGCGGCCTTGCGCGCGGCCTCTTCCTCCGCTTTCTTGCGCGCCGCCTCGGCCTCGCGGGCCTGCGCCTCTGCCTCCTTCGCCGCGCTGCGGCCGTTGAAGACGATGTCGGAGACGCGCACGATCGTCAGGTCCTGGCGATGGCCGTGCTTGACGCGGCGGCGTGCCTTGGGCCGGTACTTGAAGACGACGATCTTGTCGGCGCGGTCCTGGCGCACGACGCTGGCGCTGACCGTCGCGCCGTCGACTACCGGGCGGCCGATCTGTGCCTCGTCGCCGTCGGCGAGCAGCAGCACGCGACCCAGCTCGATGGTCTCGCCGGGCGCTGCTTCGAGCCGGTCGATCTCGATCTCCGTGCCGAGCTCGACGCGGTACTGCTTGCCGCCTGTTTCGATGACTGCGTACATGGCTCTCCGGACACGCGTGGTGGAGGTGGTCTGAAAGTTTCTTGGGAAATCGGTCGCGTCGGGCGCAGACAGCCAAGCCCCATGCGGGACGCGAACAGAGATGGTACCGGCAGCCGGCCAAACCGTCAACGAACGGGGTGGTGTGTGTGTCGACGGCCAGTGAAAACGTCACCCTCTTAAGCGGCCAGCGACTTTGTCATCCTCAGCTCATGCAGCAGGTCTTTCCTGTCACTCAGTGGTGGCACAACTGTTATCCGAGGACGGGGCGGCCGGGAGCCGATCCGACGGCCCGAATCGCCGTCAGTCAGTGGCCGGGCAGCCGAGTGACGGTCATTCCGCGTTCCAGAGGGCTCCACCAGCCGACGGCGCCTGGATAAGAGTCGGTGGGCGACCGAGTGATGGGCGCGGCACGCAAGAGAGGACGCTTCCACCACCGCTCCGGGGCGCCCGTCCTGGCGGGTCTCGCCTCTGCTACGCTCGCCGCCGATGTCGAGCGCCACCGTCACCGCCGCACCGTCGCGATCTCGGCGCATCGGTGCACCGACTCCCCGCGTGGTCCTCGTCGTGGCGGCGGCGATCGTCGTCGGCGTCGTCCTCTACCTCGGCCGCAGCGCGCTCACGCCTTTCATCCTCGGCGCCCTGCTGATCTACATCCTCGATCCGGCGGTCGGCTTCCTGTCGCGCCGCCACTTCGGGCGTATCCGGCTGCCGCGCTGGCTGGCCGTGCTGGTCGTCTACGCCATCACGTTCTTCGTCGTCTTCGAGGGACTGGTGCTGCTGCTCGTACCGCTGATCACGCAGGTCGGCCAGTTCGCCGGCGACCTGCCGCGGATCTTTGCCGCGCTCGAGTCGGCGCTGGCCCGTTTGAGCGAGCTCTACCAGACGCTCGACCTGCCGCCGGCCGTGCGCGACTATGTCGACGACCTGCTCGCCGACCTGGCCGAGGGCGCGCCGCCCATCGACGTCGGCGCGCTGCTGCCGCTGGCGCGCACGCTGCTGGGCACGGTCGCCGGCTTCTTCGGCTTCCTGATCATCCCCGTCTGGGCCTTCTACATCCTGCGCGATCGCGAGAAGCTGACGGCGCGCCTGCACACCGCCCTGCCGCCGGCCTGGCGCGCCGACGCGCTGGCCGTGCTCAAGATCGTCGACCGCGTGGTGGGCCGCTGGATCCGCGCCCAGATCCTGCTCGGCCTGATCATCGGCGTCGCCACCTACGCCGGCCTGCTGCTGCTCGGCAACGTGGTCGACCCGCGCTTCCTCCAGTTCGCCGTGCTGCTGGCGGTCATCGCCGGCGTGCTCGAGCTGCTGCCGATCATCGGTCCGATCATCGCCATGGTACCGACACTGCTGATCGCGCTGACGACCGACGACCCGATAGTCTCCGTCGTCGCCGTGCTCGTGCTCTACACCGCCGTCCAGCAGGTCGAGAACGCCGTCCTCGTGCCCAAGATCCAGGGCGAGGCCGTCGAGCTGCACCCGTCGCTGATCATCTTCGCGCTGATCATCGGCGGCGCCATCGCCGGGCTGATCGGAGCCATCCTGTCGATCCCGATCACGGCCGCCGCGATGAGCGTCTACCGCTACCTCTTCCGGCGCCTGAGCGAAGACGATCCCGGCGTGCCGGCGCCCGACGCGCCGGACATGCGCGCGCTCATCGAAAACGGGCCCGACGACGACAGCGCGCCCCAGATGGAGCCGGCGGAGACGCAACCGGCGGCCGACGATCGGCAGGCAGCCGTGGCCGACGACGAACGGGCTGCCGACGGCCAGCGCAGGGACGGGACAAACGGCGATGGGACATCCGGCGACCGCGCCGACACCAACCGTCATCTTCCGCCGGAGGCGGCGACGGGCGACGATGTGGCGACCCGCCAGCCGGAGCGACAAGAGAAGCAGTGAGCACCAGGACCACCACCCACTACCGAGTGCTGATGGTCGCCGAGAACGCCGACCAGGAGATCATCGCGCTGGTTCACCGCGCGCTGGCCAAGCGCTACCACCCCGACCTCAATCCGGGGCCCGAGGCGGCGCGCCGGATGGCCCAGCTCAACGACGCCTACCGCGTCCTCTCCGATCCCGAGTCGCGCGCCCGCTACGACCGCGAGCTGGCCGCCCGTCGCGACCGCCGCGCATCCGACCGCCTCGTCAAGCGCGTTGGCGAGGTGCCCTTCGGCGCCGCCGGGGCACCGCCCGGACAGGGCCAGGGCACGGTCATCAACATCGGCCGCTACAGCGGCTGGTCGCTCGGCCAGATCCGGCGCCACGACCCCGAGTTCCTCGAGTGGCTGCTGACGGTGCCGGCCGGTCGCCAGTACCGCGGTGAGATCCTCGGCCTGCTCGGGCGCTCCGCCCCCTGAACGGGGGCGGGCCTGCGGCAGGCTGACGCTCAGTCGGCGGCCCGGCTCCAGAGCGGCCGCGGGCGCCGCATGTTGATGCCCTGCAGGATGCCCAGCCCGACGGCGATGCTGATCAGCGACGCGCCACCGTGGGTGATGAATGGCAGCGGGATGCCCGTCACCGGCATGATGCCGATGATCATGCCGACGTTGACGAGCATCTGGAACAGCAGCATCGCGGCGATGCCCGAGGCAAAGGCGACGCCGAACAGGTCGTCCGATCGCCAGCCGGCGAGCAGCACGCGCCAGATCAGCGCGATGAACAGCGTGAACACGACGATGCCGCCGACGAAGCCGAGCTCCTCGAGGAGAATGGCCATCGCGAAGTCCGTCGACGAGACGGGCAGGTAATCCAGCCCGCCCTGCGTGCCGTTGGTCAGGCCCTTGCCGAAGAGCCCACCTGAGCCGACCGCGATCTGCGACTGGATGACCTGGTAGCCCGAGCCCTGCGGGTCGGCCGTCGGATCGAGGAACGACAGCAGCCGGCGGCGCTGGTAGTCGTGCAGCAGGGACCAGATGACGGGTGCCATCGCCACCGCGCCGGCGGCGCCGGCGGTCAGCCAGCGCAGGCTGGCGCCGGTCATGAACAGCATGCCGGCGACGATCGCCACGAAGACGAGGGCGGTGCCCAGGTCGGGCTGCATCATGACCAGCACGAAGGGCGGCCCGATCAGCACGCCGGCGCCGATGATCGTACTCAGCCGGCCGATGCTCTCCCGGCGCGACGAGAAGTAGACCGCCAGCACGGTGATCATCAGGATCTTGGCCAGCTCCGAGAACTGGAATTGCAGGCCGAAGATGCTGACCCAGCGCGAGACGCCACCGACTCCACCGCCGACGGCCAGCGTGACCACGAGCAGGCCGAGGTTGACGACGTAGAGCAGCCAGCCGAACGTGCGCAGCCAGCGCACGTCCACGGCAGCGCTGAGCGTGAAGACGACGATCGCCAGAGCGAACCACATCAAGCCGCGCGTGAAGACCGAGCCGGGCTCGAGCGGCGCGCCGGAGCTGTTGGTCCAGGCCATCAGCAGCCCGATCACCGCCAGCGACAGTCCGTAGAAGACCAGCTGCGGGTCGAAGGCCTGCCAGTTGGCGCGCGCCGGCCGCGAGAACCACTCGCCGACGGCCATGCCGCGCTCTTCGACGCGCATCGCACCCATCGCCTAGGTCCCGCCGTAGAAGTTGCCGCGCTCGAGCAGGTCGGGGCGGGTGTAGTCGCGCTGGATGTCGTAGTGCTTCTGCAGGAAGTACTTGACGATCTCGGTCGCGGCGTTGCCCTTGGTGTTGGCGTTGTAGGCAAAGGCAATCACCGCCAGCTCCGAGTCGGTCGCCGCCGGGTCACCCGGCGTGTCCTCGTCGAACTTGGGCACGAAGGCGACGAACCAGGTGTGGAAGGGCAGCCGGCCCTGGGCGTCGCGCGTGCCGAACTCCGCCGTACCGGTCTTGCCGGCGACGACGACCGGCAGGTTGACCAGGTTGTAGGTGTGGCGGATGGTCACCACGCGGCGGGAGGCCAGGCGCATCGTCTCGAGGTGCTCCTTGTCGATGGCCAGCTCGCGGATGAGCTCTGGCTCGAAGTCGCGCACGACGCTGCCGTCCGGCCCGATGACGCGCCGCACGAGCTGCGGCTTGTAGAGCTTGCCGCCGTTGGCCAGCGCGGCGTAGGCGTTGAGCACCTGCAGCGGCGTGGCAGTGTCGTAGCCCTGGCCGATGCCCGCCTGCAGCACCTCGCCGGGATAGATCGGCTCGTTGAACAGCTCGCGCTTCCACTCATCGGTGGGGACGATGCCGCGTGTCTCGGCCGGCAGGTCGATGCCGGTGCGCTGGCCGAAACCGAACTCGTGCGCCCAGTTGGCCAGGCGGTCGATGCCGAGGCTGCCGGCGAGCTGGTAGTGGAACGTGTCGCTCGAGTGGCCAAAGGCGTCGTAGATGTCGAGCGGCCCCCAGCCACGCCGGTTCCACTCCCAGAAACGCGTGCTGCCCAGAGTCAGGTAGGCGCTCGTCTGGAGCCGGCTGTTGCGCGTGATGATGCCATCCTGCAGCGCGCCGGCTGCGGTCACCAGCTTGTACGTCGAGCCGGGCGGGTACTGCTCGCTGATGGCGAAGTTGGTCAGCGGCCGATTGGGGTCCTCGATGAGCGCCTTGAAGTCCTCGTTCGAGATGCCGCGCGCGAAAAGGTTGTTGTCGTACGTCGGCATCGAGACCATCGCCAGGATCTCGCCCGTCTGCGGATTCATGACGATGACGGCGCCGCGCGTGAGGTTGACGATGTCGGCCGCCCACATCAGCGCCTCCTCGGCCTGGCGCTGGGTTTCGAGGTCGATCGTCATCTCGAGCGAGTTGCCGGTGCGCGCCTCGTCCATGACCTGCAGCCGGCGGACGAGCTGGCCGGTTGCGTCGAGCTCGACCTGCTCGACGCCGTAGCTGCCGCGCAACTCCTCCTCGAACGTCGCCTCGATGCCCGTCTTGCCGATGTAGTCGTCGAGCAGGTAGTCGCTGTCGGTCAGCAACGCCAGCTCCTCGGCGGTCACCGGTCCGGTGTAGCCCAGAAGGTGCGACACGAGCGGCCCGTACTCGTAGGTGCGGCGCTCCTCGACGACGACGTCGACGCCGGGCAGGCTGCGGCCCTCCTCGGCGATGATCCGCGCGACCTCCATCGGCACGTCGCTCGCCACGCGGACCGGCTCGAACAGCAGGCTCGCGTTGCGGTCGATTGTCTGCAGGATCTGCGAGGGCGGCAGGTTGAGCAGCGTGCCCAGCCGCGCGGCGACGTCGTCGCGCCGGCTGACGGGCAGGTCCGCCGGCCTGACGCGGACGACGTAGGAGGGGATGTTGGCGGCCAGCGGGCGGCCGCCGCGGTCGTAGATCAGGCCGCGCGTCGAGCGCAGCGGCAGTAGCGCCACGACGTTGTCGCGCGACAGGCCGGCGTAGTAGCCGCCCTGCACGACCTGCAGGTAGAACAGGCGCGTGGCGAGGACGCCGACGACGATCACGACGATCAGTCCGAAGATGCCGAAGCGCACAACCAGCCGGCTGCGCGGCGGCGGTGTCCTGCCCAGGACGATGTCGGTCATCGCACCCCCATCGTGCCGCTCACCAATCTACGCGCTCCGCCGCCAGCCGGCGCCCGACTGCCGCCAGGAACCACGCCGCCGGCACGGCGATGAGCAGGTTCATGATCGCCGCCGCGAAGACCAGCCGCGGCTCGAAAACGCTGAGGGCGATGCCCTCGATGAAGATGAGCACGCCGATCAGGACGGCGTGGAAGACCCACGTCAGCGCGAAGGCAGCCAGGACCGCCGGCAAGCGGTGGCCGCGCCCGACGAAGTGAGCCAGCACGGCGGCCACGCCGACGACCAGCAGCAGCGACAGCGTCGTCGCGCCGATCGGGCGGGCGGGGATGAGCATGTCGAGCATCAGACCGCCGACGAAGGCCCACACCAGCCCGTCCTCTGCGCTCAAGACCATCGCCGCCACGATGGCCAGCGTCAGGACGAGATCCGGCTGCGCGCCGGCGATGGGCAGCTCGGACAGGACGGTGGCCTCGATCAGCGCCGCGACCAGCGCGCCGAAGGCGGCGAAAGGGAGCGTCAATGGTCGTAGTTCCTCCGTGGCACCCTCGGTCGCGACGTGCCCCAGCCAGAAAGGGCGCCACCGGCGGCCAAGTATAGCCCGCAGAGCGCCGACCTCCCCTCCCTCGGCCGGCTTTCGTCTGGGGCCCGGCCCAGGCCTCGGCCGCTCTCGCGGTACGTGTCAGGTCGTGGACGAGAGGCGCGCAGTTGGTGTGTCGCTGTGGCTGTCGCT
>CAYRMQ010000084.1:0-2543 GCA_964425305.1 uncultured Anaerolineaceae bacterium | reverse complement strand
TGTCGCTGTGGCTGTCGCTCGCCGGCTCACCGTACGGCTCCAAAGCCAGTCCGTAGCGCTCGCACATCCGCCGGAAGCGTTCGGCGACGTGGCCGTCGAGCAGCGGCAGATGAGCGGCGATCAGTGGCACCAGTTCATCGGCCAGAAATCTGCCCCGCGCCATCCACTGGTAGTAACTCCTTCCGCCATGGACGTATGGGCCATACAGCCGCCCACCCGGGAAGGTGGCCATGATCCAGTCGAACGTCGGCTTGTGGCGCGTGTGCATGCGCAGCGTGACCTGCGCCTGGCGGCCGTCGCCGCCGAAGTGGCCCTCGCCGACGAGCAGGCCGAGCAGAAAACCGATGGCGAAGCGGTCCTGCAGCCACTGTGTGGGGACGAGCGGCTGGTCGGTGTCGGTGGAGCGTTGGCGGTTTGCCATTCGATGGCCATGCTAGCAGCCGGACGGTGCGGGCGTTTGGTTGTTTCACCGTCAAGTTTCCCGTGGAACTTTCGCGCGGCGGACCGATCGCCAAGTAAGCGTCCGATAAGCGCCGCCGCACAACATTGAGCGTCGCCGAGCCGCCGCGGGACGGGGCCCTTTCCGATAGAATCGGGAGACGTGGATGCATCCCTTCGAGACGACTGAGTGGGCGTCGTGCTCGCTTGCGCCAATCAGAAGGGAGGCGTCGGCAAGACCACCACGGTCGTCAATCTGGCCGCGTATCTGGCACTCGAGGGGCGGCGTGTCCTGGTCGTCGATCTCGACCCCCAGGGCAACGCCACCAGCGGCCTCGGCTTCGACCGCTCAACCGCACGGAGTTCCATCTATCCTGCCCTCATCGACGACACTGCGGCCGCCGATCTCCTGCACCCGACGCAGATCGAAGGCCTCTCGCTCATCCCCTCTGCGCTCGATCTCGCCGGCGCCGAGGTTGAGCTCGTCGGACTGTCTCAGCGTGAGCGTCGCCTGGAACGCGCGCTCGGGCCCATCCGCGACGACTACGACTTCGTCCTGCTCGACTGCCCGCCGGCAGTCGGTCTTCTCACGGTCAGCGCGCTCACGGCGGCTGACGGCGTGCTGGCGCCCATCCAGTGCGAGTACTACGCCCTGGAGGGCCTGAGCCAGTTGCTATCCACGATCGACCTCGTCCGCGACAACCTCAATCCCCGGCTGAGGCTGGCCGGCGTGCTCTTGACCATGCATGACGCCCGCACGACGCTTTCCGCCGACGTCGCACGCGAGGTGCGGCGCCACCTCGGCGACCGCGTCTTCAGGACGGTCGTGCCGCGCAGCGTCCGGCTCGCCGAGGCGCCCAGTTACGGGCGCCCGATCGCCCGCTACAGTCCCGAATCACGCGGGGCGCAGGCCTACCGTCAGCTCGCTCACGAGCTCGTCGCGCGGACGGCCGCTACGCAGCCGGCGCAGCCGAGCGCGTCCATGCCGAGCGCGGTGCCGGCATGACGACCGACGCGCGGCGCAACCCGGCGGGCCTCGGCCGTGGCCTGGCCGCGCTCATACCGCAGCGCGACGAGGGGCGGCCGACGCACGAGCTGTCGATCTCGTCCATCGCGCGCAACCCCTACCAGCCGCGGCAGGCCTTCGAGCAGCAGTCGCTCGAGGATCTCGCGACCAGCATCGCCGAGCACGGCGTGCTTCAGCCCATCCTCGTCACCGAGAGCGCCGAGGGCTACCGCCTGATCGCCGGCGAGCGGCGCCTGCGGGCAGCCGAGATGGCCGGTCTCGAGCGCATCCCGGCGATCGTGCGCACGGTCGAGGAAGAGCACCAGCTCGCCTACGCCCTGATCGAGAACCTACAGCGCACCGACCTCAACCCGATCGAGGAGGCGCGCGCCTTCCGCCGCCTGATCGACGAGTTCGGGCTGACGCAGGAGGACGTCGCACGCAGGGTCGGGCGGTCACGCCCGGCCGTCGCCAACACGCTGCGCCTGCTCGACCTGGCACCAAGCGTACTGGCCGCCGTCGAGAGCGGCTCGCTGAGCGAGGGCCATGGCCGCGCGCTGGCCGGCATCCCGGACCACGAGCGCCAGCACGAGATCGCCCGCGTCGTGCTCGGTCGAGGCCTTTCCGTGCGCCAGACCGAGGAGCTCGTGCGCCGGCTGCGCGAGGACGGACCCGCGCCGCGCCGGCAGGCGGCGACGAGCGAGACACCGCACAGCGCCGAACTCGAGCGCGTCGAGGCGGGGCTGCGCAACGCGCTGGCCACGAAGGTCAGCGTCACGTCCGGTCGGCGCGGAGGCCGGATCACGATCGAGTACTACGACGACGACGATCTCAACCGGATCTACGAACGATTGACGGGGATGTTGAGTTGACCGATTCACTGACCCGCCCAGCCGAGAGGGAAGCCACCGAGGGCGACGGCCGGCGCCGGCGCCGCGGGGCGTCGGCGGCCGGCGGCTACACGGCCGAGAGCATCCAGGTACTCGAGGGCCTCGAGGCCGTTCGGCGACGGCCGAGCATGTACATCGGCTCGACCGATGGACGGGGCCTGCACCACCTCGTGTGGGAGATCGTCGACAACTCGATCGACGAGGCGATG
>CAYRMQ010000083.1:0-12072 GCA_964425305.1 uncultured Anaerolineaceae bacterium | reverse complement strand
CCGGCCACGCCGCCCCGCCCGCCGGCCAGGCTGACGCCGCCGAGGACGACGGCGGCGACGCTCATCAGCGTGTACGGTCCGGGGACGGGGCTGGCCAGGCCGGTGCTGGCGACCAGGCTCAGGCCGCCCAGCGCCGAGAACAGGCCGGTCAGCATGTAGGCGATGACCTTCGTGCGCTGGACCGATACGCCGCTGCGGTAGGCGGCCAGCGAGTTGCTGCCGATGGCGTACAGCGAGAGGCCGAGCTTCGAGCGCCGGATCGGGATCCAGATGGCGCCGACGACGACGAACAGCGCGACCGCCGCCTTCGGGATCCACTCGTTGCCGACCGAGCCGAGGACCAGCTGGCGCAGCCACGTTGCCGACTGGCCGCCCGGCGTGGGCAGGATGAGCAGGGCGACGCCGGCCCACACGAAGAGCATCGCCAGCGTGACGACGATGTCCGGTACGCGCGTGAGCACGACCAGGCTGCCGTTGATCAGGCCGAGCAGGAGCCCGAGCAGCAGCACGCCGACGACGACGAGCACGGCGAACTCCTCGCTCTGGCCCTGCATCCGCGTTGCCGCGACGACGCTCGTCAGGGCCATCATCGAGCCGACCGACAGGTCGATGCCGCCGGAGATGACGACGACGGCCTGGGCCACTGCGGCGAGCGCCAGCGGCAGGACCGAGATGGCCAGGCCCTGGATGCCGGTGACGCCGTAGGTCGGCTGGATGATGCGTGTGAAGACGAGCAGCAGCGCCAGGAAGCCGATCAGGCTCAGCGTCCAGCCATTGTTGCGGGCAAAGGCCTGGACGAGCTCGGTGGCACGCGCCACGGCGACGTCGCGTGTCTCGGCCGCAGCTGTCATCGCCGGCTGACTGCTCCTTCCTCCGATCCGGGCTCACGGCTCACCGGAGTCGCTCGCACGGCGGGCGCCGCGTCTTGCTCGGACAGCTCGGCCCGTCCGATCGCAGGTTGTGAGCGGCGCGCAGCAGAGCCGGTTCATCCGCCTCTGCCGCGGGGAGCTCGGCCACGACACGGCCACCGAAGATGACGATGGCTCGATCGCAGGCGAGCTGGATCTCGCTGAGCTCGGACGTATAGAGCAGAACGGCTGCGCCAGCCTCCGCCAGGTCGCGTAACAGCCGGTAGATCTGGTGCTTGGTCCGGATATCGATGCCGCGCGTGGGGTCGAAGCAGAGCATCGTGTGGACACCACCGGCGACCCAGCGCGCGATGGTCACCTTCTGCTGGTTGCCACCCGACAGGCGGCGGACCTCGCCCTGTGCGCGGGTGTCGATCTGGAGCCGTTCGATGGCTCCGCTGACTCTGCGCCTTTCGTCACCGGCGTTGATCGGGCCCCAGCTTCGGAAGCGCGTGGCAAATGGCAGGGCGATGTTCTCGCGGACGGAGCGCTGCATCAGCAGCGCCTCGGCGCGGTCGGCCGCGACGTAGACCAGCCCGGCGCGGATGGCGTCGGCCGGGTGGCGGAACGAGACGCGCTTGCCGTCGACGACGAGCTCGCCGCCGGCCGGTCGCTCCGCTCCGGCGAGGATCTCGAACAGTTCGTCCTGGCCCTGCCCCTCGAGGGCGACGACGCCGAGCACCTCGCCGGCGTGGAGATCGAACGTTATGTCGTGCAGCTTGGTGCCGTAGCTGATGCCGCGCGCCGACAGCCGCGGCGTCTCGTCCCCACGCGAGCGCGCGCCATCGCCGGAGCCGACGGTGGCCGGCGCGTCGTCCGCGACCTCGCCCAGCATCAGCTGGACGATCTTCTCTTCCGACCCGGGCGTGACCTCGACGACGCCGACGGTCTCGCCCTCGCGCAGGACGGTCGCCCTGTCGCAGACCGACCTGATCTCGCTCAGGCGGTGCGAGATGAAGACGACGCAGCGATCCTCCCCGCGCTGGCGGCTGACGATGTCCAGGACGCGCTCGGTCAGGTTCGCCGGCAGGGCGGCGGTCATTTCGTCCAGCAGCAGCACGTCCGGCTCGATCGCCAGCGCCCGCGCGAGGTCGATGACACGCAGCGACGCCAGCGGCATCTGGCGTGCCAGGCGGGTCAGGTCGAGGTCTGGCACTCCGAGCTCGTCGAGCCAGCGACGGAAGGGCTCAAGCGGCGTATCGGTCAGGCGCAGGTTCGAGCGGATGTCGAGGTCGGGAATGAGCGCCGGCTCCTGGTAGACCGAGACCGTGCCGTGCCGGCGCGCCTCGGCCGGCGAGTGGTCCGTGCGCCGCACGGCCCGGATCACGATCGTGCCCGAGTCCGGTCGGACAGCGCCGGTGAGGATCTTGACGAACGTGCTCTTGCCGGCGCCGTTGGCGCCCATCAGCGCGTGGATCTCGCCGGGACGGACGGCGAGCGACGCCGACTTCAGCGCAACGACCGACCCGTATGCCTTGGAGACGTCGGTTGCCTCGAGCAGCAGGTCGGTGGCGGTAACGGTCATCTATGCCTTCGTGCGTGCGCGAGGGGGAGGGCCGGCGAACCGACCCTCCCTGTCAAAACTCGTGGCTGGCCGGGAGTTACGGGCCCTCGCAGGCGATCGCCTGCTCCGGCGTGTACGTCGTCCAGCCCTCGATCTGCAGGCCGAGCGGCCACAGTGGATCGAGGCGTTCGACCTGCCATGAGCGGAGCATCTCACGGCCTTCCTCGCTCGTGTTCTCGGCGACGACGGGCGTGAGCAAAACGGTGTTCGGCTGGGGGGCGTCGGGATCGGTCTCGATCGTCTCGCCGTCCAGCAGCTTGATGGCCAGGTTGACGCCGGCGCCGCCGACGGCCGCGGTGTTGGTCACCGCCGCGCCTTCGAGGCCCGGGTAGTTCTCGTCGTCGAGGAGCTGTGCGACGAACGCGCCGAGGTCAGCGCCGACGATCGGCTTGAAGTCCTCGCCGGCGTCCTTGATCGCGTCGACGACCTGCGAGTCCATGCCCGACGTCCAGATGCCGTCGATGTTGGCGTACTGGCCGCTGGCCAGGAAGTCGTTCGCGATCTGGGTCGTCGTCGCCGGGTCCCAACCGGTATGGACGCCCTCGTCACCCGGGACGACCTGGATATTCGGGAACTCGTCGCGAGCCATGTTGAAGCCGATGTGGCGATCGTCGTCGGCGGGGTGGCCGGCGAAGCCGCGCATGTACCAGACGGTGCCTTCGCCGCCGAGCTGCTCGAACAGCCACTTGGCGCCGAGATAGGCGTAGTTGACCTGATTGTTGTACAGGTTGTACGTCTCTTCGTGGGTGACGAACGCGTCGACCGAGACGGTCACGATGCCCGCGGCGTTGGCCTCCTCGAGCGCCGGGTTGAGGGCGTTGGGATCGTTCGGGTTGAAGACGATGGCGTCGACGTCGGCCGCGATCAGGTCACGCAGGTCGGAGAGCTGCCCCGCCGCGTCGGTGTTGCGGTGGATCGTGATTATCTCCGACACGCGGCCAGATGCCAGGGCTTCTGCCTGTGCGGTGCAGACCTGCTCCTCTCGGAAGCCGTTGCCCACGCCGCCCGCGTTGGAGTAGCCGATGCGGTACATGTCGGCGGTCGGCGGATCGGTGGCCGGTGCCGGCGTACCCGGTGCCGGGGTGCCCGGCGCGGGCGTCGCCGGCGCTGCCTGGCAGGCGGCCAGCATCAGAGCGGCGAGCAGTACGCCGATCGTTCCCGTGGTCTTGAACTTGATCATTCGCGGGGTTCCTCCTCCTTCGTGAGCGCTGAGTATGCAGATCGTCCTTGCTTCGTCATTCACCTCCTTCTTGGTCGATCGCACGGGCGATCCGCCTGGCGTGCTCTCGGTAGGCCTGGTCGAACAGCTGCCGCGACCGCTCAGCACCCACCACCGAAGCGCGGGTGATGACCGGGGGCATCGTGCCGCGCTGCGTCAGCAGCTCGGCGACGCGGACCTTGATCGAGTTGACGATGGCGACGGCGGCGAGGGTGGAGCCCGGGCCAACCGGCGTGTCGAGCCCGTCGATGGTGCACATCGCATCGGCCTGGGGAGTGCACAGATCAAGGACGAGATCGGCCTCGTCCAAGAGGCGTGCCCCGGCCGCCTCCTCCGGCTCGGCCGACATCGACTGCGCGACCGATGTTACGGCGATCACGCGCAGACCACGCGCGCGGGCGCCACGGGCCATCTCGACGGGGACGGCGCTCAGGCCGCTGGCCGAGAAGACGATCATCACGTCGTGCCGGCCGAAGTTGAAGTTCGACAGGATGATCTCGGCCAGGCCGGGCGTGCGCTCGATGAACATCGCCTGCCGCTGGCCGTTGGTCCCCACAACCTGCGTGTGGAAGGTCATCGACAGCTCGACCATCGGGTTGAAGCCGGGGTACGAGCCGTAGCGCGGAAACATCTCCTCGACGGGGATGCGCGAGTGTCCCGTCCCGAAGAGGTGGACCAGCCCGCCGGCGGCGATGGCGTCTGCGCACCACTGGCTGGCGCGCTCGATGTTCTGGGCCTGGCTCGCGTCGATGCGCTCGAGCAGGGCGGCCGCCTCGGCCATCCAGCGCACGCTCGTCGTGGGGGTCGCACTCACGTCAGTACGCTTCCCCGTCCGACCTGGACGCCGTTCCCGCCGCAACCGTGGCGCCGTCGCTCTTGCGCGCCTTGAAGTCCTCGAGGATGGCCTGCGTGGCGGTGGCGCCGATGCGCGTCACGCCCAGTTCCATCACGGCGAGGAGGGCATCGAGCGTGCGCACGCCGTGGGCGGCCTTGATCTGGATGCGCGGCGAGACGTTGGCGCGCATCAGGCGCAGGTCGTCATGCGTGGCGCCCGACGGCGCGTAGCCCGTCGACGTCTTGACGAAGTCGGCGCCGGCGGTTTCGGCGGCGTGACAGGCGCGGACGATCTCGTCAGGGGTCAGGTAGGCGTTCTCGAAGATGACCTTGACGATCGCGCCGGCGGCGTGGGCGACCTCGACGACGGCGGCGATGTCCGCCTCGACGTCGGCGTCGCGGCCGGACTTGAGGGCGCCGATGTTGAGCACCATGTCGAGCTCGGTCGCGCCGTCGGCCAGCGCGCGCTTGGCCTCGAAGACCTTCGTCTCGGTCAGGTGGTCGCCGTGGGGAAAACCGATGACCGTGCCGACGGCCACGTCGGTGCCGTCGAGGATGGCCTTCGCCCGGCGAACGTCGACCGGCCGGACGCAGACCGATGCGACGTCGTACTTCGCCGCCAGCCGGCAGCCGTCCTCGACGAAGCGGTCGTCGAGCTCGGGCTTGAGCAGCGAGTGGTCGATCGTCTTGGCGACGTCGCGATAGGTCAGCCGCTCGAGCAGTTCTGGCATCAGGACTCCTTCGGGATGTAGGTGCGCAGGACGTTGCGCGCGAGCAGGAAGCCGCGCTTGACGAGCTCGTCGGTGCCCTCGAACTGGCGGTCCTCATGCTCGATCGCGACGTCGCCGTCGTAACCGGCGCGGTAGAGCGCCGAGAAGATGGCGCCCCAGTCGGCATCGCCGAGGCCGGGCAGGCGCGGTATCTGCCAGCCCATGCCGGACGACAGCGTGCCCCGCTCGTAGAGCCCGTCGCGGTCGATCTGGACGTCCTTCGCCTGGACGTGGAGGATGTGCGGCCCGAACTCGCGGATGAAGCGCGGCTGGTCGATCATCAGCCAGACGAGGTGCGAGGGGTCGTAGTTGAGCCCGACCGTGCCGCCCCACTCCTCGATGATGCGCCGCCAGATGTAGGGCGACCAGGCGATGTTGTGGCCGCCCGGCCACTCGTCGTAGGTGAAGATCATCGGGCAGTTCTCGATCGTCACCTTGACGCCGTTCTCGCGCGCGCAATCGACGATCTCGGGCCAGATGCGCAGCGCGTCCTGCCAGTTCTCGTCGAGGTTCTTGCGCTGGTCCCCGCCCATGAACGTGTTCATGTAAGGCACGCCCATCCGGCGGCAGGCGACGATGACCTTCTTGATGTGGTCGATCGCGCTGCGCCGCGTCTGCTCGTCTGGATGGAGCGGGTTGGGGTAATAGCCGAGGCCCGAGATCCTCAGCCCCTTGCCCTCGATCGCGTCGACGATCTCCTTCGCCTGGCTGTCGGACAGGTTGGCGACGTCGATGTGGGAGGTACCGGCGTAGCGGCGCGTCGGGCCGCTGGTCCGCGGCCAGCAGGCGATCTCGAGGCTGTCGAAGTCGTTGGCGGCGGCCCAGTCGGCCACCTCGCTGAGCGATGTCTCGGGGAAGGGGGCGGTCAGGAAGCCAAGCCTCATGTGTGTGCGTCCTCCAGCGTCATGGCGCTCGGTTGGGCTGTGCGGGCCACGCCGGTCCAGCGGCCGCTGCGCGCGCTCTCGGCGACTGCGTCGCCGACGAGCATCTCCTCGTGGCCGTCGGCGAACGTGGCGTAGACGGGGCGCTCGCTCATGCCGCCGCGCAGCACGTCGGCGTAGACGGTGCGGAACAGCGCGGCGAACGTGTCGGCGAAGCCTTCGACGTGGCCGCCGGGCAGCGCCGCCGCGGCGCGGCCGGCGGGTGACATCAGCGCCGGGTTGCGCAGCAGCAGCTCGTTGGGCCTCTCGCGATGGCCGATCCACAGGTGGTCGGGGTCCTCCGAGTCCCACGAGGCGGCGCCGACCGAGCCGTCGATCTCGTACTGCAGCGAGTTCTTGCGGCCGGCGCTGAGCTGCGAGATGGCGACCGCCCCACGCGCGCCGTTGTCGTAGCGCAGCAGGATCGTGGCGACGTCCTCGGTGCGGATCTCGCGCTCGACCGTTTCGCCGCTGACCTGCGAGAAGGTTTCGACGGGGCCGGTCGGCTGGCGGCGGACCGGGATGAACGTGGCCAGATCGGCCATCACCGACTCTACGCGCCGGCCGGTGACGAAGCTGGTCAGGTCGAGCCAGTGCGAGCCGATGTCGCCGACCGCCCGCAGCGCGCCGCCGCGCTCGGGCTCGAGGCGCCAGTTCCAGTCGGTCTCGAGCAGCAGCCAGTCCTGGAAGTAGTGGCCGCTGATCAAGCGGACGTCGCCCAGGCCGCCATCGGCGATGTACTCGCGCAGGTGCTGATTGAGCGGGTAGAAGCGGATGTTGAAGTTGACCGCCGCCACCCGCTCGCCGGCCTGCGCCAGCTCGACCAGCTCGGCCGACTGCTGCGACGTCATGGCCAGCGGCTTCTCGCAGATGACGTGCCGCGGCGCGGCGAGGATGTCGCGCACCTGCGGGTGGTGGAGGTGGTTGGGCGAGGTGACGTGGACGACGTCGACGGCGTCATCGTCGAGCAGCTCGGCGAGGCTGGCGTAGGCGCGCGGCAGACCGAGTCGCTGGGCGCGCTCCTGCCCGCGCGCGAGGCTGGAGCCGAGAAGACCCCGGACGTGAACGCCGATCCGGCGCAGGGCCTCGATGTGGACTGTCCCGATGAAGCCGCTGCCGATGACGGCCGCGCCAAGGTCGCTGAAGCCCGCCATGGGTATCGCCGCCTCCTCTCTGACGGTCGGAATAGTCTAGACGGCTAGACGGTTTCCCGTGCGCGCCGGGGGTCCAGCGAAGCGTGGCCGGCGCCCCGCTGTGCGCTGCCCAATCGTACTTCGGCCTGTCAAGTGCAAAAGTATGTTTTGACGAGCGCATAAAGCGTTATAGTCGGGCCAATGACGACGCCTCCGCCCGAGGAAACGCTCGACGATCTCGTCGCCGTGCTCGATGAGGTGCGCATCGGGCGTTCGCGCTCACGCTCGGAGATCGCCGCGCGGACGGGCCTCAGCCGCGCCGTCGTCGCGCAGCGCGTCGGCGAGCTGATCGAGCGCGGGCTGGTCGTCGAGGGCGGGCTCGGGCGCAGCACGGGCGGGCGGCCACCACGCCAGCTGGCCTTCAACGCCGACGCCGGCCACGTCCTGGTCGCCGATTTCGGCGCGACGAGCATCGACGTCGCCGTCACTGGTCTCGACGGCCGTATCCTCGCCCATCGCGACGAGCCGGCCGACATCGCCGACGGCCCGGAGCGCTGCCTGGCGCGCGTCGACGAGCTCTTCGACCAGCTGCTGTCGACGACGCGCGCGCTGCCCGGGCGGCTGTGGGGCGTGGGCATCGGTGTCCCCGGGCCGGTCGAGTTCCGTACGGGGCGGCCCATCTCGCCGCCGATCATGCCCGGCTGGGACGGCTACCCGCTGCGCGACCGCTTCGCGCGCCGTTACGACGCGCCGGTGTGGGTCGACAACGACGTCAACATCCTCGCCCTCGGCGAGTGGCGCAGCGGCGTCGCCGTCGGCCACGACAACGTCGTCGTGATCAAGATCGGGACGGGCATCGGCGCGGGCATCATCTCCGACGGACGGCTGCACCGAGGCGCGCAGGGCGCGGCCGGCGACGTCGGCCACATGCAGGTCGTCGACGACGTGTCGATCATCTGCCGCTGCGGCAACGTCGGCTGCCTCGAGGCGCTGGCTGGCGGGGCGGCGCTGGCGCGCGACGGCGAGGAGGCGGCGCGCACGCACCGCAGCGAGCGCCTGCTGGCCGCGCTCGACCAGCACGACCGCGTGACGGCCGAGGACGTCGCCCGCGCGGCGTCGTTCGGCGATCCCGTCGCGCTCGGCCTGCTCCAGGCGGCGGGCCGGCGGGTGGGGCTGATGCTGGCGTCGGTCGTCAACTTCTTCAACCCCTCGCTGATCGTCATCGGCGGCGGCGTGGCGCAGAGCGGCGACGCGCTGCTCGCCGCCATCCGCGAGGCCGTCTACCGGCGCTCGCTTCCGTTGGCCACGCGCGAGCTGCTCATCCAGCGCTCGTCGCTGGGGGGCCTGGCCGGCGTCATCGGCGCGTCGGCGATGGTCGTCGACCAGCTCTTCTCGCGCGAGCCGATCGCGCTGTGGATGGCCGTCGGCGGGCCGTCGGGCATGCCCGAGGTGGCGCTCGCCGCAACGGGATGAGCCAGGGATGTCGTGGTGGCCGGTCCGACCGTCGTTTGGGTGTGGGCTATTCTCACCAGCCGGACGCCAGACAGTTTGGCTCGATCAGCACTGACCCACCGCGCGGTCAGAACGCGGCTGAATGTGGGCCATTCCCACGAGCCGGATCGAAACGGTAGTGAGCTGACGCTCGAGACCTGTCATCAGGGCCAGCTTGTGGGTAATGCCCACAATCGGCGCGGGGATCGCCCTGTAGGCCGCCTCGAGCGACGTCGTTGAGCACCAACCACGCGCGCTGGAGGGAAGTTCCCACAGCGGCTGTACGGTCGAGACGCTTGTTAGCGGGAACCGCGCCCCTTCGACCCGGTGTCAGCCGAAACCGCGCCCCTTCGACCTTGGGCCGGCTGACCGTGCGCTCACCGGTGAGAGCTCCGCCCATGCCCGCCTGCGGCGGGTGAGCAGTCGCCGGCAAGGCTCGTGCCGGGCGGGCGGTGGCCGAAAGGGTTTTGTTGCCCCTCGTGGTGGTGGCTCGACGGTCGGGTAACGGCCGCGCGGCGAGTATTCAAGGCGATGCCACCAGAAATCATCTTCGCCCTCGCCGCCGGCGCCTTCGTGGTTCTGCTCAGCCTGAACGAGCGCCTCGAGCGCTGACGGCGGCTTCCCGCTCAGCCGACGGTAACGACGCGATCGACGAAGTCGCCGCTCTGCGCGTCCTTGAGGATTAGCTTGTGGCGACCGTCGGGCAGGATCTCGCGCTTGATCACGACATAGCCGTCGTACATCTCGGGCTGAGTGCCGATGCGCGGCGTCTTGCCGCCGCGCCACTCGAAGAGCTCGACCGGCTCCCAGGCGTGATTCCGGGCCGACCGGTAGCAGGCGTCCATGACCGCGTTGACGACGTAGCCGTCGTAGAACGTCTCCATCGGCGCGCGGCCCTCCTCCAGTGCGTTGAACATGTCGGTGAACATGTCGACATAGCCCAGCTCGACGACCTCGTCGCCGACCGGAAACAGCCAGCCCTTCTCGGACTCCGCCTTCTCGGCCACGTAGCCAGTGGCCGCGCCGGCCGTGAACATCTCGAAGCCGGTGCGCAGGAAGTGGTTCATCCAGATCGTGCCGTGGGTACCGGCGACCTCGTCACGCAGGTCCATCCCGCCGCGGAAGGTCCACGACACCTCGAACTGGCCGACGGCGCCCGACTCGAAGCGGATCAGCGCGATGGCGTTGTCCTCGTCGGAGATGGGGTGGACGAGGGTGTCGGTGTGGCACATCACCTCGACCGGCCGGTTGTCCTTGCCCGCGAAGTTGCGAATGATCTCGATGCAGTGGCAGCCGAGGTCGACGATCGCCCCGCCGCCGGTCAGCCGGCCGTCCCAGAACCACGCCGAGTGCGGGCCCGGATGCGTTTCGCGCGAGCGTACCCAGGTGACGTCGCCGATGGCCCCACCGCGGACCGCCCTCAGCGCCTTCAGCGTCTTGGGCGTGTAGCACAGGTCCTCGAGGTAGCCGGCGAAGATGCCCGCCTTCTCGGCCGTTTCCAGGATCCGCCGTGCCTCGTCGGCGTTGCGCCCGAGCGGCTTGGTGCAGAGCACCGGCTTGCCCGCCGCGGCAGTCAGGGCGATCGCCTCCTCGTGCAGGAAGTTGGGCAGCCCGACGATGACGACGTCGGTGTCGGGGTGCTCGACGGCGGCGCGCAGGTCGGTCGTCGACTCCGGAATGCCCCACCGCTCGCTGAAGGCCCGCCCGCGCTCTTCGCCGCGCGAGTAGACGACGCGCACCGAGTCGCGGCCACGCTGGCCGTGCAGCGTCATCGTGTAGAAGTCGCCGATCAGGCCTGTGCCGAGCATGCTGATCGCGTGCTGCTTCATGGGTCCTCCTCCTGCTGCTGGCCCGGATTCTAGGTCGGCCCGTGTTGCAATGAACCGGCCATGGCGGGCGATGCCGCCGTACCGGCGACTGCCGCATGCTCGCCCCATGCCCATCGAGTGGCTCGTGGCGGACCCGGCGCGGCTGGTCAAGACGGCGCTGCTGGGGACGGTCTCGTATGCGGCCCTGATCGCCATGCTGCGCATCAGTGGCAAACGCACGCTGGCCCAGATGAATGCCTTCGACTTCATCGTCACCGTCGCCCTCGGCTCGACGCTGAGCGCCATCCTCGTCTCGCCGGAGATCTCATTGGCACAGGGTGTGCTGGCGCTCGGCCTGCTCGTCGGCCTCCAGTTCGTGGTCACCTTCGCCACTGTCCGCCAGGGCTGGATGCGGCGGCTGGTCAAGAACGAGCCCACGCTTCTGCTCTACCGCGGCCAGATGCTGCCCGACGTCCTCCGCCGCGAGCGGGTCGCGCCGGCCGAAGTCGAGCAGGCTATTCGCGCCGAAGGCTTTCTGTCGGTGGGCGACGTGCACGCCGTGATCCTCGAGACCGACGGCACCTTCAGCGTCGTCGGCGACCCGCCCGCCGGGCAGCCTACTGCCCTCGGCGACATGAGCACGCCCGAGTCCAAGCAGGACGCCGAGTCAGGCTGAGCTCAGCGGGAGCCAGCCTCCGCCGGGCAACCGTCGAGGCGCAGATACTGGCGGCACTCGGTCTCGCTGAGCGGTCGCGAGACGCGTTCCCGTGCGAGCTGGACGAGCTCCTCCACGACCAGGGCGAGGAGCCGCACCAGGCCGTCGGGGCTGATGACCGCCAGCCGCCGGCTGTCAGGGCTGAAGGCGAGGCGGATGCCGGGCGCCGGCCCGATGGGCACGCTGAGCACTTCCCGGCCGGTCGCGCTGTCCCACAGCCGGACGGTCCCGTCGAGGCTGGTCGTTGCCCAGCGCAAGCCGTCCGGGCTGGCTTCGACATCGAGCACGATCCCGCCGTGACCGCCGAGCGTGAAGGCTTCCTGCCCGCTGGCGACGTCCCACACCTTGGCCCGGTTGTCGAAGCCGGCGGTGGCAACCTGCCGGCCATCGGGACTGAAAGCCTGCTCGACGACGTTCTCGTCGTGCCTGAGCAGCGCCAGCTGCTGGCCGCTGGTGGGGTCCCAGATGCGGCCGGCGAAGTCGTTGCCGGTGCTGACCACGACGGAGCCATCGGGGCTCCAGGCGACGTCATAGACGCTGTCGTCATGGCCGGCGAAGACGAGCAACTGGGCGCCCGTCGCGACATCCCAGACGCGCGCGGTGCGGTCCTCGCTGACGCTCACCAGCCGATTGGCGTCGGGGCTCAGGGCGATCCCCCAGCAGGCAGCACCGTGCCCCTCGAAGCGGCGCACCAGCTCGCCCGTGGCGGT
>CAYRMQ010000082.1:0-12093 GCA_964425305.1 uncultured Anaerolineaceae bacterium | reverse complement strand
ACTGGCTGGTGCCCCACTTCGAGAAGATGCTCTACGACAACGCGCAGCTTGCCCGCGTCTACCTCCACGCCTGGCAGGAGAGCGGCGCCGAGCGCTACCGCGACGTGGTCGAGGGCACGCTCGACTTCGTGCTGCGCGAGATGACAAGCCCCGACGGCGGCTTCATCTCGAGCCTCGACGCCGACACCGACGGCGAGGAAGGTGCGACCTACGTCTGGACGAAGGCCGAGATCGACGACGTGCTCGGCGACGACGCGGCCCTCTTCGACGACGCCTACGGCGTGACGGCCGAGGGCAACTGGGAGGGGGTGACGATTCTGTCGCGGGTGCGCACCGACGAGGCGCTGGCGCGCGACCACGGCGTGGAAGAGGAGAAGGTCCGCCAGCACCTGGGGCGCGCGCGGGAGAGGCTGCGCGAGGTGCGCAACCGGCGGCCGCAGCCGGGCCGCGACGAGAAGGTGCTCGGCGCCTGGAACGGGCTGATGATCGCCGCCTTCGCCGAGGCAGCGCGCGTCCTCGGTCGTGACGACTGGCGGGTCGCGGCAGAGCGCGCGGCAGACCTGCTGCTGACGCGCCTGCGCGACGAGAACGGCCGCCTGCGCCGCTCGTACAAGGACGGCCAGGCCCGCCAGGCAGGCGTGCTCGAGGACTACAGCCACGTCGCCGACGCGCTGCTGGCGCTGTACGAGACGACCTTCGACGAGCGCTGGTTCATCGCCGCTCGCGACCTCGCCGACGCGATGCTCGACCACTTCGCCGATCCGGCCGGTGGCTTCTTCGACACGGCCGACGATCAGGAGGCGCTGATCACCCGGCCCAAGGGCCTGCAGGACAACGCCCTGCCGTCGGGCAACGCGATGGCGGCGCTCGTCCTGCTGCGGCTGGCGGCGCTGACCGGCGATGGCCGCTACAGGGCGGCGGCGGAGGGCACATTGCGCCTCGTCACGCCCGTCGCGCAGCGCTACCCGACGGCCTTCGCCCAGTGGCTGCTCGGCTTCCAGCTGGCCATCGGCCGGATCGACGAGCTGGCCATCGTCGGCGCACCGGACGACCCGGCGACCGAGTCGCTGCTCGACGCCGCGCGCCAGCAGTACCGGCCGGCGCTGGTGACGGCCGTCAGCGCCAGCCCGGCCGGCAGCGCAGTTCCGCTCCTCCACGACCGGCAGCCGCTCGACGGCCAGCCGACGGCCTTCGTCTGCCATGGCTTCGCCTGCCTCAAGCCCATCACCGAACCCGCCCAACTGGCCGAGCAGTTATCCTCGGGAGCGTGAACCCCCGCTCGTTCCTCGCGTTCGTGCTTGCCTGCCTGCTGGCGCTGTCGGCCACCGGCATCGCTGCCGCCCACGCGGAGTTGGTCGAGTCGGATCCAGCCGACGGCGAGTCGGTCGCGACGCCCGCGACGCTGACGGCGCTGTTCAGCGAGCCACTGTCCGACGAGGGCAGCAGCATCCGCGTCAGCAACGCGGCGGGCGCCGAGGTCGCCAGCGGCGGCGTCGACCCAACCGATGACCTGCGCATGCTCGCCGACCTGCCGGCACTGCCCGACGGGGAATACGTCGCGCGCTGGACGGTGCGCGACGAGGATGGCCACGTGACGCGCGGCGAGATCCGTTTCACGGTCGAGGCCGCCTCGACACCGGAGCCGCCGACGCCGGCGTCTGCTCCCGCCACCGATCCACCGGCAACCGCTCCGCCGACCGACCAGCCGACGCCCAGCCCGAGCCCGCCGCCCAGCCCCAGCCCGAGCCCGCCGCCGATCGACGAGCAGCCGACGGGCGGTGTGGGCGACGTGCTGATGGCGCTCGTCCTTGCCGGCGCCGTCATCGGCGGCCTGACCCTCTACCTGCTGCGCCGGCGTTGAGCCTGGCCGATCTGCCCGCGCCGCGGGCGCTCATCTTCGACCTCGACGGCACGCTCGTCGACACCGTCGAGACGCGCATCCGGGCGTGGCTCGACACGTTCGACGAGATCGGCATGCCCGCCGACCGCGAGCACGTGGCCGGGCTGATCGGCTCGGACGGCAAGCGCCTCGCACGCGAGGTCGCGGTTGCGGCAGGCCACGCCATCGACGACGACCGCGCGGAGGGCATCGACCGTCGCGCGGGCGAGCTCTACGGCGCGCTGAACACCGACCCGCAGCCGCTGCCCGGCGTGCGCGAGCTGCTGCTGGCGCTCGACGAGAGCGGCTTGACGTGGGCCATCGCCACCTCCAGCCGCGCCGAGCAGGTCATGGCGTCGGTCGACGCGCTCGGCCTGCCGCGCCGCCCGCACATCACCGACGGCAGCCACGTCGAGCACGCCAAGCCGGCGCCCGACCTGCTGCTCCACGCCGCACAGGAGCTCGGCCTGCCGGCGCGCGATTGCTGGTACGTGGGCGACGCCGTGTGGGACATGCTCGCCGCCCGTGCCGCCGGCATGCCGGCCATCGGCATCGCCAGCGGCAGCGCGTCAGAGGAGCAACTCCTGGAGACCGGCGCCGCGGCAGTGACGACCTTCGACGGCCTGCGCGGAGAGCTCCGCCGGCGGGACATCGTCAGGTAGCGCGCGCCCCCTTGAGAGTCGTGCGCTAGCCCTGTGGCGGGCAGGGCCCCTCGTCGGGTCTGGCTGAAGGAGGCGGAGGCTCGGGCTCGTCGAAGATGCCCTGCACCTTGGCGCGGATGGCGTCGATCGTCTCGTCGGTCAGCCGGGCGGGATAGTCAGGCGGCACGAAGAGCACCCGCTGCATGCGGTCGGCGTCGACCCGCGCGGCGAGGCGGGCGATGGGCACGACGTCGTCCGGCTGGAGCGTCCAGTAGAGGTTGTCGCCGGCCACGTCGAACAGATGGGGCAGGTCGGGCAGCACGGCCAGTGGGTCGAACTGGCGGCGCATGGCAGCGAGGACGTGCTGCTGGCGGCCCATCCGCGACCAGTCGCCGTCCTGGTGGCGCGTGCGCGCGTAGGCCAGCGCCATCCGGCCATCGAGCAGCTGGCAGCCGGGGCGGAAGTCGAGCGTGATCCGGCGCCGCCCACCCTCCAGCACGTAGCTGTGATCGCGGACGCGTGCCGGGATGTCGATCCACAGGCCGTCCATCGCGTCGACGACGTCGACGAAACCGTTCAGGTTGACCATCAGGTAGTGGTCGACGCGCACCTGCGTCAGCTCTTGGATCGCACCGGCGGTCGCGCGCAGGCCGCGCGCGTCGTTGCCCGGGAAGCGGTCGGGGTGGTCCTGGCTGGCGCGGTAGATCGCGTTGAGGTGGCGCGGGAAGCGGCCGTTCTCGTAGTACTGTGCCGACTCGGGCGGCAGCGGGATGTTCGACATGTAGCGCCAGAAGCCGAAGATCGCCGAGCGCCCGCTCTCGATGTCGACGCTCAGCAGGAAGACGGCGTCGGGGCGCAGGCTCCAGCGGCCGGGCCCCTCGTCCGAACCGAGCAGGACGATGTTCAGCCGGCCGTCCTCGGCCCACGCCGGAACCGGCGACGGCGGGGGCGTCGGCGGTGGCGTGGGTGAGCCGGCCGCGACGGGCGAGGGGCTGGCCTGCGGGTCGGGCGTCGGCGCCGTCGTCGGCATCGGGCTGGGCGTCGCCCAGCCGGGCTCGGGCAGCGTCCAGTCGTCCGGATCGCCGGCGTGGAAGATGCGGTCGAGGCCCTGGCTGGCGCGGTAGCCGTAGTAGCCGGCCACGCCGTGCATCGCCGTCGTCGCCAGGAGCAGCACGGCGAGCACGACCGCCGCCGGGCCGATAGGCCAGCCGGCTGCGGCCGCCTCCGCTGCCCGCCGCGGGCGGGCCACGAGGTAGGCGTCGATGATCGCGGCCAGGCGGTAGACGAGGAAGGCGACGTTGCCGATTACCAGCGCGGCGACGACCTCGCCGCGGAGCAGCGTTCCGAGGAGCGCCGGCCAGCCGCCCGCCAGGAGCAGCAGCAGGCCGCCAACGATGGCCAGCATGGGCAGCGCGAAGAGCACGCCGCGGGCGACCGCGCCGGCGTACGCCTGGCCCAGTCCCGGGAACACGAACGAGAGCAGCGCAGCGAGAGCGGGTGAAGGGCGTCTGGTCGTCGACTTCGTCATTGGCAGGCTAGGTTCGTCACCGGCAGTCAACTATCCGCTCGGCGGCGGGCATTCCGGCCGCGGGCTGCCCGTCGGTCGCGGCGTCGGCTCCGGATCGGGATTGTCGAATACGTTCACGACGGCGTTGCGGATGCGCCGCACCGTCGCGTTGTCCAACGGCGAGGTGTACTGCGGCGGCGTGAAGGTGATCGTCTGGATCCTATCGGGATCGACGGCGGCGGCAATCCTCGCCAGCTCCGGGATGTCGTTGCGTTCGACGTACAGCCACAGGTTGTCGCCGGCGATGTCGAGGAGCTCGTTGACGTGCGGCAGCAGCGCCAGCGGATCGAGCTGGCGGCGCAGCGAGGTCAGCACCAGCTGCTGGCGGCCCATGCGCCGGTAGTCGTCGTCCTGGTGGCGCGAGCGGGCATAGGCGAGCGCCAGCCAGCCCTCCAGCTTCTGGCAGCCGCGACGGATGTCGATGCGCACGCGGCCCGAGCCGTCCTCGCGCGGGTAGCTGGCGTCGCGCACGCGGCGCGGCACGTCGATCCACAGCCCGCCGACGGCGTCGACGACGCGCACGAAGCCGTTCAGATCGACGGCTACCATGCCGTCGATGGGCACGCCCGCCATCTCCTGGATCGTGCCGATGACCGCCCGCCAGGCGCGATCCTCGTCGTTCAGACCGGGGCCGTAGAAGCGATCGGGATGCTCGTACGCGCGGCGCCAGACGGCGTTGAGCAGCTCGGGGAAACGGTCACCGTAGAAGTGGCGGCTCTCGGGCGGCAGCGGCACCGGGATCATGTTGCGCGGGAAGCCGAGCAGCGCCGCGCGGCACGTCTCGAGCTCGACGCTGAGCAGGATCATTGTGTCGGTGCGGATGCTCGTCCGGCCCGGGCCGGAATCTGCGCCGATCAACAGCAGGTTCAGCCGACCGTCGTTGGCGAAGGCGGCCTGCACGTCGGGGCACGCGCGCACGCGCGGCGTGGGTGAGGGCGTGGCGCCGGGCGCCAGCGTCGGCGGCGGTGAGGGTGAGGGCGACGGGCTGGGGGTCGGCGTCGGCTCATCGGTCGGCGGTGGCTCGAAGCTGGGCGAGGGGATGACCGAGCCGGGCGGCCTGACCGTCTTCTCGAGCACCAGCAGGGTATTGATGCCGAGGTACTCGGGGATGCCGTGCACGACCAGCGTCAGCGCCGCCAACGTGGCGAGCAGAATCGGTGAGCCCCGGCCGCCACGGAGGCGGTTGGGCGACGACGGTCGGGCCAGAACGTAGGCGTCGAATATGGCGGCCAGGTGGTAGGCGAAGAGAGCAACGTTGAGGACGAGAAGCGCCAGCAGCGCCTCGAAGTCGACGAGCATCTCGAGCAGCCGCCAGGCACCACCGCCGATGACGATCGCGACGAGAGCGATCACGCCGATCATGGGTAGCGCCAGCAGAAGGCCGCGCCGCGTGTGGCCGGCGTAGACCTGGCCGAGGCCGGGGAAGAGGAACGAGAGCAGGGCGGCGATGTTGGGCGAACGAGTCGTCACTACTGCTCCTGCGCGGGGTTTCAGTCTACGGCCCTTCGACGGGCTGGGCCGGCGGCGGTTCCATCGGGGGCCGGCGCCGTGAGCGCTGCCGAGCGGCCGCTAGCGCGGCGGGCAGCGCTCCTCGCGCGGCGTCGGCGAAGGACTCGGCGCAGGCTGATCGAAGGCAGTCTGCACGCGCTCGCGCATCTCGCGGACCGACTCCGGCGTGACGTGGCGCAGCTCCTGGCGCACGAAACGGACCTGCCGGATGCGGTCGGCGTCGACCCGCGCCGCGACCTGCGCCATCTTCGGGATGTCGTCCTCGTCGATGCTCGTGAAGAGGTTGTCGCGGGCGTTGTTGAGCAGCTCAGGCACCTTCGGCAGCAACGCCAGCGGGTCGAACTGGCGGCGGATCGCCGTTAGCACGTACTGCTGGCGGCGCATGCGCTGGTAGTCGGAATCCTGGTGGCGCGAGCGAGCGTAGGCGAGGGCGAGCGTGCCGTCCAGCTTCTGGCATCCGGGCTCGAACTCGACCCTTATGCGCGTGCCATCCTGCCGCGGATAATTCTCGTCGACGAGACGCGACGGTATGTTGATCCAGACGCCGCCGACCGCGTCGACGAGGTCGGCGAAGCCGTTCAGGTCGACGGCGATGATGCCGTCGATCTGCACGCCGGCCATGTTCTGGATGGCGCCCGACAGGGCGCGCCAGCCGCGCTCGCAGGCGAAGTCATGCTGGCACTCGCGGCCGATGCCTTCCGAGCCGGGGAAGCCGCCCGGGCTTTCGGCTGCCTTGCGCCAGAGAGCGTTGAGCAGATCCGGAAACGTGCCGCCGGCGTACACCGTCTGGCGCTCGGCGAACGGCACGTTGATCATGTTGCGCGGGAAACCGAACATCGCCGCCTCGCCGGTCTCGATCTCGACGCTCAGCAGGATCATCGTGTCGGTGCGCACGCTCGAGCGGCCCGGCCCCGAATCCGCTCCCACGAGCAGCAGGTCGAGCCGGCCGTTCTCGGCCCACGGTGCGTCGATCGGCCCGTAGCTGGGTGCGACCGGGCTGGGCGACGGCGACGGACCGGTCGGTGATGGCTGGGCCGGCGAGGGCGTCGCGGGAGCGGTCGTCGGCGACGTCGGCGATGGCGACGGCGAAGGGGTTGCCGGCTCGGCGCTGGGCTCCTCGAAGGGCGGGATGAAGCCGCCGTCGGGGTTCTGGTTGTCGCCGCGGAAGATGTCCGACAGCGCTTCGCTGGCCTGGATGCCGTAGACCTCCAGCACGCCGTACGGCACGAGCAGGATGGCGGTCAGGGCAGCGACGATGACGACCGAGCCGCGCGGGGCGCCGTAGCCGACGGCCCGCCGCTCGCGCACGGCCGTACTGTACGCGTCGAGCACTGCCGCGAGGTGGTAGAAGAAGACGGCCACGAGCAGGACGAGCAAGGCCACCCGCGTCTGGGCGTTGAACAAGATCTGGAGCAGCGCGTTGGTACCGCCGAGGAGGACGGCGACGATGGCGAGGAGCAGCAGCAGCCACGGCACGGCGAGCAGCACGCCCCGCCGGCGCGCACCGGCATAGATCTGGCCGAGGCCGGGGAAGACCAGCGAGAGCAGGGCCGCGACGGCCGGCGATGGGAACGAGGACATCCGCTTTACTTTGCCCCTCGAGCGAGTGTTCCGAGCCAGCCCCACTCCGACTCGGCTTGCTTTCCCGCTTTCCTGGGCACGGTCTCCGCGGGCTCGGTGGGAGAGTTTACGTCACGGAGACGAAGCAGACAGGCGCGGTGCAACGGCACTCTTTCGACTACTGCTCGATGACCAGGTCGCCGTGCATCGTCTGATAGTGGCCGGGCACGGTGCACGCGAACTGCCAGCCCTCGGCGTCGGCCGTGGCCGTCCACGTGAATTCGCGCACGCCCGACTCCCACTCGTCGAGGCCGGGCAGGTCGCCGACGTCGTTCGCCTCGAGCCTGTCCGGCGGGCCGAGGTAGAAGTTGTGCGTGAAGCCGGCCGTGTTGTCGACGCGGAAGGTGTACTCCTCGCCCGCCTGCACGCTGATCTGGGCCACCTGCTCACCGCCCTGCAGGATGCGCAGGTCGGCGGTCATCTCGAGATCGATGACGTTGTCGCCAGGTGCGGGTGATTCGCCCGGCGCCGCTGACTCGCCGGGGGCGGGCGACTCGCCGGGGGCGGGTGAGGGTGTCGGCTGTGGCGGCGCGAAGGTCCAGCCGGCGTCGGTGCCGGCGCCGCAACCGGCGAGGAGGAGCAGCGCCGCTGCAGCGAGGGGCAGCAGCGTACGAGGTGAACGGATCCGTGGGTACATGGCCAAGATTGTGGGCCAATCCGCGTCCGGCCGCTGTCGGCAGACCGGCGGATCGCTTTCAGTGGCGCAACAAGCCGGCCGGATAGCCGCCCAGCGCGGGATCGTCCGGCACCAGCCCCAGGCGGATGGCCAGGCCGGCGGCCTCGACGCGGCCGGAGACGCCCAGCTTCGCCAGGATGCGCCGGACGTGGACCGCGACGGTGCGCTCGCTGATGAACAGCCGCTCGGCGATCTCGCGATTGGTGCGGCCCTCGGCGAGCACAGCCAGCACGGCGCTCTCGCGCGGGCTGAGGCCGAAGCGCTCGGTCGTCGCCGACGGCCCGCCGGCATCGAGCAGGCGCTCGGCGATGACGTGGCCGCTGGCACGCGCCGGCGCGCGCGCGCCGGCGGCTGCTGCGCCGTGGACGGCGACGGGGATGATCACCGGGCCGTCGTCGGGCAGCGGGATGCGGCCACGGCCGGCCAGCTCGAGCAGCGCCCGGCGCAGTGGCCGCGCGGGCAGCTCGCCGGCTATGCGCCATGCCTCGCGCAGCGCAGTCCGCGCCTCGCCGCGCCTGTCGCGGGCCTCGAGCGCGGCCGCCGCCTGCCACCAGCGCGCCTTGGCCGCCTGGTAAGGGACGGGTACCTTGGCCCAGGCGTCGGCAAGCTCGGCCCATGTCTCTGGCTCGCTTCGGCCGCGCACGCGGGCGGCGTGGCCACGAGCCGTGGCGAGGTGAAGCTCAGCCTCGCGACGGGCACCCAGCGTCGGCGGCAGCTCGCTCTTCGCGACCTCCTCCTCGGCGATCGGCAGCACCCGCTCGGCCAGCTCGCCGGCATCGGCGATTGCCGCCCAGTCGCGCTTCTCGCGACCCGCGTCGGCGGACGCGGCACAGGCCTCCAGGACGATCGAGGCAGAGCTCGCGATCTGGCCTGCATCGCCCGTCTCGAGCACGCGCTCCCAGCCCTGAGCGGCCGCCTGCCGCGCGTCACCGACGTCGCCGCGCCACAGCGCCAGGCTGACCGCCGCGCGCTGAACGAGCGCCGACCACTGGCCGGCGGGCACGGCCTCCAGTTGGAGCAGCGTCCGGCCGACAAGGCGGGCGGCCTCCTCGTCGGCGCGTGACTCGACGAGCACTAGGCTGAGGTAGAGGATCGGGCTGAACCAAGCCACGCCGGCCGGCGGGAACTCCATCGCCGCGCGGCACTCGCGTTCCGACTCCTCCCAGCGGCCGAGCTGGAAAAGGATGTCGGCGGCATTGCCGCGCAGAAACGCGCCGTACGTCAGCCCAAGCCCGCCGCGAACTGCCTCGGCGATGCCCTCCTTGACCACCGCCAGCGCCTGCTCGCGCCGCGAATCGAGATCGAGCAGCGTCGTCCGGTTCGCGTAGCTGCGCATCACGTCGTCGAGCCGGCCGGCGGCACGTGACAGCTGCGTCGCCTCCTCGAGCAGGGCCAGGCCGCGCTCGAGGTCGCCGGTATAGGCGACGTCGACGCCGAGGGTGCACGTGGCATGGCCCAGCTCGCCGACAGCCTCCTCTCCAACCACCCTCGCCGCGGTGATCGCCTGCTCCGCGTGCAGCGCGCTCTGGTCGAAGCGGCCTTCGAGCATCAGGTCCTGGGCCAGCGCACCGAGCGCCCGGGCACGCGCGACGCTCGGCTCGGGCGGGATCAGCTGGAGGGCGGTTTCTATCGCCCGGCGGGCCGAGGCCAGGTCGCCGCCGGCGCGCCGGTAGCGGCCGAGCCGGTCGCACAGCACGCCGATCTCGGTGCGGACGTTGTCGGGCACGGCCGGCGTGGCCGCAGTCGCGCCGAGGAGACGCTCGACGCGTCCGCCGGCGCGGCGCTGAATGGCCTGCTCGACGAGCGTCGCCGCTCGGCGGAACGATCCGGCCGCCTCCGCCGCCTCGGCGGCTGCGACGAGGATCGCCGCGTCGGGATCGTCGGCCGCGGCCTTGCGCGCCGCCAGGCGCGACGTCAGCGGCCGGCCGAGCTCGGTCTCCTGCAGCTCGAGCGCACGCTGGAAGTGAAGCAGCGCGGTGTGGCCCGGCTCGAGACGGCGCGCCGCGTCGGCTGCCGCCAGGTGGGCAGTCCGCGCCTCGACCGGCCGTAGCGCGGCGTCCCAGTGCCAGGCGGCCTCCGCCGGTTCCTCGTCGAGCAGCCGTGCGAGGGCGGCATGGAAGGCTTGCCGCTCGGCGGGCAGCGCCGGTCCTTCGATCGCCTCGGCGATCAGCTCGTGGACGATCGACAACCCCGATCCCTCGCCGTCAACGAAGCCCGATTCGCGGGCCCGCGAGACGGCCAGCCTGGTCAGGTGGCCATCGGGCAGGTCGGCCTCCAGCAGCTGCTCCTCGCTCAGCGGCCGACGGGCGGCGGCGAGCAGGCGCAGGACGCGGACGGTGCCGTCGGGCAGGCGGTCGATGCGCGCCTGCAGGATCTCCTCGAGCGGGTCCGACAGCCGGATACCCTCCAGCTCCTGGCTGGCCGCCACGAGCTGGCTGGCGACGAGCGGGTTGCCGCGCGAGCCCTCCATGATGGCGGCCATGAAGCTGAGCGACGGGCGCTCGCCGCGCAGCTCCTCGACCAGGCTGAGCAGCTCGTCGCGGGTCAGCGGTGCGAGCTCCAGCTTCTCGACCGACCGGCTGTCCTCGAGAGCGCGCACGAAGTGCCACGCGGAATGGCCGCGGTTGAGCTCATCGGCGTGGTAGCTGACGACGAGCGCAACGGGCAGCCGCCGGCTGACGCGCAGCAGCGCGTCGACGAACTCGCGCGTGCCGGGGTCGGCGTGCTCGAGGTCCTCGAGCATGAGGCACACCACGCCGTCGCCGGCGAGGCGCGCGAGGATGCCAATCAGGCTCTCCTGGACGCGCGCGCCGCGCTGGTCGGGCGCCTCCAGCGGCGGCGGGTCGAGATCGGCGCCCAGCTCGGCCAGCCGCCCGGCGAGCGCCGGGATGAGCGCGGCCAGATCGTGGCCGTTGGCGCCGGCGACGGCCAGCAACTGCTCGTCGTCGAGATCGGCCAGCGTCGCGCTCAGGGCATCGGCGATCGGGCTGTAGGCGATGCCGCTGCGCGGCGCGTAACAGCGGCCGCGGCAGAGGATGACATCGGGCAGGCCGGCGAGGCGCTCGTGCAGCTCGTCGAGCAGGCGCGTGACGCCGATACCGACCGGGCCCGACAGCGCCAGCCGACTCGTCTGCCCCTCCGCGGCGCGCTGGAGAGCGGTCGCAAGCGCGGCCAGCTCCCGCTCACGTCCGATGAGCGCCATCTGGCAAGCATAGCGGTCTGCGTCGGCGATACTGAGGCCCGTGCGCGAAGCATCGGTGCATCCCGACAACGGGCTCAACGAGCTGCCCGGCGGCGAGTGGCTCTACTTCACCAAGTCACTCTGGACGACTGCCTACCCGTCGGAGCTGGGGCATGCGCTGCGCAGGGCACACGGCGCCAACAAGCCGCCACGGCTGATGGCGCGGCTGATCGAGTTCTTCACCCGGCCCGGTGAGCTGGTGCTCGACCCGTTTGCCGGCGTCGGCGGGACGCTGCTCGGGGCGGCCATCTGCCGTTCGCCGCGGCGCGCCCTCGGCTTCGAGCTGGAGCGGCGCTGGGCCGACATCTACAGCGCCGTCGTGGAGCAGGCCTTCGCCTCGGGCAACGGCCACGCGCCCGAGTTGGCCGACCTCGGGCCAGCCGACCCGGGTGGCCCGCGGCGCTTCGATCCGGCCGGCGTCGAGCTGGTTGTCGGCGACGCCGCGCGTCTGCTCGGCGACGTGGCCGACGCGTCGGTCGACTTCGTCGCCACCGACCCGCCCTACAACCCCCAGCTGCGCCTGACGATGGCCGGCGGAAGGCTGGCCGAGCGCTACGCCAATCGGCGCACCGATTACGCGATGGTCAGCGACGACCCGGCCGACCTGGCCAACAGCGCCAGCTACGGCGAGTACCTCGAGCGGATGGAACGGATCCTGGCCGAGCTGCGGCGCGTGCTGCGTGCAGGCCGATACGCAACGATCATCGTCCGCGATGCCTACCAGCAGGGCCGCTACCGCTTCACCGCGGCCGACCTCGCCGAGTGCGCCGAGCGCGTCGGCTTCGTGACCAAGGGCGACCTGATCTGGTACCAGGCCGGTACGCGCCTGCGGCCCTACGGCTATCCGCGCGGGTTCGTGCCGAACATCGTCCACCAGCACATCCTCGTGCTGCGCGCGGGCTAGGCTGTCCTCTCGCCGATATGTGGCGCCGCCCTGAACGGGCGGAGCGCGCTCATCGG
>CAYRMQ010000081.1:0-12184 GCA_964425305.1 uncultured Anaerolineaceae bacterium | reverse complement strand
GGACGCCCGCCTCGAGCCGCGCGAAGTCGGACCGCCAGTTGATCAGCTCGGCGTCGCTCGCCGCCCGGTGCGAGCGGCCGCTGCCCAGCATCGCCAGCGCCTCGAGCAGGTTCGTCTTGCCTGCCGCGTTCGGGCCGACGATCACGTTCGGCCCCGCCGGGAAGGTGATGCGCAGCTCCTCGTAGCTGCGAAATCCGGCCAGCTGCAGCTCATCGACGAGCATCGCTCAGCGTTCACCCCCCGGGCGTCTGGCCGTCCCGATCAGGAGGGCGTGCGGACGGGCATGATGACGTGGACGTACTCGTCGTCGGACGTCGGCTTCATCACGCCCGGCGAGAGCGGCCCCGAGAACTCGAGGGCAAGCTGGTCGTGGTCGACGTTGGTCAGCGCGTCCTGCAGGTAGCGCGCGTTGAAGGCGATCTGCACCGGGTCACCTTCGATCGCCGCCTCGACCTCGCCCTGCGCGTCGCCGACGTCGGCGGCCGCCGCGATCGTGATCGTGCCGCTGCCCTCGTCGCCGAGGTTGAGCTTGACCACGTTGGCCGCCGCGCTGGCGATCAGCGCCGACAGCCGGACTGCCTTGAGCAGCTCCTCCCGGTCGACGACAGCCCGCGTCGTGTGCGACGTCGGCAGGACCTGCTGGTAGTTGGGGAACTGGCCGTCGATCAGGCGGCTGACCAGGTCGATGCCCTCCAGGTGAAAGAGGATCTGGCTCTTCGACGGGGCGAGCATGATCTCGAGCGGCTCGTCGCTGTCGCCGAGGACGCGCAGCAGCTCGTTGTACGAGCGCGCCGGCACCACCAGGCTGGTGTCCTCGACGGTGTCGAGTACGTCAAGCGTCTTGACCGCGATGCGGTAGTTGTCGGCCGCGGCGAGCGTCAGCCGGTCACCACTGAAGTGGGTCAGCACGCCGGTCAAGATCGGCCGCGCCTCGTCCGTCGCGGCGGCGAAGACGACCTCGGTCAGGGCCCGTCGCATGTCGGCCTGCTTGATGCGCGTGGTCGGGCGCTCGCCGGGTGATGGGATGACCGGGAATTCCTCGGCGTCGATGCCGCGCAGCAGCGTCTGGTAGCGGCCGGCACGGATACGCAGGGCGGTGCCACCCTCAACCTCGAGCTGGACGCGCTCACCGGCGGGCAGCCCGTTGACGACGTCGGCGAAGAGGCGGGCCGGCACAGTCAGCGCGCCCTCGCCATCGATCCGCCCGGCGACCCATGCGCTGATGCCGATCTCGAGGTTGGTGGCGGTCAGCTTCAGGCCGGCGTCTTCGGTGCGCAGCAAGACGTTGGCCAGCACGGGCAGCGTGCTTCTGCTGCTGACGGCGCGGCTGACGATGTGCAAGCCGCGCGCCAGGTTCTCCTGCATGACGGTGAGCTTCACGTCCCCTGGGCTCCCTTCCAAGACGGGCCGGCTCCCTGCCGATCTTGTCCACCTGCGAGGCCGACGTATGAGTGCGGTGTTCTCTCGTATCTTCTCATTCCGTAGTCATCATCATGTTGTGGATTGGGGAGATCTGCGGCGGTCTGGTGCGGCAACGTGCGGAAGGTCGATCGCCCGCCGGGGTGGATGACCGGCCTCGGCCCGGGGACAGCCCGGGGATGCCCCTGGTAGGCGGTCCGGGGCCGTCCACGAAACTCCCGGACTCGCCGGCGATTCGTCCACACTCAGCGCGAGTAATCCACAGCCCGAGGGCGCTTCTCCACCGAAATGGGGAAGTGCGACGCGCCACGCGGCGCAGCTGCAATGCCCCCGTAATGTGATGGCCGACCGGTGTGACGCGTCGGCTACGCGAGCGACCGGCTACTCGGAGTAGATGAGCTCGCGCACCGCCGCCAGCTCGCGCCGCAGCTCCTCGTTCTCCTGGCTCTCCCTGTCGATCTTGTCGCAGGCGTGGAGGACCGTCGAGTGGTCGCGCCCGCCGAGCTCCTGGCCGATGCGCAGCAGCGAAACGTCGGTCTCGGCACGCATCAGGTACATCGCGATCTGGCGCGGCATGACGATGGCGCGGTCGCGCTTCTGGCCGCGCAGCGCGTCCAGCTCTACGCCGTAGTACTCCGACACGGCCAGCGCGATGCGCTCGGGCGTGACCATCCGCCGCTTGGGGTTGTAGAGCACGTTCGACAGCACCGCCTGGGCCAGCTCGATGGTGATCGGCATGCCGCCCATGTTGGCGTAGGCGACGATCCGATTGAGCGCGCCCTCCAGCTCGCGGATGTTGCTGATCACCTTGCGCGCGATGAACTCGAGCACGTCCGAGCCGATGGGCACCGACTGCTCCTCCGCCTTGGCGCGCAGGATCGCGATGCGCGTCTCCAGGTCGGGCGCGGTCAGGTCGGCGATGAGACCCCACTCGAAGCGGCTGCGCAGCCGCTCCTCGAGCGTCGTGATCAGCTTCGGCGGCCGGTCGCTCGACAGCACGATCTGCTTGCCGTCCTCGTGGATCGCGTTGAAGGTGTGGAAGAACTCCTCCTGCGTGCGCTCCTTGTCGGCGATGAACTGGATGTCGTCGATGAGCAGCAGGTCGATGCGCCGGTAGCGCGCCCGGAAGTCGTCGATCTTGCCCTGCTGGATGCTGGTGATGAACTCGTTGGTGAACTTCTCGCTGGTGGCGTAGACGACGCGCTTGCGCGGGAAGCGGGCGACGACCTGATTGCCGACGGCGTGCATCAGGTGCGTCTTGCCGAGGCCGACGCCGCCATACAGGAAAAGTGGGTTGTACGCCTGGCCGGGGCGCTCGGCGACGGAAAGGCTGGCCGCGTGGGCGAGCCGGTTGGCCGAGCCGACGATGAAGTTGCGGAAGGTGTAGCGCGGGTTGAGGCTGGCGCTGGAGCCCTCCGGGCCGCCGACGCGGCCGGGCTCGAGGCGGACGCGGCCGGCGGCCGCCGCGGTCTCGGCCTGGCTCTCCGGCTCGGGCGCGACGGCCAGGCCTTCGCGCACCTCGAAGTCGACCTGCACGCTATAGCCGACGACGCGGGCCAGTGTCTGGCTGATCAGCGAGCGGTAGCGGGTCTCGAGCCAGTCCTTCGCGAAACCGTTGGGCACGGCCACCCTGAAGCGGTTGTCGTCGACGGCGACGAGCGCGGTCTCCTTCAGCCACGTCTCGAAGTTGGCGGGCGACAACGAGACCTGCAGCTCGCCCAGCGCAGCACGCCAGACCTGGTGCGCATCCATCGATAACTACGGCCCCAACTGTTGAATTGCGAGGAGCGAAACGATCCGAACGCCATCCGATTGGACCTGCCAGGAGGCCATCGTCGACCTCCCTAACGGCCTCTCGGCCGTCCCCCGTGGAGACGGTTTCCTCGGCGGTGCTCGGCGCCGGGGCGGCCTACAGTAGCACCGCGGTTCGGCCCGCCGCAACCGACTTTCCGCATACTCCCCGGGAGTATGATGCGGCGGCGAGGCGCAGGCGCGTCTCGGCCGACCGGAGCCGCCGGCGTCAGCCGATCGGATCGCCCGGCGCGGCCCCCTCGTCGACCGACAGCAGCGGGATGTGGCCGTCGGCTGGCAACGCCCCGAGGACCAGCACCTGGCTGTCGAAGCCGGCGATGCGCCGCGGCAGGAAGTTGACGACGGCGACGACGAGGCGGCCGACGAGCGCGCTCGGATCGGGATACGTCGCCGCCAGCTGGGCCGACGACCAGCGCACGCCGCCGGGCCCGAAGTCGATGGCCAAGCGGTACGCCGGCCTCCGCGCTTCGGGGAAGGGCAGCGCCTTGACGACGCGTCCCACTCGGATGTCGATGCGCCGGAAGTCGTCGATCGTCGCCGTACCGGGCTCCTTTAAGGGCGCCGGCGGCGCCGTGTTGTCGTTCATGGCCCCCATTGTCGGCCAGCCGGCGGCAGATGCAGCGGATGCCCGCCACGTAGACTTCGGCGCGTGCCCACCGACTGGGTCGCCTGGCATGCCGCCTACGACGCCGCCGGCTCGCACCGCCGCCGGCTGGCCATCGTCCAGCAACACATCGAGGCCTGCCTGCGCCGGGCGTCGGGTCCGGTCCGCGTCATCAGCATGTGTGCCGGCGACGGCCGCGACCTGCTCGGCGTCCTGGAGCGCTTCCGCCCGCCGCCGCCGGTCAGTGGTCGCCTCGTCGAGCTGGATCCCGTGCTCGCCGATCGGGCGCGGCGGCGCTGCAAGGCGCTCGGCCTCGACCGGCTCGAGGTCCTCACCGCCGACGCGGGCACGACGACCGCGTATGCCGGCGCGGGGCCGGCCGACCTGCTCCTCCTATGCGGCGTCTTCGGCAACGTCTCGCCTGCCGCCATCGAACGGACCGTCCTGAACCTGCCTTCGCTCTGCGCAGCGGGGGCGACGGTCATCTGGACGCGACACCGGCGCGCGCCCGACATGACGCCGGCAGTACGCGCCTGGTTCGGCCGGGCCGGCTTCGAGGAGCTTTCCTTCGACGCCGTCGGCGGCAGCGTGGCGTCGGTCGGATCCGCCCGGCTGGCCGGCCTACCGCCGTGCTACCGGCCCGGCGTTCGACTCTTCCGCTTCGAGCGCTGAAGGCGCCTTGGGGCTCCTCGAATTGACACTCCCGAACGGCCGTTCATATAATCCGCCAGACGTGGACGCGCCACGGCGCCTTGCGCGGGCCCGGCCTGCGCACCGCAGCGCCAGGCGCGTTTTCTTCTCGACTGGCAGATCGGTCGGATCACCCGGCCGTCCTGACCCGCCCGGACCACGCCGTCCAAAAGGAATCTCTGAGCCGCCATGACCAAGCAGACCTACCAGCCCAAGAAGCGACACCGTGCGCGCGAGCACGGCTTCCGCGCGCGCATGAAGACGAAGGCCGGCCGGCGGGTCATCGCCGCGCGGCGCGCAAAGGGGCGCAAGAAGCTGTCGGCCTGATCCTGCCTGCTTGAACCTCGCAGATGCGCGGCAGACTCGAGATGATCCGCTCGCCGCACGACTTCAGGGCGATCCAGGCGGGCAGCCGCAGCCGCAGCCATCCGCTGGTCCTGCTCCGCTACAGAAGGAACGAGCTGGATCGAACGAGGTACGGCGTCTCGACCGCGCGCCGGCTGGGTTCGGCGGTCGTGCGCAACCGCGTGCGGCGCCGGCTCAAGAGCGTCCTGCGCGGGCTCGACGGCAGCGTCGAGCGCGGCTGGGACGTCCTGCTCGTCGCGCGGCCGCAGTCGGCAGCGGCGACGCAGGCCGAGCTGGCCGAGGCAATCGAGCGGCTGCTGCGAGGGGGTGGGCTGATGGAAGGAACAGAATCGTCAACGTGAAGCGCATCGGCATCTGGCTGATCCACCTCTACCGGGCCGTCTTCTTCTGGCTGCCCTCGTCGTGCCGCTACGAGCCGAGCTGCTCGCGCTACACCGAGCAGGCGATCGAGAAGTACGGCCTGCTGCGCGGCAGTTGGATGGGCATGAAGCGAATCGCGCGCTGCCACCCCTGGCATCCGGGAGGCTACGACCCTGTCCGCTGAGCCGCTGCCGTCCGCGTCAGCGCCCGGCCGCCGCCGCCGCCGCGGCATCGTCGCCCTGCTTGGCGCGCTGACCCTTTTCGCGACGCTGCTCGGCGCGCTGCCGGCCCTGGCCGTCGACGAACCGACGCCCTCGCCGGCCCCGGCCCAGGCGACGCCCGCGCCGGCAGAGCCGGCGGCGACGCCCTACGCCTGGCCCAACGGCGATCCGTGTCCGCTGCCCGAGCCTCGGCCGACGCCGCCGGCGCCGGACGCGACGCCGCGGCCGCTGCCGCTCTGTCCGGCCCAGCCGAGCGCCAACCCGATCGACTTCCTGGCCTGGCTGTTCACGCCCATCTTCCAGGCACTGTTCCTGACGATGGTCGTCTTCTACAGCGTCATCGGCGACATCGGCATCGCGATCATCCTGCTGACGATCGTCATCAAGACGATCCTGATTCCCCTTTTCCGCCGTCAGATCGTCTCGCAGCGGCGGATGCAGCTGCTGCAGCCCGAGATGCGGGCCATCCAGCAGAAGTTCAAGGGCAACCGCGCCAAGATCAGCGAGGAGACGATGCGGCTCTACCGCGAGCGCGGCATCAACCCTGCGGCAGGTTGCCTGCCGGCGGTGCTCCAGCTGTTCCTGCTGATCCCGATCTACCAGGTCGTCTCGCAGGGCCTGTCCGCGCCCGACATCAGCTCCATGCTGCAGGTCTTCGGGCAGCAGGTGATCGACGTGACCTGCCAGGTCTCGCCGCCGAACCCGGACGTCCCGTGCATCGACCCGACGATCAGCTGGCTGGGCAACCTCGACGCCCACCGGCCCGAGGTGCTCTTCTACATCCCGCTGCCGTTCATGCCGCCGCCCGGCTTCGGCATCAGCGCGCTGGCCCTCGTGGCGGCGCTGCTGCAGCTGATCCAGACGCGGATGATGGTGCCCAAGATCAACGATCCGCAGATCCGCTCGCAGCAGCGCATCTTCCTGATCCTGCCGCTGTTCTCGATCATCTACGGCGCCTTCCTGCCGGCCGGCCTGTTCCTCTACTGGATCGTCTTCACGGCCTACTCGATCATCCAGCAGTACCTGATCGCCGGCTGGGGCTCGCTGTTCCCGCTGTTCGGCTGGAACCCGGCCTTCGCGCGCGACCACACGCCGCGCTTCCCGGTGCCCGAGTACACACCGCCACAGGCACAAAGCGGCGAAAGCCGCAAAGATGAACCTCGCCGCAGCCCAAGTGACCGCGCGGCAGGTACTATCCGACCGGCACGCTCCAGGGGGCGCACCAGCCGGCGAGGGAGACGGCGATGAGCGAATACCAGGAATTCACAGGCAAGAGCGTCGAGGAGGCGCTGCGCGAGGCGCGCGAGTCGTTCCAGGTCGAGAGCCTCGACGACCTGGACTTCGAGATCCTGACGCCGGGCAGCCGCGGCGTCTTGGGCATGGGCGCCGAGCCGGCGCGCATCATCGCCGCACCGCGTTCGGCGCTCGGTGGTGCCGCTCCACGGCGCGAGGCGGCGGCATCCGCTCCCCTGCCCGCGCCTGAACGGCCGCCACGCGAAGAGTTCCGCGGCCGCGACCGAGAGCGCGGCCGCGAACGGGGCGGCCGCCGTCGCGGCGCAGACCGCGAGCGCCGGCCCGAGCGCGCTCGCGCGGGGGAGCGTCCGGAAGACGGCACAGCACCGGACATGGTTGAAGGCCGGCGCGAGGCGCCGGCGCGTCGCGGCCGCGGACGCGACCGCGGCGGAGCGCTGTCGGCCAGCGAGCAGGAGGAGGTCCGCGCCAGCCGCGCATCGCTCGCCACGGAGCGCGAGGAGATCCAGGCCGCCGAGGCGACGCCCGAGGCGCTCGAGGCAGGACGCGAGATCCTCGCGCAGCTGCTCGAGCACATGGGCCTGCGCGCGACCGTCACGGTCCAGGGCGGCGATACGTCAAAGCTGGATGTCAGCGCCGACGAGGAGGAGAAGGAAGCCCTGGGCGCATTAATCGGCCGCAAGGGGGAGCGGCTGTCGGCACTCCAGCACCTGGTCAACCTGATGCTGTCGCGGCGGATGGGCGCCTGGACGCGCGTGCTGGTCGACGTCGAGGACTACCGCGGCCGCCGCGAGCGGCAGCTGCGCGACATCGCGCTGCGCGCGGCAGACCACGTCATCGAGACCGGCAAGATGCTGCAGCTGGAACCAATGCCGGCGCTCGAGCGTCGCTGGATCCACCTCGCCCTGCGCCAGCATCCGCAGGTCGCCACGCAATCCATCGGCGAGGAGCCGCAACGCCGGGTCGTCATCCTGCGTAAGCAGTAAGGGGTATTGGCCGCGGTATTGGCCGCGCTATTGAGGGGAGGGCAAGAAAATCAAACGGCGTATCGGGACGATATTCCCATGCCGTCCCACACCGCCCGCTGCTAGCATCACAAACCGATGACAACCCGCACCGAACAGCTGCCGCTGGTCGTCGTGCCCGCGGGCGGCTTTGCCTGGCGGCAGCTCTTCTTCTCCTTCGCCCTGACGCTGTTCGCCTTCCTCTTCTTCGCGTCGGCGTTCGCTCTCGGCTACCTGCGCATGAACGAGGGGCGCGTCCTGCCCGGCGTCCACGTCGCCGGCGTATCGCTGGCCGGCCTCGACCGCGTCCAGGCCGAGACGCTGCTCCGCGAATCACTGCCCTCGCTGTCGAGCGGTCATATCAGCGTGCGTTTCGCCGGCGAGCAGGCCCAGATCGCCTACTGGGAGATCGGGCGTGATTACAACATGCCGCTGATGCTCGACCAGGCCTTCTCCGTCGGACATGACGGCGGCCTCATCGAGCAGGTCCAGCAACACCTGGGCGTGCTGCTGCGCGGCGTGTTGATCGAGCCCTCCTATACCTTCGACCACGAGGAGCTGGCGCGGCGCGTGGCCGCCGTCGCCGCCGCGGCCCAGATCGAGCCGGTGGACGCGCGCGTCGTCCGGACGAACGGCCACTTCACGGTGCTGCCGGCGTCGGCCGGGCAGAGCGTCGATGTCGCGCACGGCATCGAGCTCGTCACGCTCGCCGTCAGCAGCCTCTCGCCGGCCGACACGGGCATCGCCGTCGAGCCGGTGGTCGTGCCGCCGCGCGTGCCGACGGAGGTGGCGCAGGCGGCGGTCGAGCGCATCGAGCGCGTGACCGACGGCCCGCTCTCGATCTTGGGCGGGGGTGGAACAGCCGCCATCAGCGCCGAGCAGATCCTCGGCTGGGTACGCCTCGACGAGCAGGCTGCCGGCGTGTGGGCGGTCGTCATCGAGCGCGATCCGATCGTCCAGTTCGTCGAGCACTTCGCCCTCGAGGTCGACAGGCCCGCCCGGGACGCCAGCTTCGCCTTCCGCGGCGGCGACGTCGTCGCGGTGCCGGGCAAGAACGGCCAGGCCATCGACGTCCAGCCGAGCGCCGACAGCATCCTTGCCGCCCTCCAGGCACGCGCCGACGGCGGCGGACCGTCGTCGGTCAGCATGTCGCTGGTCGTCCTCGAGCCGGAGTTCACCTTCGAGCAGGCGCAGGCGCTCGCGCCGCGCGTCGAGCGGCTGTCGAGCTGGCGCACCAACTTCGTGCCCGGTGTGCTCAACGCCAACGGCAAGAACATATCCGTGCCCACCGACAAGATCGACGGAACGGTCGTTGGCCCGGGCGAGACGTTCGACTTCTGGCGCGTCGTCGGCATGCCCACGCTGGACGACGGCTACGGTTACGGCGGCGCCATCATCCGCGGCCGGACAGTGCCCGACGCGACGCTCGCCGGCGGCATCTGCTCGTGCTCCACGACGATCTTCAACGCCGCGCTGCGCGCCGGCCTGAAGATGGGCGCGCGCAAGAACCACTACTACTACATCAGCCGCTACCCGGTCGGCCTCGACGCCACTGTCTGGATCAGCAATGGTGGCGCGCGCCAGACGATGCGCTTCACGAACGACATGAGGCACCCCATCCTGATCCGCGGCATCAACCGCTCGGGCGCGGTGATCTTCGAGATCTGGGGTGTCGACGACGGCCGGACGGTCTCCTTCTCGGAGCCGATCATCGAGAACCGCCGCCGCGCCTACGAGGTGCTGCGCTACACGAACAACCTGGCGCCCGGCGCGCGCCGCCGCGTGGAGTGGCCGGCCAACGGCTTCGACTCGACGGTCACGCGCACCGTCCGCGACGCCAACGGCAACGTCATCCATCGCGACACGTTCTACTCGCGCTACGCGATGATCAAGGGCATCACGCTCGTCGGCCGCCGCGCGGGCGACCCAAAGCACGGCACCGAGGTCCGCGTCAACTAGTCGGCCGTCGTCAGATCCAGACGTAGCCAACGGTCGCGACGACCAGCACGGCGAGAATCAGGCTCAGCAGGCGCCGTTGGCGCGGTTGACTGATCAACCTCCCGAGGACGTCACCGCCGGCGGCCCAGACCACGAACGCCGGCACGACGACGACCGTCATCGTCACCGCCGTCAGCAGGCTGCCCGCGACGACGGGCAGCTCGGCCGGACGGAAGGTGGTGATCGCCCCGAGCACCACCACCCACGCCTTCGGATTGATCAGCTGGAAGGCGGCCGCCTGGACCAGTCCCAGCGGCCGTGCCGCCTCGCCCCGCTCGAGGGCGCCGGCACCGGCGACCTGGTACGCGAGGTAGAGCAGGTAGACGGAGCCGCCGACGCGCATCGCCAGGCCGACCTCGGGCACGGCCGTCACCAGCGCGCCCATGCCGCCGGCGGTGGCCAGCGCCATCGCGCCGATCCCGAGGGCCGAGCCGATGACGTGACGCAGCGTCCGGCGGAAGCCGAACTCCACGCCCGACGCCCACAGCAGCACGTTGTTCGGTCCGGGCGTGACCGCTCCGACGAACGAGAAGCCGATCAGGCCGACGAGCTCATTCACCGGCGCCGACGCTAGGCCGGCGGCGGCCGGGACGTCTTGTACGATCCTGCCGTGGCAGGGGCGACCGGCGAAGCGACGCTGCGCGCATGGAAGCCGGCGGTGCCCGGCATCAGCGAGGTCTTTCACGCTCGCTTCACCGAGCACGCCTATCCGCCCCACACCCACGACAGCTGGACGCTGTTCATCGTCGACGAGGGGGGCATCCGCTACGACCTTCACCGTGCGCAGCGTGGCGCTGCTCCGCCGATGGTCACGCTGCTGCCGCCGCACGTCGTTCACGACGGCCGCCCGGCGAGCGTCCGCGGCTACCGCAAACGCGTCGTCTATGTCGACACCCCAGTCCTCGGCGAGGGGCTCATCGGCCCGGCGGTCGACCGGCCGATCATCGTCGACCCGGCGCTGCGTGCCGGCGTGGCCGCCCTCAACGATGCGCTCGGCTGCGCCGACGACGCGCTCGAGGCAGAGACGCGGCTGCACCTCGTTGCCGAAGCGATCAGGTCGCGCCTCGGCGCGCCAGGTCGGGAGGAGGGCACGCCGGCGCACGGCGAACTGGCCGAGCAGCTGCGCGCGCTGCTCGACGAGCGGATCTTCGAGCGGATCACGATGGCTGAGGCCGCCGCCCGCATCGGCGCCCGTCCCGAGCGGCTGGCGCGCAGCTTCGCGACGACCTTCGGCATTCCGCCGCACGCCTACGTCATCGGCCGTCGCCTCGACGCGGCGCGGCGGCGCATGCTCGACGGCGAGCCGTTGGCCGATGTCGCGCTGTCGGTCGGGTTCTTCGACCAGGCCCATCTCACCCGCCGCTTCCGGCAGTACCTCGGCACCACGCCCGGACGCTACGCAGCCAGCCCGCAGGCGAGCGGTTGACCAGCGTGGGCACGCTCGTCTACGTCCACGGAGCAAGTGATCGAGCTGCGCAGGTCGACGACCACGTCGCGCGCATCGAGCAGGCGCTGCGCCGCGCCGGCCTGTCGCTGGCCGTCCTGCCGGCGCGCTGGGGTGAGGAGGCGGGCGCACGGCTGGATCGCATCGAGGACGCCCTGCCCATCCTCGAGCCGGACCCCGCCGCAGCCGTCGCCACGCCTGTCGCCGACGAGGGCGCGGTTCGTGCGTTGCTGAGCGAAGGACCGCTGGCCGAGCTTCGGCGCCTGGCCGAGCAGTCTCCAGCGGCGTCCGGACTGGAGAACAGGCGCGAGGCCGATCGGCTGCTCGTGATCTGCCGCACGGAGGTCGGCGCGCCGGGCGAGCTGGTGGCGCTGGCCAATGGGCAGATGGCACCGATGGCCCAGGCCTGCCGGCTGGCGGCCGAGCGGGTGGAGGCCTCGCCCGAGTACTCGGCGGCGCGTGCTGCGCCGGTGCCGGAGAGCGAGCTCATGGCCGCCGCCGGCCGGGCAGTCGCCGCCTCGGTCGCCACCGAGGCGGCCCACCCGCTCGACGTCCTGGGCACGATTCAGCTGCGCATCGCCGAGGCGGTCATCGGCGCGGCCGCGGCGACGCTGCTCGCCGGCTATCTCGGCATCGACGTCGGTCCCGGGCTCAAGCGCTGGGCCACCGACGTGCTCCTCCCCCACCGCGCGCGGCTGACGCGCGACGCCGCGCTGGGACCGGCGGACGTGGTGCTCTACCAGCGCGACGGTGCTGCGATACGCGCCGTCGTCGACCGGACGCTGGCACAGGCGCGGGCCCGCGGCGGGCCGGTTGTGGCGCTGGGCAACAGCATGGGCGGCATCGTCCTCGTCGATCTGCTGGCCGAGCCCGCCTCGGTCAAGCCGGACCTGCTCGTGACCGCCGGCTCGCAGGCGTCGCTGCTGGCGACGTTCGGCGCGCTTCGGTCGGCCGACGGCGTAGGACGCCGGCCCTTCCAGCCGTGGCTGAACATCTACGACAGGCGCGACCTGTT
>CAYRMQ010000080.1:0-12841 GCA_964425305.1 uncultured Anaerolineaceae bacterium | reverse complement strand
TCGAGAAGTTCATCGGCGACGCGGTGATGGCGGTGTGGGGCACGCCGGTCGCCCACGAGGACGACGCCGAGCGTGCCGTCCGCGCCGCCCTTGAGCTGGTCCAGGCGGTCAGCGAGCTGAGCCTGGCCGGCCAGGCGCTGGCGCTGCGGGCGGGCGTGCTGTCGGGCGAGGCGGCGGTCACCGCCGGGCGCCAGGGGGAGGGGCTCGTCGCGGGCGACGTCGTCAACACCGCTTCACGGCTGCAGTCGGTAGCGCCGCCGGGCGTCGTGCTCGTCGGCGAGCAGACGCGCAAGGCGACCAGCGCGGCGATCGCCTACGAGCCGGCCGGCGATCAGTTGCTCAAGGGCAAGCAGGCGCCGGTCGCGGCGTGGCGGGCGCTGCGCGTGGTTGCCCGCGTCGGCGGGGAGGGCCGGGAGGAGGGCCTCGAGCCGCCTTTCGTCGGGCGTCAGGTCGAGTTGCGCCTGCTGAAGGACCAGCTGCACGCGGTCGAGCAGGAGGGCAAGCTGCGCGTCGTGTCGATCACCGGCCAGGCGGGAATGGGCAAGAGCCGCCTGGCGTGGGAGCTCGAGAAGTACCTCGACGGGCTGGCCGATGCGACGTACTACTGGCACCAGGGCCGCTCGCCGTCGTACGGCGAGGGCGTCACGTTCTGGGCGCTGGGCGAGATGGTCCGCCGGCGTGCGCGCATCGCCGAGGCCGACGACGAGGCGACGACCCGCGAGAAGCTGCGCGCGACGCTGGCCGACTTCGTCACAAACGCCGACGAGAGGCGGAGACTGGAGCCGGCGCTGGGCGCGCTGCTCGGTATCGACGACGTCGACTGGGACGCACGCGAGCAGCTCTTCTCGGCGTGGCGGACCTTCTTCGAGCGGATCACCGAGCGGGGCCCGAGCGTGCTCGTCTTCGAGGACCTCCAGTGGGCCGACAGCGGCCTCTTCGACTTCATCGATCATCTGGTGACGTGGAGCCGCGACCGGCCGATCCTGATCGTGGCGCTGGGACGGCCCGAGATCTACGAGCGACGGCCCGAGTTCGGGGTGGGCCAGGGCGCGTTCGTGGCCGTGCATCTCGAGCCGCTGTCTGACGAGGCGATGGTCGCGCTGCTGCGCGGCCTGGTGCCGCAGATGCCGGAAGACGATCTGCGGCGCATCGTGGCGCGGGCGGAGGGAGTGCCGCTGTTCGCCGTCGAGACGGTCCGGTCGCTGGTCGACGGCGGTCACCTCGTCCGCAGCGGCGACGTCTACGAACTGGCCACCGACCTCCCGGCCCTCGACATCCCGCCGACGCTGCGCGCGCTCATCGCGTCGCGCCTCGACGCCCTCGACTCGGCCGACCGCGGGCTGCTACAGGACGCGTCGGTGGTCGGCCTGTCGTTCGCGGTGCCCGTCCTTGCCGAGCTCGCGCAGCGACCGATCGAAGAGGTCGAGCGCAGGCTGCGCACGTTCGCCCAGAAGGAGCTGGTCACCCTCCGGACGGACCCGCGCTCCCCGGAACGTGGCCAGTACCGCTTCCGCCAGGAGCTGGTGCGCGAGGTCGCCTACGGCACGCTGGGCCGGCGCGAGCGGCGTGCCCGCCACCTGGCCGCGGCGCGCCACCTCGAGGCGCTCGGCGACGACGAGCTGGCCGGCGTGCTGGCCAATCACTACCTCGAGGCGTATCGCGCGGCGCCGGAAGGCGAGGAGGGCGCGGCCGTGGCGACGCAGGCGCGGCTGGCGTTGCGCGGCGCCGCCGAGCGTGCCCAGCGGCTGCACTCGCACGAGCAGGCGGTGGCCTATTTCGAGCAGGCGCTGGCGGTAACCTTCGACGAGGCCGAGAAGGCGCAGCTGATGATCCAGGCGGCATCCTCGGCCAGCCCGGCCGGCCAGCTCGAGAAGGCCGAGGAGTATTTGCGCACGGCGATGGCGCACTACGAGAGGCGCAGCGACAAGACGGAAGCCGCTGAGTCCGCGCTGCGCCTGTCGCACGTGCTGATCTTCCGCTCGCGTATCGATGAGGCGATCCAGCTGCTGACGGCAAGCATCGCGGCCCTTCCGCCGGATGCGACCGAGCTGTCCATCAAGCTCAATGGCCAGTTGGGGCGGGCCTACCTCTTCATCGACGAAGGGGAGCAGGGGCTGGCCGCAGTCTCACGCGCGCTCGACGGCGCCGAGCGGCTCCGGCTGCCCACGCTGCAACTGCTCATCACCAAGTCGTGGGCGCTGGCGACGGTGGGTAACATGACCGAAGGCATGGCCCTGCTACGCGGGGCGATCCAGATCGCCGACGAGGTCGGAGATGTCGCCGCCCGGATCAGGGGTCGCTTCAACCTGAGCTCCTATCTCTACGACCACGACCCTCACCTGGGGCTGCGCGTGGCACTCGACGGCATCGCCATCGCCGAGCAGTTCGGCGACTCTCTGAGCGCGGCGAATCTCGCCGGCAACGCAGCCGGCTCGGCGCTGCTGATCGGCGATCTCGACAAGGTGCTCGAGCTCGAAGCCGGTGCCGCAGCCGTCCAAGCCTCGATGTCGACGTTCGTCCATGGGGTTGCCAGCGTCGTGCTGGCGTTGCGCGGCGACGCGGCCGGTGCACAGGAGCGCCTGGCGCTGACGCGGAGGTACGTCGCGGAATCGAGCTCGGCACAGGACATCTCCAGCCTCCGCGCAATGGAATCGATGGTCGCCTTCGCGAACGGAGAGCTCGTCGAGGCGCGTCGGCTGGGCCTCGAGTCAGGCGACAGGTTTCCGCGTGGGAGCGACGCCGCGGCGGCCGCGGTGGTCGCTGCTCGGGCAGGCGTCCTGCTCGGCGACAGGGAGGCGCTTGCGACCGACGTCGCCCGTCTCATGGAGCTCAATCCGCACGGCACGTGGTTCCTGCGTGCGCTGCACTCGGTGCGGGCCGGACTGGCCGCCCTGGAGGGGCGCACCGACGAGGCGCTGAGCGAATACCGCACCCTCATCGACGAGTGGCGCGAGGCCGACTTCCGCCTGGACCTCGCCCTGACGCTGATCCAGCGGGCCTGGCTGCTCGGTTCCGTCGACGCCGAGGCCGCGTCCGGGCTGGAAGAGGCGCGGTCGATCCTTGCCGGGATGGGCGCCGAGGGGCTGATCGAGCGGCTGGCGGCCGGCGCCGGACGGGCCGCCAAGGTGGGGGTCTAGTTCGCCGCGGGTTGACGAGGCGCTTCATGAGAAGTACCGTGCACTCATGAAAGTGACCAGGATCTCACAGGGCGGGCAGGTGCAGGTGCCGGCCGAGGTGCGCCGCCGCTGGGCCACGCGTGACGTGATCATCGAGGACGAGGGCGCCTACATCGTCATCAGCCCCGTGCCCGAGGATCCGATCGGTGAGGCGCTCGGGTCGCTCGCCGGAATTGGCATGTCATCGGACGAGATCCGCCGCCAGGCGCGCGAGGAGGAGGCCGAGGCCGAGGAGCGCAAGTGGCGCCGACTGTTCTCGACGCGTCCGCGCTGATTGCCGCGCTGATCGGCGAGCCGGCCCGCGGCGAGGTCGAACGCATCCTGCGCGAGCGACCGCCGCCGGCCATCGCCGCGGTCAACCTGGGCGAGTCGATCGAGTGGCTGTTGCGCATCGCTGGCCAGCCTGAACGAGTTGTTCGGCGGCAAGTCAATCTGCTCCTCGTCGGAGGGCTACAGGTCGAGCCGATGTGGGTGCCCACCGCCCGCCTGGCCGCCGTGCTCCGCGCTCGTCACTACCACCGAGCTCGAGCGCCGATATCCCTCGCCGACTGCGCCTGCCTGGCCACCGCCCAGACCCTCGGAGCAAGCATGGCGACGACCGATCCTGACCTCGCGCACGTCGGTCGCCAGATTGGCCTCGGCGTCATCGCGCTGCCCGATTCGCAGGGGAGGCTGCCGTAGAGGCGTAGGCTTGGAGCATGTCGGAGGCGGTGCTGGACCGGCTGCTGGCGCTCCTGATCGTGGCCATCTTCGCCACTGGTGTGCTGACGTGGCGCGCCGGCTCAGCCGACACGTGGTGGCTGTATGCGCTGCACGGGCTGCTCGCCGGCGTGCTGCTGGCGGCGAGCGCGGTCAAGCTGCGGCGCAGTCTCCCGCGAGCGCTGGCGCATCGACGCTGGCGCCGCCTGCTCATCGCCGTTCCGCTGGCGGTGGCGACGCTCGCCGCGCTGGTCATCGGCTTCGTGTGGGTCGCCGGCGGCACGTACGTCGAGATCGGGCCGTGGACACTGCTCGGCTGGCACGGCATCGTCGCCTGGGCGATCCTCGGGCTGGGGCTGCTGCACCTGCTGACGCGCGGCCGGTGGCGGCTGCTCAGGCCGCGCCTTTCTACGCTTCGCCGACGCCTGTCCACGCCCCGCGTCGCTGGCCGCCGGCTGTCACGTCGGTCGGTGGTGGCCGGTGGCGCGCTGGCGGTCGGCGGCGGGCTCGTTTGGGGAGTGGCCGAGATCCTGGATCGGCTGAGCGAAGCGCCGCGCCGCTTCACCGGGTCGCGCTGGTTGCCTGCCGGGGGCATCCCGCCGCCTACCACGTTCTTCGGGGAGGGGACGCCCGCGATCGACCATGCGGCCTGGCGACTGACGGTAGACGGCGCGGTCGACCGGCCGCTGCGCCTGTCGCTCGACGAGCTCCTCGCGCTGGGCGCGACCGACAAGACCGCCGTCCTCGACTGCACCGGCGGCTGGGTGATGGAGACGGCCTGGCGCGGGGTACCGATGACCCGCGTGCTCGACGCCGCCGTGGTGCGGGCCGGCGCGCAGACGGTGGAGGTGCGGTCGGTGACCGGCTGGGGCGCGCTGATGTCGGTCGAGGAGGCGCGCGGGACGATGCTGGCCACCGGCGTGGCAGGCGGTGAGCTGCCGGCGGGCAACGGCGCGCCCTGCCGGCTGGTCGTGCCCAACCGGCGCGGCCTCGACTGGGTGAAGTGGGTCGCCGAGGTGCGGGTGCACGCCTGATCGACCGGTGCCGGCCCGCGCACCTACCGCGCGAACACGGCGACTACCGCCAAATGGGCGATTACCGCCAAATGTCCATATTTCGGCACATCGGGACGCCCCTGCTTCCCTCAGATGTGCTCGCTCACGCACAAGTGAGGGCGCCCAGGGCCGAGCGCTCGCCCTGGGACGAGCGCCGGCCGGCACGAGGTGCTGCCAAACGCACATTTGGCAGTAACCGTCGGCGGCGGCCGGCGGCACGAGCTGGCGCCCGCCGGCATCCTCGGCTCGACGCGCGGCGTCGCCGACGTCGCCGACGGCGAAGTACGCTGGGTCCTCCCGACTCACCTGCCGACAGCACGGCTCGCCTGCCGACAGCACGGCTCGGTCGCCTGCACGGTACGCCACATTTTCGCAACAAGGGGTGCCGGCCGCCCGGCGTGCCGTAGTCGATCGTGCAACGAGCGTGCAACCCGCGCCGCACCGCCGCCGCGCGGGCATGTCACCGGCGAGTGGCCACGCTCGGCGCATGGACAGGAACAGCGATCAACCGACCGACATACAGCACGAGGATGACGCCGAGCACCAGCTGAAGCGGACGGCCGACGACTGGCGGTCGGGCATGGACGGCACCGACGCCGAGGACGCCGCCGACAAGGTCGCCGAGGGTGCCGACCGGGCCGCTGAGCAGCCGGACTACGGCCGGGAGGGATCGTGATGAGCGACCGCCCGAGAGACCGCGCGGTGCGCAAGGACCCCGACCACTGGGCGAGCGGCGACGACCCGATGACCGAGGCGCAGGCCTCCTATCTCGAGACGCTGAGCCGCGAGACCGGCGAGCAGGTGCCGGACGACATGACGAAGGCGGAGGCCTCCGAGAAGATCGACGAGCTGCGTAAGCGGGCCGGCCTGCAGGACGACGACACGCCAGACCGCGCCTGACGCGTCAACCTGGCAGGCGGCGCCGCCAGACGAGGGCGCCTCCGACCAGGAGGCCGGCGATAAGCAGCAGCGCGACGGGCGCAAGCAGGTCAGCGAAAGCAGGCGTAGCGGAAGGATCGGGAACGGGCGTGCTGCCTGCGGTCGGACCCGGCGAGGCGGGGCCGGGTGAGGCAGGCGCGGGTGAGGGCGGCGTCTGGCTCGTGTACGCCGCCGCGGCCGCCGCGTCGAAGGCCGGCAAAGCCAGCAGTGAGCTGGCGTTGTTGGTCGCCAGCGCGCGCACCTCTACCTCGCGGCCGTCGTCGAGGCGCATCGCGACGAGGCGGTGGCCACCGCCCGCCTGATCGATGGTCAGCAGAACGCCGGCGGCCACCTGCGCCACGTTGGCCTGGCCACCGCTCAACTCGTCGCCCGGCTCGAGGTCGGGCAGGCTGAGGATCCGGACGGTGCTCACGATGTCGTCGCGCTCGTCCCAGCGCCGGTCGCGGACGAGCAGCGTCTGGTCGTCGAGCCACGCAACATCGCCCCAGCAGCTGTCGCAGAACTGCGGCGCGGGCAGGCTGCGCGAGGCGACCAGCTCGCCGCTCGACAGGTCGATGACGTGGACGAACATGCCCGCCGGCTGGTGGTTGTAGGGCGTCGTGCCGAAATAGGCCAGGTGCGTCTCGTCGGGGCTGAAGGCGAAGGCGGTCGGCTGCATCGGCGTGGGAGTCGGCGCCAGCGGGGTCTCGTCCCCCGTCGCCAGGTCGAGCAGGCTCAGCGAAGCGGAGCCGCCCTCCTCGGGGATGCCCTGCGCCCCGGCGACCACCGCCCAGCGGCTACCGATCGCGAAGGCCGTGAAGAACCCATCGTGAAGGGGCTCGAGGCCGTCGGCCCAGCGCTGGATGCCCTCACCGGGCAGCCCGAACATCACCTCGTCGCCGTTCTCGTCGCGGCAGCTCAGCGCCGCCGGCCATGAGAAGCCGCTCTCCACGAACGGCAGGCTCGCCTCGCGCACGATGTCGAGCGTGGCCAGGTCGCGGACGGCGATGATCCCCGGCGGGCTGTAGGCAAACTCGGCGACCAGCTCCACGCTGCGCCTGCCACCTGGGCAGCCGGCCATCGCCACGACGGCGCCCTCGCCGGGTCCGAGGCCGGCCAGCCGGCCCTGACCGTCGAGCGCCATCACGCGCGCCGGGCCGAACTCGCCGCCGACGAGCAGCGCCGGCGGATCGGTCGAGCGCGGCTCTGTCTCCAGCTCGGCGATGGCGAGCAGCGTCTCGGGGCTGGTGCCGACGCACTCGAGGTCGCGCAGGGTGCCGTCCTCGTGAACGCCCGCGATCATCGCCATGCGCTGGCCGATCTCGGGCGTGCTCCACTCGAAGCCGCGGACCATCACCGGCGAGCCGAGGTTGCCCTTGACCCACACCTCGACGTCGAACAGGAACTGGCGCGGGAAGGGCTGCGGACCGGGAACCTCGGCGGTTGGTCGGCCGATGAACGCGAAGCGCGCGTCGCGCAACTGATCGTGGATGTCGATCGGGACGCAGCTCAGCGCACGGGCGGGCGGCACCGATTGGAACGCGCCCGGCAGGCCGACGACGGCGAGGAGGCCGAGGACGAGAGCGGCGAGCGCGCGGCGGCGGTACGCGAAGAGTCGATCAGAACGTCCGGCTCGAGCAGCATCCACGCGCGAGTTCCCTGGTTCGGAGCTGTTTCAGGCTTCGACGCCGGGGCCGCGACGTCGGTTCCCAAGACGTGATCTATAGTCGCGGCGAACGATGGCCGAGCCTGAAAGCACGTGCCTGCTCATCGCCGACATTTCGGGCTACGCCGAGTACCTGGCCGGTGTGGAGATCGACCACGCTCAGGATGTCCTGGCCGACCTGATATCGACCGTCGTAACGAGCCTCCGACCGACCTTCCGGCTGGCCAAGCTGGAGGGTGACGCGGCCTTCTGCTTCGCGCCCGCCGCCACCATCGACGGCTCGCTGCTGCTCGACACGGTCGAGCGCTGCTACTTCGGCTTCCGGCGCCGACGGCGCGACGTGCGCCAGGCAACCTCGTGCGAGTGCAACGCCTGCATCCGCATCCCGGACCTCAACCTGAAGTTCGTCGCCCACCATGGCCGTGTCGTCCGCCACCGAGTTGTTGGTCGAGAGGAGCTCGTCGGGTCGGACGTCATCGTCGTCCATCGGCTGCTCAAGAACGACGTCGTCGATCGGCTGGGGGTCCAGGCCTACGCGCTGCTGACCGACGCGCTCGTGGCCGAAATGGAAGTCGACCCGACGGCGCTGGCCATGCGGCCCTACACCGCCACCTACGAGGGCGTCGGTGAGATCGCGGCCTGGGTCCACGATCTGGAGGCGCGCTGGCAGGAAGAGGATGCACGGAGGCGCGTCTTCGTCGAGCCTGGCGAGGCGCTGCTCACGGTGACCGCCGACGTGCACGCGCCGCCACAGGTCGTGTGGGAGTTCGTGACCACGCCCGGCCGGCGGATGCAGTGGCAGGCGGGCATCGGCGTCACCGGTGTCGAGCAAGTCAAGCGGCCCGGCGGCCGGCGCGGCGTGGGCATGCTGACCCATTGCATGCACGGCCCCGACGTGAGCATCGAGGAGATTCTCGACTGGCGGCCCTTCGACTACTTCACCGACCGATCGACGCTGCCGGGCATCGACATCACCTTCGTTTCGACCTTCGAGCTGGAGCCGACGGCCAACGGCACGCGGTTGGAGGCGCGGATCGCGCGGCCGCGGTCCAAGAAGGACAGGCAGGTCCTGGAGCAGGTCGCGCCCGAGCTGGAGGAAGCGATGAACGCGGCCGGTCAGGCGCTCGTCGCCGAGGCCGCGCGCGAGGCGGCGCTGCGCAACGAGGATCGGCTCGAGCCCGACCTGCCAAGGGCCACGCCGGGCGGCCCGCTTGCCGGTGCACGACCCATCGAGATCGTGGGCTAGCGTCGGGATTTGCTGACTCGGGCAGAAATGAGCGATCCGCGGCCGGTCACGCTGGCCATCATGGGTGCTGGCATGCGCGGCGCGCATGCCTACGGCCGCTTCGCGCTCGACAATCCGGAGCTGGCGCGTGTCGTGGCCATCGCCGAGCCGGACGAGCAGCGCCGCCGGTGCATGTCCGCCGAGCACGACCTCGCCGACGACTGCGTCTACGCTGACTGGCGGGATCTGCTGGCAGCCGGGCGGCTGGCCGATGGACTGATCGTCGCCACGCCGGATCGGCTGCACGTCGAGCCGACGCTGGCCGCCCTCGACGCCGGCTACGACGTGCTGCTCGAGAAGCCCATCGCCCCGACGGAAGAGGAGGTCGAGCAGGTCGCGCGGGCGGCGCGCGCTTCGGGCTCGAGCGTAACGGTCGCCCACGTCCTGCGCTACACGCCCTTCGCCACCCAGTTGCGGCGGCTGCTCGACGAAGGCGCGATCGGGCGGCTGGTGGGCGTCAGCCTGCACGAGAACACCGGCTGGTGGCACTTCGCGCACAGCTTCGTGCGCGGCAACTGGCGGCGGGCCGAGCTGGCCAGCCCGATGCTGCTGGCCAAGTCCTGCCATGACCTCGACCTGCTGCGCTGGTTCGCCGGCGCGCCGTGTACCAGCGTCGCGTCGGTCGGTGGGCTGCACCACTTCACGGCCGACAATGCGCCAGCTGGCGCACCCGACCGCTGCACCGACGGCTGCCCGGTCGCCGACGAGTGCCCGTTCTATGCCCCGCGGCTCTACCTCGAGCAGCTCGCCGAAGTGACCGGCTGGCCCGTATCCGCCATGACCGACGACCCCAGCCCGGAGGGCCGCCTGCGGGCGCTGCGCGAGGGACCGTACGGTCGATGCGTCTACCGCTGCGACAACGACGTCGCCGACCACCAGGCCGTGCTGCTCGGTTTCGACAACGGCGTGACCGCCACGCTGACGGTCTCCGCCTTCACCGCCGACAACACGCGCACGATCAAGCTGATGGGCACGCGCGGCGAGATCGGCGGCCGGCTCGACAGCGGCGACATCGAGCTGCGGCCGTTCACGCCCGAGCCGGCCAGCAGTTCGCAGGTCGGCGCCGGCTTCGGCGGCCACTCCGGCGGCGACGAGGCGCTGATGACCGCCTTCTGCGAGCACCTCCGCCGCCGGCGCGCGGGAGAGACGGGCGCCTCATTGACCTCGCTCGAGGAGTCGCTGGACAGCCATCGCATGGCTTTCGCTGCCGAGCGCGCGCGGGCGGCCAACAGCCTCGTCAGGCTCGAACCGCGCTAGAGGCCGCCCGCCACCCGACGCCCCCGGGCCGGCCCCCAATCCAGATGGCTTCCGCCCGCCGCCCGCCGCAAAACGCCCGCTGGCCCACCCCTCAATCCAGATGCTTCCGCTCAAGCGGAACTATCGCCGCTGTCGGCTACCTCGGGCGGCGCCGCCGGAAACACTCGCCCGACCTCGGTGCCGGCCAGCCAGGCCGCGATCTGGCCGAGGCGCACCGGCTCGATGTAGTAGACGACCGTCCGCCGATCGACGTAGCCGCGTCTCGCCGAGATCAGTCCGGCCCGCGCGAGCAGCCGCAGCTGGCGGCTGGTGGCCGGCCGGCTGAGCCCGGTCTCGGTCGCCAGCTTCGACGGCCGGCGCTGGGCGAGCGCGAGCAGGGCGACGATGCGCCGGCGCGTCGGATCGGCCAGTAGCTCGATTCCGCTGCCGTTGCGCCTGGGCATCTCGTGCGGGATTGTGGCGGCGCGCGCTCATCGGTCACTTATCGGCGCGATGCGCACGATGGTTCCGCATGCTTGGAACGATCGGGAGGAGGCCCCCTGGCGGGAGGCGTTTCTCCGGCGGCCTGAGGGTACAGGTGCTGTGAGCGCCGCGTGTGTCATACGACCTGTCACAGGCGGCTGGCAGCCTCTCCCCATGGTCGAGTTCCGCCAGCTCGTCAACCGCGACCTGCCGCGCATCGAGCGTGCCTGCACGACCAAGGCACGCTTCCTGACCCGCCACGAAGCGCGCACGCTTGCCCGCCACGGGCGCCACGCCGACGGCCAGTTGCGGCCGTACCACTGCCCGTACTGTGACTGCTGGCACCTGGGCCACCGGCGGCGCCAAAGGATGAGGGCCTATCAAGCAGTGGCGCAACCCTCGCCGAGAATGGGCGCGTGACGGAGTTGGCTGAGCGACTCGCGGGTGCCGTCTGGGGGCACCTGGTCGGCGACGCGGTGGGCGTACCGTACGAGTTCAGGGACTCGGCCGCCGTCGGGCAAGTGCGATTCGTGTCGAAGCCCTTCTCGAGCAGCGAGTCGAGCAAAGGTTCAACGGTCCGCCGACTCGGACCGATCCCCCTTCGGTTCTGAGCACGCACGGCCTCACGGTGGGGCAAACTCAGCCGCGGCTGAGCCTGCGGTACTCGGCCGGCGTCACGCCCATCCGACGGTGCATCACGCGGGTCAGGTGACTCTGATCCGCGAAGCCGGACGCCGCTGCGATATCGGCAATGGAGTCCGCCGACTCCGTCAGGCGGACGCGGGCGTGCTCCAGCCGTAATTGTCGGACCCACTCGCCGAGCGGCATGCCGTTTTGGCGCCGGAACGTCCGACCCAGGTGGACCGGATGAACGCCGACGGACGCTGCCAGCTCGTCAAGGTTGATCGGGCGGGCAAACGATTCACGGACCATGTCCTCGACCGTTGCAAGCCAGGCTGGTCGGGCAGCACGGCGCGTCGGCCGGTCGGTGCGGGCGACAAGGGCAATGATCTCCGTCGCCAGGCCGCCCGCGAGCATCGGCGTCAGGTCGTCCGGATTCCGCAGCTCGTCGCTGATCCGCCATCCCAGCCGCGCGACCGCCGGCGAGCGCCCCTGGTGAACGTCCATGAACAGGGAGGCGGCCGACGGCGACATGTCCGCAAGCTCGGTCTCTGTCGCGGGCTGAAGCACGAGGACGCGACCGCCGGCCGGCCCGAACCGATTCGCGTGCCGGGCTCCTCGCGGTTCAACCAGTACCGAGGACGGCCGGCATGGCCGCATCCGGCCCGACAGATGGTCGTCCATCGCCCCCGACAGCATCACCACGAGTGATGCGCGGTCGTGCTCGTGGAAGTCGAGGTGGAGATCAGGCGGGAAGCGTGCCTCGGTCACGCGCAGCCCAACCGCTTCGACCGATCTCGACGCAGTGCTGCCGAAGGTCAGAGATGCCACGTCAGCCATCGATCGGAGCCTAGCGCACCGATTCCACCCCGGCCATTGGTTGGGGGCGTCCAACGGTGCTTCGTCGGTTCTAGAACGCCGACCGCGCTGGATGGTCCTCTTTGGGGCCAGAGGAGCGCCATCCAAACCGGAGGAGATGACCCATGACCACGCTTCGCCGCATGATTCCGCTCGGGCTGGCCATGCTGCTCGTCGTTGCGACCCAGGTCGGCGGCGCTGCCGGCAACGGTGTCACAGGCACGGCAACCGGCGGCGGCAAGTACATGCTGCTGGATGCCCTGCAGACCGATATCGCCTTCTCGGCGATCGCGCGGGCGGATGGCTCCGCCACCGGCAACTTCCACCAGTCGGTCGTCTTCGCGGGCGAACTGGTTGCGTTTCACGGAACGGTAACGTGCGTCACGTTCGACTCGGAGAACCATCGGGCGTGGATCGGTGGCGTGGTCACGCGCAACGATTCGAGTCATCCGTCCTTCCTGCAGGAACGTCACGAGGTTGGGCGCGACATCTGGTTCCGCGTCGTCGACTACGGCGAGGGCGCCGACGCGCCGGCCGACCGGTCGACGTTCGTTGGCTTCGAGGGCGACGCCGGGTTCATCACTTCTGCGGACTACTGCGCGGGCCAGCCCTGGCCCGAGGACGACGCCAGGACGTGGCCGTTCACCATGGGCAATCTCCAGGTTCGCAGCTGAGGCGTTCGTCGAAGCTCCTGGTGCTCCTTGAGCGGGGCGGACGGCGAGAGCCGGCTGCGCGTCCCTGCCGGAGCCCGAATCGCGATCCGTCCGCTCATGCGGAACCATCGCTGACATCGCAGACCTGAGTCCGCGCTCGGCCAGAGCAAACTAAGCTCCCACGGCCGAGT
>CAYRMQ010000079.1:0-12885 GCA_964425305.1 uncultured Anaerolineaceae bacterium | reverse complement strand
GCGACCGTCGGTGGCGACGTCGAGCGTGGCTTCTACGAGCTGGAGCTGGCGATCCGCGACGCAGGCACGCGTGCCCCGCGGCCGCCCGGCGCTCTCATACGCGAGTCCGACGCCGGCGCGGGCCCGCAGACGGAGATCTTCGTGCCGGTCAGCCAGCCGTCGTCCGGGCTGACCACGCGCCGGTTGCCGCGTATCCGTGCCGCGACGATTCTGCATTCCGGCGCCTACGAGACGATGTCGCGGACGCGCCGCGCCCTCGATGACTGGCTGGCGGCGGCTAAACTCGAACGCGAGGAGCCGCTCCGCATCCTCTACCTCCAGTTCGGCGCGGAGGAGGACCTGCGCCTGCCGTCGCAGTACCTCGTCGAGCGTAGGCGCGACCTCGTCACAGAGATCCAGGTGCCGCTGGCGCCCGCGACGGCACCGCCGGGCCAGCCGGGCTAACGTATCGACGATGCCCACCACCGTCACCAGCGCACCCCCGTTCCGTGGATTCACCCGCGACGCCATCCAATTCCTGGCCGACCTGGCGGCGAACAACGAGCGCTCGTGGTTCCAGCCGCGCAAGGCCGACTACGAGCGCCTGCTCAAGCAGCCGATGGAGGCCCTCTGCACCACCCTCGCCGAGCGCTTCGCGGAGCGCAACCTGCCGCTACTCGCCGATCCCAAGCGGTCGCCCTTCCGGATCTATCGCGACACGCGCTTCAGCCGCGACAAGTCGCCCTACAAGACGCATCTGGCGGCGACCTTCCCGTGGACCGAGATCGATCCGGAGGTTGGCCTCCGCGTCGACGAGGGCGCCCACGGTAACGGTGGCTACTTCAACTTCGAGCCGGGCGAGATGTACGTCGGCGGCGGCATGTGGATGCCGCACCGCGAGCGGCTGGACGCCTTCCGGCGCGCCGTCCGCGACGAGCCCGAACGCGTCCGCGCCGCCATCGAGGAGCCGGGCTTCGTGGCGTGGTTCGGCGGCGCGCGCACCCACGAGCAGCTGAAGCGCGTGCCTGCCGGCTACCCGGCCGACCACCCTCTGGCCGACCACTTCCGCTGGAAGGACGTCATCTTCGGCCGGTGGCTCTCCGATCGCGAGGTCCTCTCCCCGGCGCTGCCAGACACGCTGGCCGAGGGTTTCGCCGCTGCAATGCCCGTGTTCAGGTTTCTGGCCACGCTGCGCTGAGGGCCGACTCGAGCGCTCGACTAGCTCGACTAGATGGTACGCGCGAAGCGTTCTCCGGGAAGCGTCACGAACGCTCGCTCGTCGGACCGGCGCTGCTCCGGCTGGGCCGACGGGCGGCGGCGAGCCGTGTGCCGCTGGCCTCGACTGCGGCGGAAGGCGCCGACCGGCTCGCGCCTGCCGGGCGACCCCGCTCGACGGATTGACGCCGGCGACTCGAAACCGGCGACGACCTCGCTCTCGATGCGCCGACCGAGGAGCTTCTCGATGGCCGCCAGCAGCGGCCGCTCCTCGGGGCTGACCAGCGAGATCGCGTCGCCCTCCGCGCCGGCGCGCCCCGTCCGACCGATGCGGTGGACGTAGTCGGCCGCGACGGTGGGCAGGTCGTAGTTGACGACGTGCGGCAGGGCGTCGATGTCGAGCCCGCGCCCCGCGACGTCGGTGGCGACCAGGACGTCGACGCGGCCGCGCTTCAGGTCGTCGAGCGCGCGCACGCGTTGGGGCTGGGTCTTGTCGCCGTGGATCGCCGTCGCGCGGATGCCATCGCGCTCGAGCTGCTGGGCCAGGCGGCCGGCGCCGTGCCTGGTGCGGGTGAAGACGAGCGCCTGCTCGATCCGCCCGGAGCGGACGAGTTGGCTGAGCAGGTCGCGCTTACGCGAGTGCTCGACGGGCAACACCAGCTGCCGCACGAGCTCGGCTGCCGGTTGATCGGGTGTCACCTGTACCCATGCCGGCTGGCGCATGAAGTCGGCCGCCAGGCGGCGGATCGGCTGGGGGAGGGTGGCCGAGAAAAGCAGCGTCTGGCGGCCGCCGGGAAGGAGGTCGATGATCCGCCGGACATCGGGGATGAAGCCCATGTCGAGCATGCGGTCGGCCTCGTCCAGCACGAGCACCTCCACCCGCGACAGGTCGACGGTCCGCTGGCGGATGTGGTCGAGCAGACGACCTGGCGTGGCGACCACGACCTGCGCTCCCTGCAGCAGCCGGCGTACCTGCCTGTCGTAGTCGACGCCGCCATAGATCGCGGTCGAGCTGACCGGCCGCTGGCGGCCGTAGGTGCGGACGCTCTCCTCGACCTGCAGGCACAGCTCGCGGGTCGGCGTCAGCACCAGCGCACGAACAGCGCGCCGGCCGCGCGAGCCGTCGCCGCTGCTCTGCGAAAGGCGCTGCAGGACGGGCAACACGAAGGCGGCCGTCTTGCCCGTGCCCGTCTGGGCGCCGGCGAGCACGTCGCGGCCGTCGAGGATGAGCGGAATGGCCTGGCGCTGGACCTGGGTCGGCTGCGTGTAACCCTGCTGCGCTACGGCGCGGAGAAGTTCGGGCATCAGCCCGAGGCGATCGAATGACATGCCGTGATAGCTCCTGACGAGGCCCATCCCGCCGCGGCGGGGCCCGGTCAGGGCACGATGGATGGATGGGGGTCCGAACGGTCGGGGCCGGGGCGCAGACCGGAGCGCCCAACGAACACGAGATGGTCCGAGTGTAACAGGCACCCCGAACGCCCGTTCGATCGCCGGCTCGGGTGGCGGTGTATGATGGGCGCTCGCCGCAAAGTGCGGCGACGTCGTGTGATCGACCCCTTCTCGGACCAGATCGTGCGTGAGTAGCAGTTGTTCGAGAAGAGTTGGAGGTCAAAGTGGCCACCGGAACCATCAAGAAGGTCGTCGCCGAGCGCGGCTTCGGCTTCATCACGGCGAGCGATGACAAGGAGTACTTCTTCCATCGCAGCTCGCTCGAGGCATCGCTCGACTTCGACCGGCTGGTCGGCGGCGAGCGCGTCGAGTTCGAGATCGAGCAGAGCCCGAAGGGGCCGCGCGCGAGTCGAGTTCACGCCACCTGAGACGGCACCGTCTCATCCGCCGTCCGCAGTGATGCGGACGGCTTTTTGTTATCGGCGAGCCGGCCAGTGGGAGCGTGCTCAGGCGCCAGCGGCCTGGGCCGCCTGCAGTGCGACCGGCAGCAGCACGAGGATCAGGAAGACGGCGAGCACGACCAGCGCGCCGTGGTAGAGCGCCGCGCGCAAGATGGGCCGCACTTCGGTGAGCGTGGGCATGCGTCGAAGGAAAGTGCCTGGCGTGCGACTCGCGCTCATTTCCAGCGTCCTCCCCAGCCGTGTCGTTGCCTCTCCATGACGGGGATCCCCCATCAACCTGCCGCGGCGCGGTGACGGGGCGCCACGGTGTCCCAGCGAATGCTGGTCCGACATTAGGCGTCCCAGCAGTTGCATCAAGCGTGACATACGGGTGGTGCGCTTGCAGACCATTGGTGCAAATCTGGAGCCGACACGGACTCGCAAGACGCCCCCCGCGGCCGACCGCGCCGCGGTGATCCGGGGCGCTCCACGCTGGCCCCGATAAATGCCACACACGGGGGAAGAACCATGTTCGAGGGCTTCACCAGAGACATTCGCGTGTCGCTTGGCATGGAACGCCGTGGCTGGACCGATTCACCATGGACAACCCGACTGCTGCTCGCCGCCGGCGCCGCGCTGGCCGGCATGGCGCTGATGTACTTCCTCGATCCGCGGCAGGGACGTGGCCGGCGCCATCAGACGGCCGACCGGCTGGGCGGGACGGCGCGGCGCGCCGTGCGCAGTGCCGAGCAGGCCGGCCGGCGCGTTTCGGCCGAGGCTTACGGAGTGCAGCAGAAGCTGCGCCACGTCGGCCCCGACGCCAGCCCGCCAACCCACGACGCGACGCTCAAGAACAAGGTCGAGACGATCCTCTTCCGAGACCCGGACATCCCCAAGGGCGACATCAGCATCCACTCGGAGTACGGGGTGATCGTGCTCCACGGCACGGCGCGCACGCCGGAAGAGATCAACGAGATCGAGAAGCGCGTCCGCGCCATCGACGGCGTGGTCGACGTCCGCAACAACCTGCACCTGCCCAATATGCCCGACCAGCAGTGGCAGGAGGCGGTGCTGAGCCAGCGCGGCTCCGGCTCGGGCACCGGCTGATGGCGGACCCTGAGCGCAACGCCGGGCGCCCCACCGACCGACCCACCGACCGGGCCGTCGGCGGCGATGAGCCGGCGCCGGACGTACCGGCCGAGAAGGAGCCCCTCGCCGGCACGCCGCTATTGCGGCGCGACGAGTCGGAGCCGTACGGCATCGACCGCGAGGGGACCAACGTCGTCCACTCCGACACCGTCGGCGCGGCCGAGCTCAGCGCCGAGTACACCGCGGGCCGGGCGGCCGACGACACCGCCACGGACGTTGACGAGGCGGCCGAGGCGTGGGACGAGGCCCGCGACGACTACGACGGGGAGCGGCCCAGCGGTCGCTGAGTTGTCCCTCAGGGAAGCTGCGCCGATGCGCCAAGGACTCGTACTTCGACGGGCTCGCTCTTGCCCTTCAACTCCAGCGAGCGGCGCTCGACGGCGATGTCGTCGAGGCCGGCGTTGCGCGCCGCCGATGCCGTTACCAGGATCTCGCCGGCGCCGGCCGCCGACGCCAGCCGGGCGGTCGTGTTGACGGTGTCGCCCATCGCCGTCAGCTCCGTGTCGGGACCGTCGCCGATCGCGCCGACATAGGCCAGGCCGGTATTGACGCCCGCGCCGACGGGCACCCACGGGCGGCTGCCCTCGCCGTGACCGGTGCGCCGCATCAGCTCCAGCGCCGCCTCGATCGCCGGCCGCGCGTGGGTCGCGCCGGCCATCGCCGGCACGAAGAAGCCGATGATCTCGTCGCCGACGAACTTGTCGACGATGGCGTCGTGGCGCACGAGGACGTCGGTGGCGACATCGTAGAAGCGGCCCATCAGGCGGTTGAACTCGCGCGGCCGCATCTGCTCGGCGAGCGGCGTCGAGCCGCGCACGTCGGCGAAGAGGAGCGAGCACTCGACCTCTGCTCCGCCGTGGCTCTGGCGCAGCACGCGGAAGCAGCCGGTGCAGTACTTGGCGTTCTTCGTCCACGGCCCGAGGCCGACGGCGCGCATGATCGTCCCGCCGGGACCGGCAAAGGGACGCGTGCACCACTTGCATCGTGGCGAGCTGGGCAGCCTGCCCAGGAAGCGCCGCACGTGGCGCATACGCGCCGGATCCTCGAGCATCCGCCGCCAGCGCTCTTCACTGATGCTTCCGTCGAGCATCTCGCGGGCTGCCATGGCTCCACCGTACGCCTTCGCCGGAGCGGTGCCAAGGCGTGAGCAAGGCTTGCCGCTCTCCCAACGAGCGCTCAATATGCGGCGATGACCGAGCTGCCGACGGGTACGGTCACGTTCCTGTTCACGGACATCGAGGACTCGACCGGCCTGCTGACCGCCCTGGGCGATCGCTATGCGGACGCCCTCGCAGCTCACCACCGGGTGCTGCGCGAGAGCTTCGCCCGCCACGGTGGCGTGGAGCTCATGACCGAGGGCGACGCCTTCTTCGTTGTCTTCCGCAGTCCGATCGAGGCCATCCGCTCGGCCGCCGAGGCGCAGCGCGCGCTGAGCGCGCGGGAGTGGCCCGACGGCCGTCAGTTGCGGGTGCGAATGGGCCTGCACACTGGCGAAGCCGTGCTCGGCGGCGACAACTACGTCGGCCTCGACGTGCATCGCGCATCGCGCATCACCGCTGCCGGGCATGGCGGCCAGGTGCTCACCTCCGACGCTACCCGGGCGCTGGTCGAGCAGGGGCTGCCTGACGGCGTGGGCCTGCGCGATCTGGGTCGCCACCGGCTCAAAGGCCTGCCCGCGCCCGAGCACATCTTCCAGCTGACGGTCGACGGGCTGCCGGCCGACTTCCCGCTGCTGCACTCTCTCGAAGCCGCCGCCCACAACCTGCCGCCGGCGCTGACCAGCTTCATCGGGCGCGAGCGGCAGGTGGCCGAGATCGTCCAGCGCTTGGCGTCGGCCAGGCTGCTGACGCTGACCGGGCCGGGCGGGACCGGCAAGACGAGGCTCGCGATCAGGGTCGCCGAGGAAGTCATCGGCGATTACGAGGACGGCTGCTGGTTCGTGGCCCTCGATGCGCTGCGCGATCCGCAGCTCGTGCCGTCGACGATCGCCGACACGCTGGGCGTGAAGGTCGCGCCTGACCAGAGCGCGATCTTGGCCCTCAGCGCCTGGCTGGCCGAACGCGAACTGCTGCTCGTCCTCGACAACTTCGAGCAGGTGGCGGGCGCCGCGAACGACGTTGCCACGCTGCTCGAGAGCGCGCCGCGGCTGAGGGTGCTGGTCACCAGCCGCGTGCCGCTCGGCCTCTATGGTGAGCAGGAGTACCCGGTCCCGCCGCTGGCCAGCGCGGGCGAGCTGCGCAGTGCGGCCGCGGTCGGCGCTGACGCCCTCTCGCAGTACGAGGCGGTCCAGCTGTTCATCGAGCGCGCCGTCGCCGTCAAGCCCGACTTCCGCGTGACGAACACCAACGCGCCGGCCGTGGCCGAGATATGCGCCCGTCTCGACGGCCTGCCGCTGGCCATCGAGCTCGCGGCGGCGCGCGTCAAGCTGCTCAGCCCGGAGCAGATGCTCGACCGGCTGGAGAAGAGCCTGTCGTTCCTGTCCAGCACCGCCCAGAACCTGCCTCCGCGCCAGCGGACGTTGCACGGCGCCATCGACTGGAGCCACGACCTGCTGGGCGAGGCCGACAAGCGCCTCTTCCGCCGCCTGTCCGTCTTTCGCGGCGGCTTCGCGCTCGACGCCGCCGAGGAGGTCGTGGGCCAAGTTGACCTCGGCGCGGACATGCTGGAGAGCGTCGCCTCGCTGGTCAACAAGAGCCTGCTGATCGTGCAGGAGCAGGACTCGGAGACGCGCTTCGCAATGCTCGAGACGATCCGCCAATATGCCCGCGAGCGGCTGATCGAGTCGGGCGAGGCGGACGAAGTGATGCGCCGGCACGCTGCCCTCTTCTTCGGGCTGGCTCTCGCCGCTGAGCGAGCGCTGATGGGCGCCGAGCAGCTGACATGGCTGGCCCGCCTCGACCGCGACCACGACAACCTTCGCGCGGCCCTCGAGCGGGCGCCCGAGCTGGGTATGCTCGACGAGGCCCTCGAGGCGGCCGGCGCGCTGTGGCGCTACTGGCAGTTGCGCGCCCACTTCGCCGAGGCGCAGGCGATCTTCGAGCGGCTGCTGGCGTGGCCCGGCGGCTCAGGCGAGGCCCGGGCTCGGGCGCTGACTGGCGCCGGCGGCATCGCCTACTGGAGCGGCGACACAGACGCCACGGCCCGGCACTACCGAGAGGCAAGTGCGCTGTACGAGGAGATCGGCGATCGCGCGCGGCTGGCGGAGGCGCTGTACAACGAGGCTTTCGTGCCGATGCTCACTGGCCGGCCGGCCGAAGCTCGGCCGCTTCTGCAGCGTGCCGCTGCGCTCTATCGCGATGTGGGCAATGCGGTCGGCGCGGCCGAGGCGGAGTGGGTCATGGCCTTCACCTACTTTCTGGAGGGCGAGCCGCAGGATGCGCTGCCCTTGGCGCAGCGTGCGCTCGAAGCCCACCGGGCGGCTGGCGCGCGGTGGAGCGTCGCCGACTCGCTCGTGGGATTGGCCTTCGTCCAGGCGTCTCTCGGCCTCTGGCAGGATGCTGCTGCCTCAACGCGCGAGTCGCTGGAGATCTTCCGCGAGATGGGCAACGAGCTGGGCCAGGGTATGGTCTTCGAGGCCGTCGGAGCGTTCGCCACGGCGGTCGGTGATGCCGAGCGCGGGGCGCTGCTGCTGGCCAAAGCCGAACAGTTGAAGGAGCAGCTCGGCGGAGGTGCACCTAGCCAGCTTTTCGAGACCAGCGGCTACCGCGAGGACGCGCGCCGCCGATTGGGCGAGGAAGCATACGCTCGCCTCGTTGCCGACGGCACAGCGGTGTCAATCGACGAGGCGGCGGCGGTGGCGGGCAGCTTCGATCCGCCGCCGGACAGCCCGCCGCTTCGGCGGCTCGAGTTGCAGGCGCCGGCATCTGGCTGAGGCGTGCTGCGTCAGAAAGCGGTCCAGCCCTCGCGCGGCGACCAGATCGTGACCTCCGGCGGGCCGTCGAACATGCTGCCGATCTCGCGCTGCGTGTCGGGGTCACCGAACGCCTTCTGCAGGCCCTCCATCGACTCCCACGTGTCCATCGCCAGGAACTCCTGCGGGTCCTGCGCGTTGGCGAAGACGCGGTGACCGGTGCCGCCGAGCTCGGCGTTGCGGCCGCGCAGCTTTGCGACGATGGCGTTGTGGGCCTCCATCGCGACCTGCGGGTCGGCATCCTTGAGGCGTGCGCGTACGGTGGTGTAGTAGGGCATGGCTTCCGTCCTCCATTCCGCTGCCTGACCGGTCCATCGGCCTTGCGGAGGCATAGACGGGAGGGACGGTCGGAAGTGTGCGGCCAGCCCGGCGAACACTTCTTCGTCAGGCTGCCGTCGGTGAGAGTGGGATGGCTGGTGTCGGTTGGTGAATGACGCTTCGCGAGCGCGTGACGCCCTGCCCACCGATCGGGACGCCTTCGGGCGCCTGCTCGAGGCTCATCGGCGCGACCTGGTCGTGCTCTGCTACCGATTTCTGGGCTCACTCCACGACGCCGAGGACGCGGCACAGGAGACGGCCCTCAACGCCTGGCGGGCGCGCGCGACGTACCGCGGCGAGGCCGGGCTGCGGACGTGGCTGCACCGGATCGCCACGCGCGTCTGCCTCGACATGCTGGCCCGGCGCCGCCGGCGAGCGCTGCCGCCCGACGTCGCCGGGCCGGCCGATCCGTCCGTCACGCCGGAACCACCGACCGCCGAGATCCCCTGGCTCGAGCCACTACCGGACACCTTCCTCGTCGACGCCTCGCTCGACCCGGCGGCGCGCTACTCGGTGCGCGAGAGCGTCTCGCTCGCCTTCGTGGCCACGCTCCAGGGGCTGCCGCCGCGCCAGCGGGCCGTTCTACTGCTGAGGGACGTGCTCGCCTGGCGGGCGACCGAGGCGGCGGAAGCGCTGGGCATGACCGTGTCGGCGGCCAACAGCGCGCTCAATCGGGCGCGCTCACGGATGGAGGCTACGATGCACCGCCAGGACCCGGCCGACATCTCGCTCGCGCAGCCGATCGGGCCGTCCGACCGACGCCTGCTGGAGGCCTACATGCGGGCGTGGGAGGCTGACGACGTCGACGCGCTGGTCGCCACGCTGCGCGAGGAGGTGCGGCTGGCGATGCCACCGTCGCGCTCGTGGTACGAGGGCAGGCCGGCGGTGACCGAACTCATCCGGCGCTGGGTGCTGCCGATGGGCCAGTTCCGCATGCGGCCGACGGGCGCCAACCTGCAGGCTGCCGCGGTGCTGCTGGTCATCGCGCCGGACGGCGCCGAGCAGCCCGTCGGTGTACACGTGCTGACGATTCTCGGCGGCCGCATCGTCGCCATCGACGCCTTCATGGACCCGGCCATCGCGGCGCGGTTCTGACGGCGCGGCTCCTATGCCGGCGCTGCCGCCGGCTCGCGCTCGGCCGCGACGAGCGCGTCCTCGGTCAACACGACCCGCGCCAGGAGGAGGACCAGCGTCAGCGCGCCACCGGCGACGAAGACCGCCGGCAGCCCGAAGAGCTCCCCGATCAGCCCGCCGAGCAGCGCGCCGACCGGCTGCGTGCCCCACGCGAACAGCCGGTAGGCAGAGTTGACCCGGCCCAGCAGGTGGTCGGGGATGATCCGCTGGCGCAGCGAGACCGTGATCACGTTCCAGACGACGATGAACACGCCGGCGATGACCCACGCCGGCCCGATGAGCAGGGCACTCGCCGTGAACGCCGGCACGAAGAAGCTGGCGGCCGACATCAGCACGCACAGGAAGAGCAGCGGTATCCGGCCGAAGCGACGCTCCAGCCGGGCGGCGGTCACGGAGCCGATCACGCTGCCCAGGGCGAAGGTCGTGGTCAGCACGCCGAACTCCGGCTCGGACAGGCCCATCGGCCCGGGCGCCACGGCATACAGCACGAAGACGGCGAACAGCGCCGACGAGGCCAGGTTCATCACGCCGACCATCAGCGCCAGCGTGCGCAGCACGCGGTGCGAAAGCAGATAGCGCAGGCCCTCGGCGATGTCCGTCGTCAGGCGCGTCGGCGGTCCCTCGCGGCGGGCGCGGAAGGAGCCGACGATCAGCGTCAACCCAACCGCTGCCAGCGCATATCCAACCAGGCTGCTGCCCAGCGCCAACGGGACCGACATGGCGATGAGCAGGCCGCCCAGCGGCGGCCCGACGAACTGGTTCATGACCAGCTCGACGCCGTACAGCCGGCCGTTGGCGAGGGCCAGGCGGTCCTTCTCGACGACCGCCGGCATGATCGACTGGGCCGACGTGTCGAAGAGCGTCTCGGCCATGCCCAGCGCGATCGCCGCGACGTAGAGCACCGGCAGCGACAGCCCATCGACCAGCGCCAGGCCGGCGAGCGCGGCCATGATCCCCACCCGTGCGAGCTGGACGTTGCGCATTACCCGCCGGCGGTCGAGGCGGTCGGCCAGCGCGCCGGCGATGAGCACGAAGAAGAGCCACGGCAGGCGGCCAGCGATGGCCACGCCGGCGACGAGCAGGGGCGAGTCGGTCAGCCGGACGGCGAGCAGCGGCAGGACGATGAAAAAGATGCCGTCGGCCAGATTTGAGACGGCCGATGCGCCCCACAGGCGCCAGTAGTTGGCGGGCAGACCGAGCACAGCGATGCGTCCTTTACGACTGATTGAGAACCGTCAACCAGTAGCCGCCGGCGAAGTCTGCGCTCTCTGGTAGAGATTTGTCAATCACTATGTTCTAATGGCCGGCACGATGGACGCCACAGGCCCCCACAAGCGGCCGGCCACGCAGGCCGAGGCACGCGCCCTGTCGCACCCACTCCGTCTGCGCATCATCCGCCTGTGCCTTGATCAGCCGCTGACCAACCGGGAGATCGCAGATCGCCTCGGAGTGGAGCCGGCGACCGTGCTCTACCACGTCCGGACGCTGGAGCGCAACGGCTTCCTCGTACGCCAGCCCGAGCGGCGCGGCCGCCGCGGAGCGCGCGAGGTACCGTACCTGAGCACGCGCAAGTCGCTGACGCTCGATCTCGGGTTGAGCTCGGACGTCGACGTGGCTGTGCTGGACGCGACACGTGCCGAACTGATCGAAGCAGGCCCGGCGGCGCTCCTGACGATGTCTCGGCTGGCGGTGCGCCTGCCACAGGAGTTGCTCGAACAGTTCGAGGCGCGCATCGTCGAGCTCGTCAAGGACTTCCACGACGCCGACGAGCCCGCCGGCGACCCGGTTGCACTGACCGTCCTCATGCACCGCCGGCCATATCGCCAGCAGCGACCGTCGAGTGGCACTCGAACAGCTCGGCGCGCGCCCGACCGCCAACGGCCACCTGATCGAGGACGCCGTCCAGCACGCCGACAAGGGTGTTGACCCATGCGTAGCGCTTGTCACCGCTGCGGCAGCGGAAGGTGGTGATGAACACCCGTGCGCCGTCGGCTGCCCGCAGCTTGGCCAGCCCGTCCATCTCAACCCAGATCACCGCCCCGTCGTCGGTCTTGAGCGTGCCGCGCAGGGTCGGCAGATTGACGTTATCGACGCGGCGCTCGGCGAGGTTGGTCAGGTGAAGCGTGCCGCTCAGCCGGCGGCCGTCGACTCGGCCCTCCATCGTCCCGTAGATCTGGCCGCCCGGCTCGTAGCTCAGTAGCTCGATCGACCTATACGTCAGCTCGACATCGGCCAGCTTCTCGGTTCTCACGCGGCTCCCCCTTGTATGCGGTCTGAACGGGCCGAAGCTTAGCCTCTGCCAGGGACGCCGCCCGCCACCCCGATCACGACCTTGCCGCAGGTGTGCTCAGTCTCGACGTGCTCGATCGCGTCGGCGATCTCGGCCAGCGGGTAGGTCCGCTCGATCACCGGCGTCACCTTGCCCGCCTCGATCAGCTCCCTGAGCGCCAGCAGGTTCTCGTTGAAGGGGCCGCTGGCGAGGAAGTTGACGACCGGCTGCCCGAAGAGCCGCGCTCTCAGCGGGCTGCCGATCAGCCGGCCGGTGATGCCGAGCCGGCCCTTGCCCGCGGCAACGAGCACCAGCGTCCCACCGTCGGCCAGCGCGCGGCGAAATCTCGCAATGGACGGCGTGCCGCCGCAGTCGATGATCACGTCGTAGCGCCGGCCGCCGCCGGCAAAGTCTTCGCGCGTGTAGTCGGTGACCTCGTCGGCGCCGGTCGAGCGAACGACCTCGAGGCACTCGGGCCTGGTCGTCGCCGTGACGTGCGCGCCGTACGCCCTGGCGATCTGGACGGCAAACGTGCCCACGCCGCCGCCGGCGCCGTTGATTAGGACTTGCTGCCCGGCCTGAACGCTGCCCCGGTCGCGCACCGCCTGCAGCGCCGTGCAGCCGGCCGCCGGCACCGCCGCCGCCTGCTCGAAAGTCAGGTTCGTCGGCTTGGGCACGATGGAACGCCCGCTGACGTACTCGGCGTAGGCGCCGCTGCGCATGCCGTATACCTCGTCGCCAGGCTTTACGTCCGTCCTGTCCCGGCCCACCGCTTCGGCGACGCCCGCGACGTCGCCGCCGAGCAGGCGCGACCGAGGCTTCATCAGGCCCTCCGACAGGCGCAGGAAGAACGGCTCGCCGCGCACCCGCCGCCAATCGGCGGCATTGACCGACGACGCGCGGACGCGCACCAGGACGGCATCGTCGGCGACCTCGGGCTTGTCGACGTCGGCCAGGCTCAGAACGCCCGCCGGCGCCCCGTAACCGCTCTGCACGACTGCCTTCATGGTTCGCTCCCCACGGCGCGAGTATGATCGGAGGAGTCAGCTCCATGGCAGGGCCGGCGAAATAAGTGGCTG
>CAYRMQ010000078.1:0-13637 GCA_964425305.1 uncultured Anaerolineaceae bacterium | reverse complement strand
GGGTGCAGGTGCAGGAACACGTTGTTCATCACCGCGTACGCTCGCGAGCGCTCGTCCGTCGGGTACGGCTGACGGAACAGCGAGCGCCATAGCGCCGACCGCCGGATCGCCTCGTCGATCCGCTCCAGGAAGCTCAACGAACCCTTCCTCCTGCCTCGGCCTGGTTACCGATGCCGAGCAGCCCGAGCTGGGTGTCGCGGTAGCTCTCCTTGTAGAGCCGGCCGTCACTGCTGACTTCCTGCAGCTCGAACCGCTCCATGGTAATAGCGTCAAACGGGCATCGCTTCACGCACAGCGCGCAGCGGATGCAGCGCTCCTCGTCGAGGACCATCGCCGCGCCGTCCGACCAGCCGTAGGCCTCGACGAGCTCGGGCAGCGGCCCCTCCGACTTCATCTGGTTGACGTCGATCATGTGGATGACGCCTTCGGGGCAGACGTCGGCGCAGGCGCCGCACAGCACGCAGCGGAAGCCGTCGAACCAGATGTTGTAGTTGCACATCAGGCAGCGCACGCTCTCGGTCACCGCCTCGGCCGTGGTGTAGCCCTTCTCGACCGGCGTGGTGAAGTTGACGTGCGGGTCATCCGACGGCATGCGTGCCTCGAGCGGCGCCATCGGCACGTGGACGCGGGGCAGGACGTCGTAGAACTCGGGCATCTCGTGGCGCCACGAGCTGACGATGCGCACGTTGGCCTCGACCTCCACCTCGCGTCGGCCGGACAGGTAGCGGTCGACGGCGTAGGCGCACTTCTTGCCGTGACCAGCCGCCTCGATCAGTGTCGTCGGCCCGGTCACGAAGTCGCCGCAGGCGAACACCCCGCGCACGTTGGTGGCGTACGTGCCGGGGTCGACCTTGACCCGCCCGCGGTTGATCTCGAAGCTCGATTCGACGGGCAGGAAGGTGTTGTCGGCGGCCTGGCTGACGGCCGGGATGACGGTGTCGGCCTTGACCACGAACTCGCTGCCCTCGATCGGCACCGGCGCACGGCGGCCGGTGGCGTCCGGCTCGCCGAGGCGGTTGCGGACGAACTTGACGCCGCTGATGTGGCCGTTGCCGTCGCCGAGGATCTCGACCGGGCTGGCCAGGAACTCCATGCGCACACCCTCGCGCTCGGTCTCGCCCAGCTCCTCCTCGTCGACGACCAGCTCGGAGCGCGTCCGGCGGTAGGCGATGGTCACGTTCTCGGCGCCGTGGCGCAGGCTCGTCCGCGAGCAGTCCATGGCGGTGTAGCCGCCGCCGACGATGACCACGTCGTTGCCGACGGTCAGCGGTTCGCCGAGGTTGGCGATGCGCATGAAGTCGACGCCGTACTGGATGCCCTCGAGGTCCTTGCCCGGCACGTCGAGAGCGACCGCGTCCATCGCGCCGGCGCAGATGGCGATCGCGTCGAACTGCTCCTGCAGCTGCTCGAAGGTGATGTCGCGGCCGACGCGCGTGTTGTAGCGGAAGCGCACGCCGAGGCGCTCGACCAGCTTGAGGTCCATCTCGATCGCCTCGCGCGGCAGGCGGAAGGCGGGCACGCCGATGAGCATCGTGCCGCCGCCGTAGGGCAGCTCGTCGAAGACCGTCACCTGGTGGCCGGCGACGGCCAGCTCGCGCGCGACGCTGACACCTGCCGGGCCGGCGCCGATCACCGCCACGCGCGTGTCGCGCGGCGTGATCGCCGGCATGTCGTCGGGGATGCCCGACGCCTGGTGCCACTCGACCAGGAAGCGCTTCATTGCGCGGATGGCCAGCGGCCGGTCGATGTCGCCGCGACGGCAGGCCCGCTCGCACGGCGCCGAGCAGACGTAGGCGCACATCGCCGCCACCGGGTTCGGCTCGCGCGAGAGGATGTAGCCCTCCTCGAAGCGCCCTTCGGCGGCAAGGTTCAGGTAACCGCGGCAGTTGGTGCCGACGGGACACGCTTCCTGGCATTCGATGTTGCACTGCAGCCAGGAGGCGTCGACAGGCTGAACGAGGAACTCTTGATTGGGGTCGATGGCCAAGTGCTTGTGGTCCCTTTCAGGGGCTGCTGGCCGCGTCTGCCACCGCACCTAATCTACCATCGCCACCCGATTCCACGCAGGCGGGCGCCAGGGCCGGAGTCGACCGACAGGCGTGAGCGGCAAGCGGCACGAACCCCGTAGACGAGCGCTGGGCATCCTCGTACGCTGACGGCGTGACCGCATCCGATCCCTGCCTCGAGGCGGAGGAACTCGTCGCGCTGCACCGAACCGAGGTGCAGCGCCTGCGCGAGGCGCGCCATCGCCTGGCCGAGCTGCGTGACGAGCTCGACAGCGAGGTCGAGATGCGCCACGCCACGAGCCTCAACACGGCCAAGGATGCCGCCCAGGCCGAGTACCGCCGCGCAGTCGCCGAAGCCACCGACGCGCAGGCAATCCAGCAGGCGGCGACGCAGTGGCTCGACGACATCAGGCGCATCAACCGGGCGGCGCTGCTCGCCCGCGAAGAGGACGTCGGCCTGGCCACCGAGGTCGCCCGGCAGGAGACCCTCGTGCGCCAGTTCGAGGTCGCCGTCGACGCCAGCCGCATCCGCGCTGAGACCGCCCGCGACCGCTGCAACGAGGCCCGCCGCGCCGCCGCGGCGGCAGCCGAACTGGAGGACATGCGTGCCGGCACCGCGCGGCGTGTCAGCGCCGGCCCCGGCCACGAGCCGGCTATCACGGTACTGCTGCGCGGCGATCGGGCGCTTCTCCAGCAGGTCGCCCGCCGGCTGGCCGACGAGACTGAGCTCGATGCCGGCCGGTTGCAGCTGCTGCTGATCGAGCTGTGTGAGCAGATCGCGATCAGCGCTCTCGACGCGTCGGCGATCGACTTTCCCGACGACCACCCCTTCTGGAGCCACTTCGAGCCCGACGAGGCGCGCCAGGTCGCTCTCACGCTGGCCCGCCTGGGCTACCGCTTCGACGGCCGGGGCGGCTGGCTCGATGAGCGCGTCCCGCAGCCACGCCAGCTCGCGCTCGCGCTCGCCCACGCCGGCTTCGACAGTCGCTTCCGGCGCCCGCTCAGCCAGGCCGAGCTGGCGGAGCTGTGGCGCGGCGCCCGGCTGGAGGCGGTCAGCCACCTCGCCCACGCCGCGCCGGACCTCTCGCTCGAGCAGGTACAGGGGCTGCTCGGCGCCCGCGCGGCGACGCTCGACGAGCTGTGGGACACGTGGCCCCACGTCCGCCGCGCGCTGCTCAGCTGATAGCGCTGCTCAGCTGAGATCGACGACGCGGAACGTCTCGGCGGCGTCGGCGCCTATCTCGGCGCCCGCCTCGCTCGCCCAGCGCCGGATCATCCCCTCCAACTCGTCCGGCCTGCGCAGCTGGCTGACGTGCTCGCGCAGCGCGGCCAGCTTGGTCTCGATCGTGCCGCTGACGTCGACCCACGCGTTCGGCTTCTCGCTGAAGAAGAGGTACAGCCACGTGACGGCGTGCGGCTCGAGCCCCTCGTCGAGCGCCAGCCGCGGAAAGGCCATCGCGTTGCGCGCCGCGGGATAGACCGCGTCGACGGCGGCGATGGCGGCCGTCCGGTGGTCGGTGTGCTGGATGAAGCCGTCCTCGAGGATGACGATCGTCGGATCCATCGTCAGGACCGCGTCGGGCCGGAAGCGGCGGATGACTCGGACGAGCTGCTCGCGCAGCGCCAGGTCGTTGGCCAGCGCCCCGTCGGGCCGGTGCAGGAAGGTCACCTCCTCGTAGCCCACGACCGCTGCCGCGGCGCGCTGCTCGGCCTCGCGCCGGCGGGCAAGCTCGAGCGGGTCGGTCGCCGGATCGTCGGCGCCGGCGTCGCCGCTGGTGCAGCAGACGAGCTGGGCGCGCGTGCCGGCACGGACCCACGCGGCGAGCGTCGCCGCCGCCCCGAAGTCGGCGTCGTCCGGATGGGCCACGATGACCAGCGCGCGCTCTGGGCGGGCGGTATGCGCCGAGCGGCCGTCAGTCACGCATCACCCGGCCGGTGCGCGCAAGCAACACGAACCTCGTGCTTGCACGCGCCTGAAAAGTGCGAGATTCTGCCTTGCATGCGCGTTACGAATGTGTATGCTTCGGCCCGAGGCATCGCTCGTCTCCCCCCACGGGCGATGCCTCATGCTCGCGCGCCAGCCGTTTCCCCGCGCTCGTCGTCGAGCGCTGCCAGCACCTCCTCGGTGTGCCCTTCCGGCCGGACCTTCGGCCAGACGTGCGCCACGCGGCCCTCGGGATCGATCAGGAACGTCGCGCGCTGGATGCCCCAGTAGCGCTTGCCGTAGTTTTCCTTCTCGACCCATGTCCCGTACGACTCGGCGACGCGGTGCTCCTCGTCGGCGAGCAGCGGGAAGTTGAGGCCGAACTTCTGCTTGAACGCCTTCTTGCTGTCGCTGCCCAGGATGCTGATGCCCCACACTTCCGCGCCACGCTCGTCGAACTCGGCGCGCATGTCGCGGAACTCGCACGCCTCGACGGTGCAGCCGCCGGTGTCGTCCTTGGGATAGAAGTAGACGACCTGCCAGCGCCCGCGCTGGTCGCGCAGCCGGCGCACTCGGCCCTCGTCGTCGGCCAGCTCGAAGTCGGGTGCCGCCTGCGGCGGCCGGGGCATCTGCTCCTCGCTCATGGCCAACAGGTTAGCGCGCATGCGCGGCGCGCTCCAGCCCGCTACTCGAGGACCTGCACAGCCCCCGCGTCGATCGTCAGGCAGACCTCGTCGCCGACGGCCGGCGGATCGAGCCAGTCGGCGCTGAACTCGAGCGGCGGCCCGTCTGCCAGCCGGACACGCAGCGATACGCGCTCGCCGCGGAACGTCCGGCCGACGATCGTCCCGGCGAGGCTGCCCGCCGGGTCGCGGCGGATACCCTCGGGCCGGACGAGCAGGAGGCTGCGCAAGCCGCGCGGCGGCGGCTCGTCGAGCAAGAAGGTGCCCCACGGACTGACCGCCCGGCCACGCTCGTCGATCTCGGCCTCGACCAGGTTGTTGAAGCCGAGGAAGCGCGCCACGAACTCGCTCGGCGGCGCACGCCACAGGTCCGCCGGCGGCATGAGCGCCTCGATCCGGCCGGCGCGCATGACCGCCACCCGGTCGGCCAGCGAGAGCGCCTCCTCCTGGTCGTGGGTGACATAGAGGATGGTCAGGGCGAGCGTGTCGAACAGCTCGCCGAGCTCGTCGAGCAGGCGCCGCCGGAGCGTCTGGTCGAGCGCTCCCAGCGGCTCGTCGAGCATCAGCAGCCGCGGCGACGGCGCCAGCGCCCGGGCGAGCGCCACACGCTGCTGCTCGCCGCCCGACAGCTCGTCGACGCTTCGCCGCTCGAAGCCGGCCAGGCCGACCATCTCGAGCACCTCCGCCACGCGGCGACGGATGGCAACCTGCGGGTCGCCGCGCATACGCAGCCCGAAGGCGACGTTGCCGACCACGTCGCGGTGCGGGAACAGCACGTAGTCCTGGAACATCAGGCCGAAGCCGCGGGCGTGCACGGGGACGCCGGCCAGGTCACGGCCGTCCCAGCTGATGCGGCCGGCGACCGGCGTCTCGAGTCCGGCAATGGCGCGCAGCAGCGTCGACTTGCCCGAGCCGCTCGGCCCGAGCACGCTCAGCCGCTCGCCGTCGCCGACCTCGAGATTGACGCCGGCCAGCGCCTCAAGCCGATCGAAGCGAACGACCACCCCCTCCAGGGCGAGCATCAGAGCTGGCCCGCCGCACCGCGCCGGAAGCGGTCGATGAGCAGGATGGCGGCGGCCGTCACCAGCATCAGCAGCGTCGCCATCGCCATCGCCGTGCCGAAGTTGAGCGCGCCTGGCTGGCCCAGCAGGCGGAACACGGCGAGTGGCATCGTCGGCGCCTCGGGCCGGGCGATGAAGACGGTCGCCCCGAACTCGCCGAGCGAGACGGCGAAGGCGAAGCCGCCGCCGACCAAAGCGGCCCGTCCGATCAGCGGCAGGTCGACCTCGCGCCAGGCACGCGCCGGCGGCGCGCCGAGCACCGTCGCCGCCTCGCGCAGGCGGACGTCGATCGAGCGCATCACCGGCGCCACGGCGCGCACGACGAAGGGCAGCGCGATCAGCGCGTGGGCGATCGGGATCAGCGCCGCCGAGGTGCGCAGGTCGATCGGCAGCCGGCCCAGCGAGATCAGGAAGCCGAAGCCGACTATCACCGCCGACGTTCCCAGCGGCAGCATCAGCAGCGCGTCGAAGGCGTCCGACAGCACGCCGCGCCGGTAGGCGATGACGGCGCTCGCTGCCAGGCCCAGCGACATGCTGATCGCGGTCGCGACGACGGCGAAGGCGACCGAGTTGCCGACGGCCTCGACCGGCGACCCGAACAGCACCGTCCGCTCGCCGGCGAAGAGCGCGACGTAGTGCGCCGGCGAGTAGCCCGCCGGCGTGGCCAGCGAGCGCTCGACGAGGACCGCCAGCGGCACGCCGAGAAGGAGCGCCATGAACAGCAGGCTGCCGCCCACGAACGCCCACTCGCCGGCGCCCCGCGGCGCGCGCTCGGTCAGCCGCGGCGGGAGCAGCCGGAGGCCGACGGCCAGCCGCGCCTGGTAGCGCGCGTAGGCGAGCAGCAGCGCCGCCAGCGCGGCCATCTGGAGCAGCGCCAGCGTCGCCGCCACGGGCAGGTTGAGCAGCTGCGCCGTCTGGCGGTAGATCTCCACCTCGAGCGTCGCGAAGCGCGGCCCGCCGAGCAGCAGGATCACGCCGAACGACGTGAAGGTGAACAGGAAGACGATCGAAGCGGCCGAGGCGATGGCCGGCCGGAGCAGCGGCAGGGTGACCTGCCTGAAGGCCTGCCAGCGCGTGGCGCCGAGCACGCGTGAGGCGTCCTCGAGGCGCGGATCGATCTGCGCCCAGACGCCGCCGACGATGCGCAGCACGACGGCGTAGTTGTAGAAGACGTGGGCGATGAGGATCGCCCAGATGGTGTGCTCGAGGCGCAGCGGCGAGGGCGTCACCCCCAGCCCCGCCAGCAGCTCGTTGAGCGGGCTGCGCGGCCCGAGCAGGGCCAGGAAGGCGGACGCGACGACGACCGTCGGCAGCACGAAGGGGATCACCGCCAGGGCGTTGATCAGGCGCTTGCCGGGAAAGCGGAAACGGGCGAAGAGATACGCCCCGGGCAGCGCCAGGACGACCGTCAGGAGCGTCGACAGCCCCGCCTGCCAGAACGTGAACCAGGCGACGTCGCGCACGAACGGCCGGCGCAGGACGTCGGCCACGGCGACCGGGTCGAGGCGGCCCTCGGGCGCCAGGCCGAGCAGCAGGATCGACGAGACGGGCAGGACGAAGAAGAGCAGCAGGAAGAGCAGCGGCGGTGCCGGCAGCAGCAGCTTCAGCAGGCGGCGCCCATCCGGCAGGCGACGCCCATCGGCAGACGAGCGGCGCCTAGCGGATGACGATATCGGTCCACTCCTCGATCCAGCGCTCGCGCTCGCTGCCGATCTCGAAGGGATCGAGCGTGATCGGCTCGGGCGCGGCCTGGCCGTGCTCGACGAAGACGTCGGGCAGCTCGGCCTGGCTGTTGGCCGGGAAGACGAACATGTTCAGCGGGATGCTCTCCTGGAACGTCGGCGAGAGCATGAAGTCGATGAAGCGCTCGGCCAGCTCGCCGCCGTCCGAGTTGGCCAGGATGCCGGCGAACTCGACCTGCCGGAAGCAGCCGTCGATGATGGCCTGCGTCGGCGCCTCGGCCGGCGGCGGGTCGGCGAAGAAGACCTCCGCCGCCGGGCTCGTCGCGTACGACACGACGATCGGCCGGTCGCCCTCGCCGGCGCCGCCGGAGAAGGCGCCGTAGTAGGCCTCCTCCCAGCCGGAGGTGACGAGCACGTCGTTGTCGCGCAGCTCGCGCCAGTAGTCGCGCCAGGTGTAGTCGCCCTCCTCGCCGAAGTGGGCGACCGTCGCCAGCAGGAAGGCCAGACCGGGCGAGGAGGTGGCCGGGTTCTGGACGACGAGCATGCCCGCGTAGGCCGGCTCGGTCAGGTCGTCGAGGCCGACCGGCGGCGGCGTCTCGTCGCCGAACGCCTGGCGGTCGATGTTGAGGCAGACGTCGCCGTAGTCGATCGGCGTCACGCGGCCCTCCTGGTCGAGGACCAGCGCCGGCGGCACGTCGGCGAGCAGCGGCGAGCGGTAGGCGACGAACAGCTCCGCGTCGAGCGCCCGCGAAAGGAACGTGTTGTCGACCCCGAAAAGCACGTCGGCGAGCGGTGTGTCGCGGGTCAGGATGGCCTGGTTGACCATCGAGCCGGCATCGCCCGCGCGCAACACCTCGACCGTCACGCCGTGTTCCTGCTCGAACGCGGCGAGCACTTCGTCGGGCACCTCGAACGAGTCGTGGGTCATCAGCCGGAGCGTCGTCGGTGGCGGCGGCGATGGAGAGGGCGACGCAGACGGAGCCGCACACGCGGCCACCAGCACGATCGACAGCAGGCCGATGGACCACCTGCGGCGGGTCTCAGCCATCGCCCACCTCCGCCGCCGCGCCGGGCGCGTGGATGACCGCCAGCCGCCCCGCGCGCGTACGGATCGCCGCGCGGTCGGCCTCCATCACGTTCGACAGGCCGCGGCTCGAGCCCTGCAGCAGCGGCTCGCCGGCGAGGGGATAGTGCAGACCATCGGTCGTCACGCCCTCGACCGTCGGCGTCAACGGCAGCAGCGAAACGATGTCGCCCCGCCGGCCGGTCAGCTCGACCGCGGCCGGCGCGTCGCCGCCGATGACGCGCACCGACGTCGCGCCGTCGAGCAGCACGACGTCGCAGCCGGCCAGGTCGGGCAGGGTCGGCAGCAGCAGGTTGGCCAGGCTGTGGTCGACGCGCCGGCCGCCCAGCCCGCCGACGATGATCAGGCGGCTCGCGCCGCGACGGACGGCCTCGGCCAGCGCCAGTTGCGTGTCGCTGGCGTCCTTCGCCCGGGGATGGAGCTGCACCTCGGTCCCGCCGGCACGCAGCCGCTCGACGGTGGCGGGCGAGAGGGAATCGAGATCGCCGACGACGACGTCGGGTGCCAGGCCGAGCAGCTCCGCCTTGAGCGCGCCGCCGTCGGCGGCGACGACGAGCGCCGGCTCGCCGTCGGCGAGGAGCGCCGATACGGCGGCAGGCGAGACGTCGCCGTCGGCCACGATAAGTGCTTTCACCGGATGGTCGCGTGCCTCCATGGCTGATGGGACGGAGGCGTCGCGGCGAGAACTCCCTTCGCTGGTACGAACCAGATCAGGTTCCGAGGGTCTGCGGGCCATCCGCACTCTCAGCGCCCGTGGCGCTCCCCTGTCCCGTTTTCGGGTGCCGCCATTGTACCCCGCGTGCGAGGGACGCCGGCGTTTGCGCCGGTGCGCGGCCGATGTAGACTCGCCGCCGTGCCCACCCCGACACCGGCCACCGCTCGCGTCGTCGACGCCGCCGCCCGCAAGGGCGTGCCGCTCGAGGTCGTCACGTTCGCCCAGTCGACGCACACCGCCGACGAGGCGGCGCGGGCGGTCGGCGCCGAGCTCGGCCAGATCGTCAAGAGTCTCGTCTTCGTCACGCCCGGACCGGACGGCCCCGAGCCCTGCCTTGCCCTGGTCAGCGGCAGCAACACCGTCGACATGGCGCGCCTTGCGGCCGTCCTCGGCGAGCCGCGCATCCGGCGCGCGACGGCCGACGAGGCGCGGCAGCTGACCGGCTTCCCCATCGGCGGCATCCCACCGTTCGGCCACCGCCGCCAGATACGGACGGTGATGGATCCCGACCTTGGCCGCTACGCGACCGTCTGGGCCTCGGCCGGCACGCCGACGGCCGTCTTCGAGGTGCCGCCGGGCACGCTCCGAACGCTGGCCAATGCGGTCGTGGCGCCGCTCGCGCGACAGGTCGCGGCGGGACCCGAGGCGGCCGGCGACGAGCAGCCGACAGGGGCGACATCGGTCGGCTGATGCCACTTCCGCAACGTACCGCCGGCTCCGCCGGTCCGACCGACGTGCAGCGGGCGCAGGTGCAGTATCCGGGCGGGCTGGCGGCGCGCTATCGCTGGGCCGGATCCGGCCGTGCCGCCGACGTCTTTTCCATCTCGGAGGCGGTGGGCCGGCTGCTCGACCACGGCTTCGTGGTCAGCCACCAGCCGGACCGGCTGTGCCGAGCCGAGCTGCACGTCGAGGGCCCGCTCGGGGCATGGACGGCGCGCTTCGCCTCACTCGTCTACGACGAGCCACAGGGCGTGCTGTGGGACACGGCCGGCCTGCTGCTGGTCAAGTACGGCTTCGCCGTCTACGCCCTCGGCCACCGCACCGGCGAGCTGGCCTGGAGCCGCTCGACGGGCACGCCCGTCGTGGCCGTCCTCGCCTCCTCGCGTCTCGACCACGCCCTGCTCCAGTCGGAGATCGAGACGCTCGCGCTGCGTCCGGACGGGGAGGTCGCCTGGCGGGCAGCGCACACCGACGTCGTCGTCGCCGCCGAGTTGGTCGCCGGCAGCCTGGTCCTGACAAGCTACGGCGGCCAGCACGTCGCTCTCGATGCCCGCTCGGGACAGCCAGCCGATTGACTGCCGCCTGCCGAGCGCCGGCCGGCTGCCGACGCGACGGTCGGCTGCCTCGCGCGGGAGCGGGCTGTGGACAGGCGGTGGACGACCTCGACGGTAGGTCGTCGGTTTCGTGGACAACTGCCTTGACCGGCGACCGGCCGGCACCTAACTTACGCCTCAGCCCGGAGCGGCCAGCAGCGAAGCTAGCGACCGAGATCGCATCAAGGTCCACGCCTCGTGAAGGTCATTCCGGGTGTTTCCTTGCTCCTGCCGGCGCGCGGCGGGCGTCCGCCCGGGCCGGCCGATGATCGCCGCCGTGCTGGCCATCCTCGCCCTCGCCTGCCTCGCCACGGCGGTGGTGCTGCTGCGCGGCGTCGGGCCCGGCTACCGCGTGGCACGCCTGCTCGCCGCCACGCCGCAAATCGCGCTCGCCGAGGCAGTCGAGCTGGCCTCCGCCGGCAGCGCACGCTACGTGCGCGTCACCGGCCGCCTGAGCAGCGACGAGGAGTTCCCCGACGAGCACGACCGCCCGCTCGTCTATCGCCGCACGCGCATCGAGATAGGCGACGGCCGCGGCGGCTGGCGCACCGTCGCCAGCGACAGCGAGGCCGTCCCGTTCGGCATCGAGGCACGCTCGGCCTACCTCGCCGTCGACGCCGCCGACCTCGGCGAGGGCCTCGTCGTCGTGCCGCGCGAGGCGGTCGGCCACGTGCGCGACCTCGGGCCCGAGCTGGCCCAGGGCGAGGATCCGGAGACCCCCAGCCGGCTGGTGGTCGAGCAGATCTCGGCCGTCGAGCACGCCGTCGTGGCCGGAGTGCCGCGACTCGACGCGGAGGGCCGGCCGTCCATCGGGGCGGGCCTCGGCCGGCCGCTCATCCTGACGACCGTCGAGGTGCCGGCCGCGATGCGCCTGCTCGCCCGCGGCCGGCGCGGGCGGGTCGTCGCTGCGGGCGTAGCGCTGGCCGGCGCCGCCGCGCTGGGCATCGCCGCCGTGGTGGCCTTTCTCGTCACCGGCTGAGCCGGCGCGTGCTACGCTCGGGCCGGTGTTTCCGGCGCAGCGGCGGCACGCCGCGCAACCGTCATCGGACATGCCCAGGCTCGTGTCACTCGGGGCCGGTCTGGTGCTCGCCCTGACCCTCACCGCCTCGGCCATCGCCGCCGAGCCGTCGCCGATCTTCATCGATCCGCTCGACCCGCGGGCCGAGGGCGAAGGGCCGGGCGTCGTCGGCGACCCGTTGCTGGCGCTGGTGGTCGTCCTCGTCCTCGGCCTGCTGGCCGCAGCCGCGGCGGCGCTCTACGTGCGCCTCGGGCGTTCGCGTTGAGGCCACCGATGGCCAGCCCGCGCCGGCCGCCGCCAGCGCGGCCGAGGCGGATGATGGCTCGCCCGGCAGGCGACGCCGGCCGGCCGGAGCGCGGTCGGATGACGCAGCCCGCTCGGAACGTGCCGCGCCGGTGGTCGGTTGCCTTCGGCACGCTGTCCGTACTGGCGCTGGCCGGTCTCGGCGCGCTGTCCGCGGTCGGCGCGCCGCCGGCCGAGCCGAGCGCCGCGCCGCCACACGAGACCGCGTCACCGGCTGCCCACGTGACGGCGACCCCGCCGCGGACCACCGCCAGCAGCCCCAGCCCCGCGAGTGGCGGCGATCGACCGCTCAGCTCGCCCCTGCCCGCCCCAACCGCGGCGCCGACCGCGACGCCGGCAGGCAGCGCCTCGCCCGCGCCGACCCGCGACCCGGCGGCCGCACCGGCGAGCGCCGACGACTTCGACATGGCGGCGCAGGTCATCGCCATCGGCTTCCCGATGAAGGAGACGACGCGCTATCGCTACCGCGACAACTGGGGTGACCTGCGCTCGGGCACGGCCGAGCATTACAACCATGCCCACTCACGCCGCGACGGCGAACTGCTGCGGGCGCATGACGGGATCGACATCTACGCGCCGCGCGGCGAGCCGGTGCTGGCGCCGTTCGACGGCGTAGCCGCCGCGCCCGAGACGCTGTGGCAGCCGTGGTATCGGAAGCGTTACGGGCGGACGGCGGTAATCGTCAGCGACGAGCCGACGAGCGCCGGCTACATCGCGCTGCTCAGCCACCTCGACCGGCTGTGGGTCGAGCCCGGCCAGCGCGTCCGGCGCGGCGAGGTGCTCGGGGTCGTGGGCAACACCGGCAACGCCGAGGGCGGGCCGCCGCACGTGCACTTCGAGCTGCGCGCGCCGTTCCCGCTGACCTGGCTGGAGGTCGGTGAGGAGCGCGCCGTGGACGCGTTCAACCCGTTCCCGTCGCTCCGCGCGGCGGACCCGAGACGGTCTGGCTGAGGAGCGTGGGACCATCGGCCCATTGGCAGGTCGTGTGAGGTCTCCATAGGCTCGGGCCAACTGGATCGCGGGGGAGAAGACTTACCTGTTCCTCCAAGGGAGAGCCGCCACGTCCGCGCCGTCTGAGATCCCGCTGCTCACCGTCACCGATGCCGCCCGAATCCTCGGCGTGCACGCCAACACGGTCAGGGCGTGGACCGACCAGGGCCGCCTGCGCTGCCTGCGCATCAACAACCGCGGCGACCGCCGCTACACCCGCTCCGAGCTGCACAGCTTCCTGGCGCGCGCCGCGCGCAGTCGGCCGTCGGCGGCGCCGGCCGCCGAACCGCTCGTTGAGTCGGGCTCACCGCGCGGCGCCACCCCGCCGCCGCCGGCCGTGCCCGCCGGCGGCGCGATCGTTCGGCAGGTGGTCGAGCTGTGCAACGCCGCGGCCGATTTCGATCAGCTGCTGCCCGAGCTCGCCGAGACGCTGTCTCACGCCGGCTACGGCGCCGCTCTCTTCGTCGCTTCCGACGGCTCGCTGCACCAGCTTCGCGGCGATCAGCGACCGAACCAGCCACTGATCGCGCGCGCCCGCCGCCGAGGGCCGGCTCTCGATCGATCGCGAGCGCACTCGCGCACGGTGGCGCTGGCAGTCGGCGAGAAGCGGCCGGAGGGCGTGCTGCAGTTGCGCCGGTCCGAGCCGGGCCCGCTCGCGCCGCCAGACGAGCTCGATCTGCTGGCCACCGTCGCCACCCAGCTGGCCGGCTTCGTCAGGCAGCGGCGCCGCGCGCGCGAGGTCGCCGAACAGCTGCGCCGGGCGCGCATCGTCGAGGCCGTCAGCAGCGACGTCGGCTCGCAGTTCGACCTCGAGCGCATCCTGCAGCACCTGCTCGGCCACGCGACGGAGTACTTCGC
>CAYRMQ010000077.1:9642-13650 GCA_964425305.1 uncultured Anaerolineaceae bacterium | reverse complement strand
ACGCGAGGAGGACGATGACGCCCCAGTTGAGCGCCGTCGCCAGCGCCAGGATGATCGTGTTGCGCCGGAAGGTGCGCTCGAGGGCCTGCATCCATAGAGTCTGCACCACGGCCACCACCCGCCGCCGCACGGCCGGCGCACCGCACGCTCGCCGCCAAAACCGATACTCTCCGGCCGTTCGCGCCTGTTCGACTCGAGAGGGAGTGCGTGTGATTCGTGACGGCCTCGCCGGCATCGCGCACCGGCCGCGCCTGGCGGCGCTGCTCGGCGCGTTCTGCATCAGCTTCTCGGGCATCCTCTACCTCTACGCCGAGGTCACCTCCGAGACGGCGACCGTCTTCCGCGCGCTCTACGGCCTGCCCATCCTGATCGCTGCTGCGTATCTCGAGCGACGACGCCTGGGCCCGCTGCCGCGCTCGGCCCAGCGCCTGGCCCTGCTGGCCGGCGTCTTCTTCGCCGCCGATCTGCTGTTCTGGCATTACGCCATCGACGCCGTCGGGGCGGGGCTGGCAACGGTCCTCGGCAACCTGCAGGTCGTCATCGTCGCCGTCGCCGCATGGCTGCTCTTCGGGGAGCGGCCGTCGGCGCGGACGCTCGTCGCGATCCCGATAATCCTCGGCGGGGTCGTGCTCATCTCGGGCGTCGTCGGCGCGGGCGCGTACGGCGCCGACCCGCCCCTCGGCGTCCTGCTCGGGATCCTGACGGCGCTTGCCTACGCCGGCTACCTGATCGTCATCCGCCACGCCGGGCGCGGCCGCCCAGCCGAGCCGGTGGCCATCTCGACGGCGGCGACGGCGGCGGTGGGCATCGTCGTCGGCATCGCCATCGGGCGGCTCGATCCGCTGCCCAGCCTGCCGGCCCACTTCTGGCTGGTGGTGCTCGGCGTCTCGGCACAGTCGCTCGGCTACCTGCTCATCTCGCTGTCGCTGCCGCGGCTGCCGGCCGTCGCGACGTCGATCATCCTGCTGGCCCAGCCGGTGATGGCGGTGGCCTGGGCGATGGCGCTCATCGGCGAGGCGCCGTCGATCGCCCAGCTGATGGGCGTCGGCCTCGTCATCGGCGGCATCGCGCTGGCGACGGTGCCGCTGCGCGGGCTCGTGCGGCGGGCGCTTCCGTCGGCGCCCTGACTGCCCGCCGGTGCCCTGACTGCCGGCCGCGGTCGGGAGTCAGTCAACGACCTCGGGCAGCGTCTCGCTCCGACCCAGCCAGCCCACGACGAGGCTGCCACCGGCGAGGATGACGTGCAGGACGTGGTCGGCCACGTTGACCGGATGCTCGAGGATCCCGAAAAGGTCCGGGCTGAGCAGCGTCGCAAGCAGCACGACCCCGTACAGTAGGCCGAAGGCAATCAGGCCGTTGGCTCGGGCGCTGCCCTGCAGGCCGAAGGCGATGTAGAGCGCCAGCGCGCCGGTGGCAACGTGGACGATGTTGTGCGCGACGCCGGTATGGAAGATCGGATCGTTGGCCGGCTCGCCGACGATCGGGTTGTCGATGAAGCCGAGCAGCCCTGCGCCGATCAGCGCGACGCCGGCAACGACGGCGTACCACACCGTCAGCTGGTCCCTGTCAAATCTGTCCACGCGTTGCCGCTCCCCGCGGTGATGGGCAGACGTGTCTCGCCTGCTGGAGGGGAAATCGTCCGCGCCGGGGTGCGGCGGAAGCGGCTTCCGCGGACCGCGGGCGCGTTTCAGCGTCGTCTCAGCGGGCCCGGTCCTGGTCGTGGAAGCGTCAGCCGCAAAAGGAAACGACCCCGGGAGGCGGGTCCGCGGGGTCGCTTCAGACGGTCTGCAAATTTGGTTGCGGGGGGCGGATTCGAACCGCCGACCTTCGGGTTATGAGCCCGACGAGCTGCCGCTGCTCCACCCCGCGACGACCTATTCTAGGGCCGACGGCCGGATGCGTCAAAGGCGTCAGCGGGAGCCGCCTTCCTGCGGTGCCTCCTCGAGCTCGCGCGCCAGCTCGGGATCGCGCGGTCCGACTGCCGCCAGCCCCTTCTCTCGCGCCTTCAGCGCCTGCTCCCACAGCCGCACGGCGGCGGGCCACCAGCGCTCGATGATCCGGTCGTCGCCGTACCACGGCGTGCCGATGTGCCCGTGCCTGACGTCGTCATAGGTGACCTGCTCGGCGCCGGCGAGGTGAACGGCCGCCGACGGCACGATGCCGTCGCCCAGGCGCTCGTCGTCCCGACCGACGACCATCGTGAAGATCTCGTCGGACATCCGGCCGACGAGGCCCTTGAACGGCGCGTCGCGGTAACTCGACCCCACCGTCAGGTACGACGTGCGTGGCGCGAAATACGCGCCCGGAGTCTCACGGTCGAGGAACCGTGTCGCCTCGTGGCCGGCATGGTGGTAGCGGTTGGGCAGCTGGGCCAGCATATGCGGCGTGCCTAGCGTGACGAGGCAGCCGACCGCTGCGGCAACACCCGCCTTCCGCCCGTGGAAGGGAACGCCCGACATCGCCAGCCGAGCGGCGATCCCGCCCCCCGAGTGCCCGACGACGATGATCGGCGTCCTGCCCGCCGCCCGGTAGGTCTGCACGATCGCTCGGCCGGTCCGGCGCATGAGCAACCCGAAGCCCAGCAGGCCGGCCAGGATCCAGTCAGGCGGCCAGAGCGGCGCGATGTGGACGCGCTCGGCGCCGCGACGCAGGAGGCGCCGGCGCATCGGCCAGTAGTTGGGCGGACCCGTCATGAAGCCGCCGACGATCAGCACGCTCGGTCGACGATCTGTCACCGCCTCGTTGTACCACGCGCCGGCCGCGCCTGCCCCTCAGTGCCCGGGGCCGTCGTTGCCCTCGTGCCGCGGCAACGTCCAGTCCTCGTCGACGTCGGCGACTATCTCGCCGCCCGTCTCGCGTACGAGACGGACGACGTCGGGTAAGTGCTCGTCCGGGAAGCGGCCGGCGAGCAGCGTCTCGTGGGCATCGTCGCCGGGCAGGCCGAGCGGCGCGATGCCCACGTCAGGCGGCCGGACGGCCACCGTTCGCTGCAGCCGGTCCAGCGCCGCCGATGCGCGATCACGATCTGGGAACCTGGCTGCAACCACGCGCATGCGCTTCCCCCGCTTCGGTTTTGCCCGATGGTCGTGCCCTGCGGGTTGCGCCGCGGGCCCCTGGATGGAGGGCGGTGTAACAGGAGTCTTTATCTGGTTACACGTTTTCTCGCCCGCTGCGCGCCCCCGCTGCGCGGCCCCGCTGCGCGCGACGGCGGGCGCAGGCGACCTCGGCTGAGCTGCACCGGCGGGATCGGATCGGCGAGGTCGAACCCGAAGATCTGGGCGTAGAACGAGAGCTCGGCCTCCAGCGCGCGGCGGATGTTCTGCTGCTGGCGAAAGCCGTGGCCCTCGCCTTCGAAGGGCAGATAGGCATGCCGGATGCCGCGCCGGCGCAGCGCCTCGACCAGCTGCTCGGCCTGCGCCGGCGGCACCACTTTGTCCTCGAGCCCCTGGAGGACGATGAGCGGCACGGTGCACCGTTCGGCGTGCAACACGGGCGAACGCTGCCGGTAGGTCTCGATCGCCTCGGGATAGGGCGCCACCAGCCGGTCGAGGTAACGCGATTCGAACTTGTGCGTGTCGCGGGCGAGCGCCTGCAGGTCGCCCACGCCGAAGTAGCTCGCGCCGGCGGCGAAGTCGTCGTGGAAGACGAGCGCACACAGCGTGGTGTAGCCGCCGGCGCTGCCGCCGCGGATGGCCAGCCGCGAGCCGTCGACGTCGCCGCGCTGGGCGAGGTGGCGGGCGGCGTTGATGCAGTCCTCGACGTCGGCGATGCCCCACTGGCCGTCGAGCAGCTGGCGGTACTCGCGGCCGTAGCCCGAGCTGCCACGGTAGTCGACGTCGACGACGGCGAAGCCGCGGCTGGTGAACAGCTGTGTCTCCAGGTCGAGCGCCGACGAGGCGCGCGACGTCGGGCCGCCGTGGCTCATCACTACCAGCGGCGGCCGCTCATTGGGCGGTCCCTCGAAGTCGGGGTTGGTCGGCGGGTAGAAGAGGCCATGCGCCGTCTGAT
>CAYRMQ010000077.1:0-9542 GCA_964425305.1 uncultured Anaerolineaceae bacterium | reverse complement strand
GGTCCCTCGAAGTCGGGGTTGGTCGGCGGGTAGAAGAGGCCATGCGCCGTCTGATGGCCCGGCGTGGGGAAGGCGATCGGCTGCGGCACCGAGAAGTACGCCGGTGCGATATCGACGTCGAACGCGGAGCGCAGCCGCCGGCGCTCGCCGCTGGCCAGGTCGAGCAGCACGATCGCGGGCGCTTCCAGGCTGCTCGCCCCGACGTACAGCACACCCGGCCGGCCGACGCGGACGCCGGCGATCTCGCGGTCGGGCACGGCGATGCGCTCTGGCTCACCCGCCGCGGGGATCATCCACAGGTCGTCGCCGCCCGGCCGGTGGCCGACGGCGACGATCGTGCCGTCGGCGGCGATGCCGTACCAGCTCATGCCGAACACCCACTGCGGCCCGGCGAACTCGGCGTCCATCGGCGCCAGCGCCGCGGCAGATGACCCCGGTTCGGGCCGCTGCCGGTACAGGTTCCACCAGCCGCTTCGCTCGGAGACGTAGACGAGCGCGCCGTCGGGCGCCCACTCGGGCTGCACGATCGAGTCGTCCATGCCGCCGGCGACGTGCCGCTCGTCGGCGAGCGAGCCGTCCTCCGCCACCCGCGCCAGCCACAGCTCGCTGCCGTCCCACGGCATGTTCGGGTGGCGCCAGGCCAGCCACGCCAGGTGCTGCCCGTCCGGGCTCGGCCGCGGGGTGCTGTAGAAGTCGTAGCCGGAAGCCAGCTCGGTGACCCCTCCGCCGGCGGCACCCTCGGCGAGGCTGATCGCGACGAGCGAGTTCTCGGGCTCGGGGACGCGTGCGCCATCGTCGGCAACGTGCGGTCCGGACGGCAGGCGACTGTGGTCCTCGCGCACCGCCAGTAGCCGCCCGCGCCCTCGGTCGATGACCAGGTCGGCGTAGCGATAGGCGCCCTCGCGGGTGAGCGCCTCCGGCCGCGGATCTCCGACGCGCTGGCGGTAGACGCGCCCGTCGGAGAGGTTCGAGAAGAAGATCTCGCCGCCGTCGACCGTGTATGCGCCGCCGCCGTACTCGTGGACCATCGTCCGCGCGTTGAACTCCGGCGGCGTCACGTCGCCCACCTCTCCGGCGACCGAACGGCGCACGATGACCTGCCGGCCCTTCTCCGCCGGCCGGCCCTCGATCCAGCAGACATCGTCTCCGTCGAAGCGCGGCTCACGCAGGGCGAGGGCGCCGGCGACGGCCATGTCGACCGAGATCGGCGACGGCCACGACCCATAGGGCAGCGTCCGCGGCTGAGCCATGCTTCCTCCTTCGACACGCGTTTCGGCTGGCGGGCCCCGCCGGCGCTATCCCCGCCGGACGGGCCGGGACGGGCTTCGCGGTATGCTGCCGCCCGCATGGCCCGCCGTGATCCGGAAGACTACATGCCAGTCGCCCGAGGCACCGAGCGCCAGCAGCGCAGCGGCATCGTGCGGCGTGGCTCGCTGCGCCAGTACCGGCCGGCCCCCGCCCGTCGCGACTGGCTGGCTGCGCTGCTCGTGGGTGGGCTCGCGCTCGCCGTCGTCATCTCGCTGACCAGCGTGCTCGCCGGCGACGACGAGGACACTTCGGGCAGCGAGGCGACGCTGCCGACCAGCCCGGTCGCAGTGGCGACGAGCCCAGCGCCGACGCTCAGCCCCAGGCCGACGCCCAGCCCGAGCCCTAGCCCGAGTCCCAGCCCGTCGCCGAGCCCAAGCCCATCACCGTCGCCCAGCCCGTCAGCCAGTCCCAGCCCCACAGTCAGCCCGAGCCCACAGGCCTCACCCTCCCCGACTGCACCGCCGCTGACGGCCGGGCTGGTCATCCTCGAGCCGGAGGACGGCGCCGTCCTCGAGGAGCGCGGCGCCATCGTCCGCGGCCTGGCGCCGCCCGGCGTGACGGTCACGCGCGACATCCCTTTCTGGTTCGATGAGCACACCGTCGCCGACGCGCTCGGCCGCTGGTCATTCGCCATTCTGTTAGGGCCGGGCGAGAACGTGCTCACCTTCCGAATCGGCAGCGACAAGGCGACGGCACGGACGATTACCGTCCACGTCGTGACCGACTGATGCAGGAAGGAAGAAGACATGCCCGAGGACAAGATCTCGACCGGCGGCCACCGGCCGCGAGCGCCCGAGGATCACGAGCTGACCGGCACGGGTACGCCGCGCTCGGCAGACAATGGGCTGCCGCAGCCTGGAGCGCAGGCCGACGTGCCGGGCGATCCCGACGTGGTCAGCGGCATGACCTCGACGAGCGACCCGGCGAGTGCCGACGACGTCACGATCAACCGCAGCGGCAGCGGCGGCACCGGCGGCCCGGTCGAGGCCGACCGGAGCGTCGAGGGCTCGACCGGCCAGACGTTGAACGAGCTCCTCGGCGACGAGGAAGTAGAAGAGCGCGACCGCCGCTGAGCCGCCCGCGGCCGTGAGCGCAGCCGTAAGCTCAGCGGGTGTCCGCTGGGTCGGGGGGCGTGCTCGTCGTCGGCTCCATCAATGTCGATCTCGTCGTCAGCGTCGATCGGTTGCCGCGGCCGGGCGAGACGGTCACGGGCGGGGAGTTCGCTCGCCATCAGGGAGGCAAGGGCGCCAACCAGGCCGTCGCCGCGGCACGGGCAGGAGCACGCGTCAGCTTCGTCGGTGCGGTCGGTGACGACGACGAGGGCAGGGCCGCGCTGAACGAGCTCCGGCGGGAAGGCGTCGATACGGGCGGGATTGCCACCCTCGCCGGCTCGCACACGGGCGTGGCGCTGATCGTCGTCGACGGCACCGGCGAGAACCAGATTGCCGTCGCGTCCGGCGCGAACGCGCACGTCGACGGCGCTCTCGTCGAACGGGCGCTCGGCGACGCGGACCTGGTTAGCCAGCGCGTGTTGCTGATCAACTTCGAGATCCCCGACGAGGCGCTGCTCGGCGCCGCCCGCCACGGCGCCGGCCACGGCATGCGCGTCGTGCTCAACCCGGCGCCGGCGCGCCCGCTGCCGGATGAGCTGCTCGCCCTCGAGCCGATCCTGCTGGCGAATGCCGGCGAGGCGGCCGCGCTGACCGGCGAGCGCGACCCCGCCGCCAGCGCCGAACGGCTCTCCGCGATGACCGGCCGGCCGGCGATCGTCACGCTCGGCGAGCGCGGGGCGCTGCTCAATGTCGAGGGCGAGACGCAGCTGCTGCCCGCCCCGGCGGTGACGGCGGTCGACACCACCGGCGCCGGCGACGCGTTCACCGGCGCGCTTGCCGCCGAGCTGGCCCGCGGGACTGCGATCGAGCAGGCCGCCCGCTTTGGCGTCGTCGCCGCCAGCTTGTCGGTCACGCGCCGAGGGGCACGCGCTGGGATGCCTCGGCGCGAGCAGGTGGAGACCCTCCTTCGCTGAGGTCGAGCTCGGAGATGAAGCGCTCGAGCAGCGCGACCAGCGCGGCCGGTGTGGAGGGATGGCGGCGAGCAGGCCCAGGAGGTGGCGCAGGAACGAGCGGCGAGGGTCAAAGGTTGGGCCGGTGAGCACGCGGCCGGATAAGCGCTGCGGGTAGCGCGCCGCGAAGTCGGCCGCGACCTGGCAGCCGAACGAGTTGCCGACGATCACGCTCCAGGCCTCGCCCAGCGCGTCCTGGAACTCAGCGACGGCGTCGGCCAGCTCGGCGACGGGCTGAACGCGGCGCGCTTTGGAAGCTCCAGCCAAAGCCGGGCAGGTCGAACGCGTACGTCGGATAGCGCGGCGCGAGCAGCTCGATCGTCGGCTCGCACGTAGTGCGTCGCCAGCGGGCCGCAGCCGACGCTGGCATGGGCGATCGAGCGCCGTCCGAGGCGCAGGCGGCGAGGGCGAGGAGGAGCGGGCATGCGCTCACCATGGCGGGCTCGGGCCATGAGCCGCACCGCACCGCCCCCGGGCTGCCGCGCCTGACAGCCGACTAAATGCGGTCGCCGGTGCGCCAGCGAGCCGACGGTTGGAGGGCCGGCTGGGTTCAAACCCAGATCTCCCTCGTGTATCCGATCCATGGCGTCGGCCTGGAACGCAGCGCCGTGTCTGTCACTGCGGCTGTCAGCTGATTTGCGGTCGAACCCGGCCGAAGGGCTGACCGAGGGCCGCGCCCGGAAACTTTCCCCGTGGCCATGAGAAAGTCCCCACCTATGGCCATGAAGAAGTCCCCACCCCTCGCCTGAACTGACCCACCGGGCCAACCAAGGGGCGGCACAGCGGGCACCGAGATTGCCCGTCACCGCCTGATCGGGCCGGGCGAACTCAGCCTGCTCGACGAGCACTATGGCCGCCAGGCACGGCCACCGCGGCGGGCGGTCCGCCCGCGGACGACGGCAGAGCTGGCCTTCATCTCGCTCGGCCCGGTCGCCGAGGCCTTCCTGCGCGCCGCTGCCGCAGCGGGCACCAGCCGCCTTGGCCATGAGCTCTCCGAGCTGGCCGACCTGCAGCGCGCCCACGACCGGCAGGATCTGCTGTCCGCCCTCGAGCGGGCGCTCGCCTTCCGCCGCTTCCGCGCTGCCGACGTACGCGCGATCCTGGCCGCCGGCACAGGCGTGCCCAGGCTGCGTCAAGCGGGCCAGCCGCTCGCCGTCGGGCTGCCGGCGGTGCCCGTGCGCGCGTTGGCCGAGTATGCCGCCGAGGGCGTCAGATGAGCGCGGCGGCGGCGCCGCTGGCGGCTGATCTGGAGGCCGCCCTGCGCCGGCTCAAGCTGGCTGCCGTGCGCCGCCTGGCACCGGAGGTGCTGCTCACCGCGCGGACCCAGCGCTGGCCGCCCGAGGAGCTGCTGCTCACGCTGCTCGAGGCCGAGCTGGCCGCCCGTGACGCATCGAATGCCCGGGCCCGGCTGCGGGCCGCCGGCTTCCGGTGCAAAGGCGCTGGCCGAGTTCGAGGTCGCCGAGAGCTCGCTGCCGCGGGCGACGTTCGACTAGCTGGCCACACTCGAGTGGATCCGGGCCAGGGAGAACCTGGTGCTGGTCGGGCCGGCCGGCACGGGCAAGAGCCATCTGCTGACCGCCCTCGGCCACGCCGCCGTCGAGACCGGCCTGCGTGTGCGCTACTTCGCCGCCGCGGGCCTGGTCGAGACGCTCTACCGGGGTCTGGCCGACAACAGCGTCGGGCGGCTGATCGAGGGCCTGCTGCGCTTCGACCTGGTGATCGTCGACGACCTCGGCTCGCACCACTTGACGATGTCGGCGCGCAGCTGCTCTTCCGCTTCGTCGCCGCCGCCTACGAGCGACGGGCGCTGGGCGTCGCTTCCCACTGGCCATTCGAATCCTGGGGCCGCTTCCTGCCCGAGCACACCAGCGCGGTGGCCCTGCTCGACCGGCTGCTGCACCACAGCGTCACGGTCGTGACGTCAGGCGACTCCTACCGGATGAAGGAGGCCAGGGCGAGAGGAGGTGGGCCAACGGCAAGGCCGTGATCATCCCCAGAGGGTGGGGGCTTTTGATGGCCACCAGTGGGGACTGCTACATGGCCATTGACACAAACTTACACGCCGTCGCAATGCGGCGGATTCGGCGACAATGACAGCGACGGACCGCGGGCGTCAGCCTCGCCATCTCGAGACGATGCTCGCGTCAACACGCTCGGATCCATTTCGCAGAAGTGATCCGCGGACTAGTGCCGCCGCATCTAGGTTTGGTGGAAGTCCCGGGCGGAGTCACGTCGGCGGCGCCGTAACCCTGCCTCGAGAGAAGCGCGACGTTGACACGACCATTCCGATCGTGTCGAGAGTTCAAGGGGTACGACCGTGAGCCGTGTCGACCGGAGCGAGGACGAAGCTCGCCGGGCCGGCAACAAGCCTTCGGCAGCACAGGCCTTCATGGAGGAGACGTTCAGTCGGCTCGAGTGTGAACACGTTGCGGCGCTCCTCAAGTCGCCCGAGCAGCTACCGCCGGTCCTCGCCTCCTTCCTCGAGCTTGGTGCAGCGCGGAACGGGTTCCTCGTTCACGGATCTCTTCCCGGGGAGGCGGGGGTGGATCGAGTGCGGCTCGAGAAGGCCGGTCTCGACGTCTCTGGCCTGACGGAACACGGACAGCTCGAGATCATGGACTTGGATCTGACGCTGGCGCCGGAGGAGTGGGTACGCCCGTGGTCGCGACTCTTGGATGAGCGGATGGAAGCAGGCTTTGACGCGCTCTGGTTCACCCGCTTCCCGGTCGGCGCGAACGAAGGTGAGATCGCAGCCGTCCTACCGTTTGAAGAGGCGTGGATGCGCTGCTTCAGCGGTCGAAGGGTGGTAACCCTCTGCCCCTACATCTATACCGGCATGTCGTCCGATGCGCGTACGGCTCGCCTCAGCGAGATCGCGGCCGTTCATGACCGGGTGGTCGGTCCCGAAGAGCTGGGCTAACGTCAGGCGACGGGCACTTTTTTCGGCAGCGAGAGTTTTACGGTCGTTCCTTGGTGGGGGCGAGTACGGATGACGAGGGCGCCACCGGCGTCGCGGGCGCGCTGGTGCATGATTGCCAGCCCGAAGTGACCGCTGCCCGGCTCGACCGGTCGTTCCGGGTCGAACCCGCGTCCGTCGTCGCTCACCGACATCCGAAGTCTCTTCTCGTCAGCACTGAAACACACCGTCGCCGCGCTCACGCCGGCATGCGCCTCGACATTCGCGAGTGCCTCACTCAGCACCCGCAGCACAACGACCACTCCCGCCGGATCGATGTCATCGTCGGGCAGACCGCCTGCCATCGTCACCGTCAGCCCACGGCGCCGGAACCTGGCACACACCTCGTCGACGCTTGCGCGTAACCCCGAGATGACGACGTCGCCCGCGAGCTCCTCCAGATGCCGACGCACGGCGCGATGAGCCGTGAAGACGACCTTGCGCAGCCTGTCCTCGCTTGCACTAGCGACATCTGGCGGCGGCCTGGTCTGCAGAAGTGCGAGTTCTCGGACTGCGCCGGCCAGATCCTGCGCCAGGCTCTCGTGTATTTCCTCGGCCAGGCGCATCCGCTCGCGCTGCAACTCGGACCTCTGGATTTCAGCGCGCAGGAAGGCGTTGGCGGCCCCTGCGCTCAGTAGGTCACCAATCACCGTCAAGCGTCCAACAGCGGCAGGTGCGAGCGAGATCGGCTCAGGAGAACGGCCGACGACGACGCCGAGAATGCGGAGCTGAGACACCAGGGGAAGAACTACCCAGTGGTCGGCGGGAGGCTGGAACGGGTTTTCCATGACCCACGCCGCACGTTCACGGAAGACGAGCGGTCCTCCGCTGGCCAAGACGAAGCGCCGTGCCTCTGCATCGAGCGAAATGCTGTCTCTAACATCGATCGGCGATCCTAGCGCCTTTCGCTTCGCGACGTAGCGGAGGCGCGGGGAGTCGGCGACGTCTGCGAGATAAAGAGCAGCAACGTCGAGTTCGAGGACGTCACGAATCTCGATCATCGCCTCGTTGCCAAGTTGCGAGAGACCACCGATGCCAACGAGCACTCGCGCAACCCGGGCGACGGCGGCTAGTTGATCGAGCTCAGCCGGGCTGTCTCGAGCGTCAGCGTTCATCGACGAGTCCCCCGCTCCTGCGCGAGCCCCCCAGATTACACTTGAAGACGGTAGTATCTGCGCCAACGTAGCCGTCGATTGAGTTAGCACGGGGAGGAGCCGTGGGACCTGTCCGCGTGCTTGTCGCGGATGACCATAGGCTGATGTGTGAAGGGACAGCGGCGCTTCTCGCCCTCGATCGCCGCATTCAGGTTGTTGCGCTGGCCAGCGATGGGCGCCAAGCGATCGAGGCGGCGGTGCGCACGCGTCCGGATGTCGCCGTGCTTGATCTGAAGATGCCGGGCGTGACCGGCAGCGAGGCTTGTGCGGTTATCCGGAATCGACTGCCCGCCACGCAGGTCCTCGTTTTGACCGTTTCCGAACGGGATCACGACCTTTACACCGCGCTCCGGGTCGGAGCTGCTGGTTACCTACTGAAGGACATGCCTCCCGACGAGCTCGTTGCTGCGGTATTGCAGATCGCGCGAGGGGAGCGCGCCATAGCGCCTGCGATGGCCGCTCGAATGCTCGGCGATGTTCCCGCTGCCCAAGAAGACGCCGCTCGCCGAGAGGAGGGTTTGGCCAAGCTGAGCGAGCGTGAGCGGGAAGTCCTCGCACTCCTCGCGCAAGGGCTCACCAACCGCGAGATCGCCAGGTCCCTTCTGATCAGTGAGCCAACCGTGAAGACACACGTGGGACACATTCTGAACAAGCTGCATCTGCGCAACCGGTCGGAAGCTGCCGCCCTGGTCGCACGGGTGGGACCGTGAAAGCGGCGTGTAGGTCCGCCGCGATGGGCTTGTAACGAGGACGTTCATCCTTTCGGTCGATGCGGCCGCTCTGCTCCTTCAGTTAGGGTCTTCGAAAGCTCACTGGTGACGCTGCCCATGTCGTCACCAGGCCCTCACGAAAGGAGTATCTCTTGAAGCGATCGATAACGACCGTGCTCGCCACGGCTACTCTGCTGCTCGTTGCCGTCGCACCGGCGGCGCTGGCTGCAGGCGCAGGCGAGGACACGGTGACGGTCATGGTCATGAAGCATGCCTGCAACGAAGACGTGCGCAGCCTCGAAGACTTCAACGCCATCAAGGAATCCGCTGACGGGCCTGTCGCTGCGTTGGCCGCAACTGTTCTCGCTTGTCCGACGATCGTCAATCCTGGCGACGAGACCAGTGACGGGGTCAAGGGCGAAGCGACCTCATTCTCATTCGCGCTCGAGGACGAGGAAGGGACGCACCAGCTACCGGCCAACACCGAGCCCGCCAAGCTGTGCGAGTCTGATCTGGGCTTGGACGTGGATGGTGACGGTAACGTCTCGGAGGACGTCTGCCTCGATACGACGCACTACGTCTTCGAGGGCGTTGTAAACGGCGCAGTGACCGTGACCGAGACAGAACCGCCCACCGGCTTCGAGTTCGGCGAGCTGCTCTTCACGCCTACCGAGGTCGACGGTAACAACGACGCCGATTCTCTCGTCTCGATCGACCGCGACGCGGGTGTCATCGCGCTGGACACCACCGCCGATGACGACGGCATGATCATGCTCCACATCTACAACTTCCGGATCCAGATGCCGGACAGCGCGATGGCGACTGAGACGCCTCAGGACAACTTGCCGCTCAACGTCGGCCTGCTCCTAGCCCTTGCCGCCGCGGCCGTAGCCGGCGTCTGGCTGAGCCTCAACCTTCGCCGCCGCGACAACACCGCCGACTGACCGCCCTGGCAAAAACGTTCGCGCCCGTCGGGTGCGCATCCCTCTCGAATGGACTCCTGGCCCCTCAGCCAGGAGTCCATTTCTACGTGACGAGGGCAGTCGCTCGCGAGCGAAAACAGAACCGAAGGTGACCGGTTGCGGCAAGCGGCGGGCCTCGCAGGTATCGTGTTGACCATCCTTCCCTGGCCGCTGACCACTGCCCAGCAGGAGCTGCAGAAAACGGCACGCACGTTCGCGTTGAGCGAGATCGCGCCGCTCGCTGAAGAGTCGGATCGCCTAGTGTCGCGCGCCGGAATGGTCTTGCGGCTTTCGGACCGCCTTGGCCAGGATCTCGTCGGCGGTCTTGACCCAGGTGAAGGGCGTGGCCGATGCGTTCCACTCGCGGGTGAAGCGCTCGATGGCGGCCGA
>CAYRMQ010000076.1:0-13676 GCA_964425305.1 uncultured Anaerolineaceae bacterium | reverse complement strand
TGGCGCGGGCCGCTCCGGCTCCGCGACGACCATCAGCCGGATCTCGGTCATGTCCTCGATCGACCAGCGCAGGCCCTCGCGGCCGAGACCGGAGTCCTTGACGCCACCGTAGGGCATGTGGTCGATGCGGTAGGTGGGGATGTCGTTGACGATCACGCCGCCGACCTCGAGCTCGTTGAAGGCCTGCCAGCTGTGCGCGAGGTCGTTGGTGAAGACGCCAGTCTGGAGACCGTAGAAGCTGTCGTTGACGCCGCCGATGGCCTCGTCGAAGTCGTCGAAGGGGAAGGCCACGACGAGCGGCGCGAAGGCCTCGTTGGAGCAGACCTGCGCGGTAGGTGGCGTGTCGACGAGTACCGTCGGCGGGAAGAAAGAGGCCTCGGCACGGCCGCCGAGCAGCACCTTGCCGCCGAGCTGCTCGGCCTCCTCGACCCACCGCTGGGTGCGCTGGGCGGCCTGCTCATCGACCATCGGCCCCAGCTGCGTCTCGGGGTCGAGCGGATCGCCGGTGACGAGCTTGCGCGCACCGTCGATGAAGCGCTCGAGGAAAGCGTCGTAGATCGAGCGCTGGAGGAACATACGCTGGACGCTGATGCACACCTGGCCGGCATAGGTGAAGGCGCCGACGAGCGTGCGCTTGACCGCCCAGTCGAGGTCGGCCGACTCATCGACGATGACGCCAGCGTTGCCGCCCAGCTCGAGGACGACCTTCTTCTTGCCGGCGCGCTCCTTCATGCGCCAGCCGACCGATGGCGAGCCGGTGAAGGTCAGCAGGCGGAAGCGCTCGTCGGCAACCATCCGATCGCCGAGCGTCCGGCTCATCGGCAGGATGCTGACGGCGCCCTCGGGCACGCCCGCGCGCTCGACGATCTCGGCGACGGTCAGCATCGTCAGGGGGTCCTTGCTCGGCGGCTTGAGCACGATCGTGTTGCCCGCGGCGAGAGCGGGAGCGACCTTGTGGGCGGCCAGGTTGAGCGGGAAGTTGAAGGGGCTGATGCCGGCGATCGGGCCAATCGGGAAGCGCCGCGTGACGCCGACGCGCCCCTTGGAGGTGGCCATCAGGTCGAGCGGGATCAGCTCGCCGGTCATCCGCTCGGCCTCTTCCGCGCCGAGGCGGAAAGTGAGAACCGCCCGGTCGACCTCGGTCAGCGCATCCTTGATCGGCTTGCCCGACTCAAGCGTGATCAGCCGGCCCAGCTCCTCGCGCCGCTCGCGGATGCCGGCGCTGATCTCGCGCAGCATCCGGCCGCGCTCATACGCCGGCAGGCGGCGCGTCGTCGCGAAGGCCTCGACGGCGGCGTTGACGGCCTCCTCGTACTGCTCCGGGGTGGCGCTGTAGGTCGCGCCGGCGGGCTCGTCGGGGCGGGCCGGGTTGGTGACATCCAGCCGGTCGGGCGATTCGACCCAGCGGCCAGCGAGGAAGATCGGGTGGGGCCTGGTCGCGGTGATCGCCATAGTCAGCCGATTCTACGCCTGCTCTCGTTCCGGTCACGCTCGCCTGGCGGCGCGCCGGTGGCTATCTCTCGGCGCGAACAGGCTCGATCGCTCGAAAGCCCCGGCGACAACGTCGACCAGCGTACGGCCGGCGGTCAGGTCGTCGTCGTCGAGTGACGGGTTGTAGACGGTCACATCGAGGCCGGCGGCCATGGGAGAGGCGAGCAGAACGGCCAGGAGATCGGTCAGCTCGTCAGCGCGCAGGCCATCGGCGAGGCGGTAGTCGACGGCGGGCATCAGCTCATCGCTGAGCACGTCAGCATCGAGGTGAACCCAGTACCCCGCCAGGCCGCGGGTGCCAAAGCTGGAGCCCGTGCGCAGGGCGGCCTCACGCGGGCCCAGCCGGCGCAGATCTTCGAGGTCCAGGACGTGAACGTTCGTGTGGCGGATGTCGGGGCTGCCCTCGGCGAGGGCGCTCTTGATGTCGCGCACACCGACTGCAGCCACATCCTGCTCGCGGAAGTACGGACGCAGGCCATCGATGTCGGCAAGCTCGACGGGCTCCCGGCCGGTGGCGATGGCGAGGTCCATCGACGCGACCTCGCCGGTCTGCTCGGCGTGGGGTGAGTAGAAGTCGGCATGGCCGTCGAGAAAGGCAAGCCCGTAGCGTCCACGGCGGCGCAGGGCCAGGGCGATGCCCAGCAGGATGCTGCAGTCACCGCCCAGCACCAGCGGGAAGTGTCCGGCATCGAGCGCCGTGCCCACGCGAGCGGCCAGCTCGATGCTGAAGGTTCGGATGCGCCCGGCGTTGAGCACACCCGCCACGCCGGCGGCTTCCCGTGGCGCAGGTACGACAACCCGATCGACCGACTCAACCCCGCCCACCCGCTCGAGCAGGCTCAACTCGTGCAGCGCCTCGGGCAGGCGTTCGACGCCAGCCGCGCGTAGCCCGAGCCCGGACGGCGCGTCGATCAGCGCGAGCGGACGCATGGGCAAAGCGTACGCGCGGCGAAGCTCAGGTGCCAGGCGGCTTGCCGGCGATGCGCGATGGGTGGTTCTTGTTGCCCTTGCCCCAGTCGGTCGCGCCGCCAGCGCCGGGGCCGGTCGTCTTCTTGATCTCCTGATCCGGGCGGCCGGCGTACGCGCTCCGCTCGTCGAGGTTGTGAGCCGGATTCTTGTCGAGGTCCGGCGACTGCTGCCGGCGCTGCGCTTGGCGTGTCGCCGATCGGACGTTCTTCTTGCGCTTGGCCATACGACGAGCATCGCCTGTTGACCCCGACGGCCTCCTCAAGCCGGCCGCACCGGGCTTGCGGCGAGCAAACAGTCGACCGCCATGCGGCGTGATCAGGCCGACCACGCCGTCAGCCCGGCTGAAACCGCTGCAGGCGGCCCTCGAGATGGCCGGTGAGCTCCGGCACGCCGTCGGTGGCCATCGAGATGCGGTACTCGAGCGAGCCTTCGCGAAGCTCATACCGGCGCGCGACGGCGATTAGCCCGGCGCCACCCGTGCCCCGCTCGACATGGCGGGAGACCAGGTGTATGCGGCCGTCCTCGATGGTGCCCTCGGACAGCTCGGTTACGCGCGGCAGCGCGATCGTCACGACGAGCCTCCCGTCCGGCTGAGCACGCCACAGCCCCATCTCGAGGTGCAGTAGCTGGCGGTCGGCAGGCAACCAAGCGTGCTGCGTGTAACGGATCGCCGGCACGCCCAGGCTGCTGAACTCGATCTCCTCCTCGTACGCGAAGGAGTCCATCGTGGGGAAGCTGCCCTCTCCCCGTCCTTGCCACGTGCCGAGCAGCGCATGTAATGGCGTGTCCATACTCCCCTCCCGAGCGGCAGCGACGTCGCGCTGCCCAATTGTCCGTCGGCTGTCCACGTACAGCGGCGCAGGGCGGCCCCTAAACTCACCACGTGCCCCGCAGATTCCGCTTCCGGCAGGTCGACGTCTTCACCGACACGCCGCTGCAGGGCAACCCGCTGGCCGTCTTTCCCGAGGCGGACGGCCTGACCGATGACGAGATGCAGGCGCTGGCGCGCGAGATGAACCTGTCCGAGACCACGTACGTCCTGCCGCCGACGGCCGCCGGCAAGCGACAGGGCGCCGACTACCGCATGCGCATCTTCATGCCCGGCACCGAGCTGCCCTTCGCCGGCCACCCGTCGATCGGCACCGCGTGGGTGCTCGCCGACGAGGGCCGCTTCGATCTGCGGCCGCCGCAGCTCGAGGTGCGCCAGGAGATCGCCATCGGCGTGCTGCCCCTCGTCCTGCAGGTCGACGCGGCCGGCGGAAGTGCGCGCGTGGCCGACGTGACGATGACGCAGGACCAGCCGGAGGTCATCCATCGGCTCGACCCGGACGAGGTCGAGGAGCTGGCGGGGGTGCTGGAGGTGCGCGAGGACGACCTGCGCTGGGTGGATGGCGCTGCCGACGACGCCCACGCCCAGCGCCTCAGCATGCCGGCCGTCATCTCGTGCGGCCTGCCCTACCTCGTCGTGCCCTTCAGCCGGCTGGACGTGCTGGCCGACCTGCCGTCGGAGCGGGCGGCCGAGATCGCCCGCTTCGCCGAGACCTATGGCTCCGATTCGGGCGCGCTCGTCGCAGCGGGCAACGGCGGCGCGATCGGCGACGCCGACGTGCACGTGCGCATGCTCGTCGATCCGCGCACCGGCGTCGTCGAGGATCCAGCCACCGGCTCCGCCGCCGGGCCGATCTGCGTCTTTCTCGGTCTGGCCAAGGGCGTCAAGGGCGCCGCCTATCGCGTCGTCATCGAGCAGGGCGTTGAGGTCGGCCGGCCGTCACGATTGGTCGCCGAGGTCGACTTCAGTCCAGCCGGCAAGCCGACGCGCGCACGCGTCAGCGGCGGGACCGTCCCAATCGCGGAGGGCTGGATCAGCCTCCCGTGAGTTCGGCAGGAAGGGGAGATAACTAGTGGTAGGCGGCCTGCACCTCACACGTACGTGGCGTCCTGTGGCCCGAGCACTTCGGATTGTGTCGCATCGAGTCACCCATCGTTCCGTAGTTGTGCGACAGGGACTTTAAGTGGTCCGAGCCGGCTAGCGTATGGCTCGCTCAGGGACAGGAGCGCCACCTTGACATTCGGCGACTGACTGCCAACGCTCGGGGTCGTAGTGGCAGGCCGACGGCATGACGAATCCCTGTTCTAGCAACGCCTCGTCTGATGGTCGCCATGAAGGCGTCCGCCGATGTCAGGCTGGAGGCTGAAACGACTTGCTCTGCCCGAGCATCCGGTAGGTATGAGCGCGAGCACTGACGCTGACTCAAGCCTGCGCGTCGCAGGCGGCCTGTTGCTGCGCATTGCTGAACGTGATGCACAAGCCTTGGCACATCTCGTCCAGAAGCATGACGGCGAGATCATTCGTCTCTGCTTTCTCATCTCCGGCGACATCGATCTCGCTCGCGATGCTGCCCAGAACACCTGGCTGAAGTTGTGGGCCAGGCCACCTGCGTTGCGCGACGAGAGCCGCTTGCGCTCGTGGTTGCTGTCAGTGGCGGCCAATGACATGCGTCAGACGATGCGCAGACGTCGGCTCGGCGCCATCCGCGAGATCGAGGCAGTGGGGCCAGGCCCGCAGGCCGCTCCTGTCCGCCCAGACAGCGGGATCGATCTTGACAGGGTCCTCCGCCGGCTCGACCCCAACGAGCGCGAACTCCTCGGTCTTCGCTATGCGCTGGGCATGAGCTCGGCGGAGATCGGCCAGCATCTCGGGCTGACTGCCGAAGGAGCTCGGACGCGCCTTCACCGAATCCTCGAGAAGATCCGAAGGGAACTCGATGATGGATAAGTCGATGACCGAGCTGGAACGAGAACTGGTCACTGTCGTGCGCCGTCACCTCGAGGCGGCCGCAATCAGTCGTAGCCCAGTGGCCGTGGTCGACGCGGTTATTGCCCAGGCGGAACAACAGCGCCCTTGGTGGCGATCGCCCATCGCCCTGGTCGGGGCCGTGGCTGCCCTTGGCCTAGTCGTCGCCGTTGTGGGATTGGCCTACCTACGGCTGGGAGACGGGCTGACTGGCGGCTCGGGCAGCAAACCAGCGACGGCCACCGTCGACGGCAGGGACTACTTCCTTGGCGTGGGGCGGTCACTCGTGGTCGCCGATGCTGACCTTCAGCCTTACGGCCGCATCACCCGCGCTGGCCCCGACTGGTTCGAGGGTAGGACCGCCTATCGACTGGCCGGCGTTGAGCCCGCCGAGGCGCTGGTGACGGATGCTCCCGACTATGCCGGCGGAGCTTGGGGCGACTTTGCAATTCTGTGGGGCAGCCTCGACGGGATGCACGATCCGTCCGCAGCCCTGTGCGCCTACTTTGATCCCGGCGACAGGCCGGACGGCTGCCTGGCAGACAGCGGCCTGCGTCCGGCTTCCGCTTGCGAGGAGCGCGCATGGCCGGACACGACCCTCACCTGCACCGAAGCTCAGCGGTCAGTCAGCTTGGGGATGTCAGTTTGGAGCACCCGCATCTGGTTGACGACTCTAGCCGCCGTCGACGCCCATTTGGATCCCGCACGGCAAGTCGCCTACCACCCAACCGATCCCGAAACACCGGTCTGGGTCTTCATCTATGACGGGCGCGTTCGGACGATCACCTACGAAGATGAGTCTGGCCAGCTCGTCACGTCTCCTCCGGAAACGCGGCTCTTGCATGTCGCCGACGCAACCGACCCGCTTACCCGGCAAGGGCGCTTCGTCTACATCTACCACTGGGGCGAACTGGGCTCGCCCGAGGTACCTGATGTCCTCCCGCCCATTGACTGAGAGACTCAGGAAGGCTCCGCATCCGTGGCGATCTGTCCGACGCGTCTCAGCCTCCCGTGAGTGGGTAGCAGCCCATCACGTGCAGCGAGACGGTGACACCGCGCAGCTGCTCGACGACGTGCGCCGCCGGGTCGCACAGGTCGGCGTCGAGGTCGACCCAGAAGACGTACTCCCAGTCGCGCTCGCGGCTCGGGCGCGACTCGAGCTTGCTCATGTTGATGCCGTGGGCGGCGAAGACCGACAGCACGCGCAGCAACGAGCCGGGCTCGTTGGCCACGCCGAAGGCGAGCGTGGTGCGCATCCGCGCGACGGCCTCCCGCGGCGCCGCCCATGCCGGCTGCGCTTGGGAGGCGACGACGAGGAAGCGCGTCCGGTTGCGTGGCTCGGCCTGGATGTCGGCGGCAAGCACTTCAAGGCCATGGAGCGCCGCAGCCCGCGGCGAGAGCACCGCCGCCGCGCGACGCTCGCCGCGCTCGCCGATGCCGGCGCCGGCGCCGGCGGTCGTCGTCGAGGCCAGCAACTGCCACGGCCGCGAGCGCAGGAACGGCTCCGCCTGGGCCAGCGCCTGGACGTGCGAGTAGACGCGCTCGATGTCACCGAGCGCCTGACCGGGCAGCGCGGCCAGGCACAGCCGGACGGGCACTTCGACCTCGCCGACGACGGTAAGCGGGAACTCCAGCAGCAGGTCGTAGACCTCGCGGACGGTGCCCTGGCTGACGTTCTCGATGGGCACCACGCCGCCGTCGGCCTGCCCCCCGGCCACCGCCTCGAACACGCCGCGGAAGGTGGCGACGGAGCGAGGATGGGCGTCGGGCCGGTAGGCGAGCGCGGCGTCCTCGGCGAACGAGCCCGGCTCGCCGGCATGAGCGAGCGTCGGCGGCTGCATGTGCGCGCGTGCCGCCTCGGGCGCCTCGGCCGGCGAGCCGGTCACACCCCCTCGACCGGCGTCAGCCAGTGGGCGTAGCGCGGATCCAGCCCGCGAACGGCGGCGAAGTACGCCTTCTGCAGCGCGCTCGTGACGGGATAGCCGCTGCCCTCGCCGACCGGCCGGTCGTCAACCGACGAGATCGGCGCGATCTGGACGCCCGTGCCCGACAGGAAGGCCTCGTCGCACGTGTACAACTCGGTCCGGTCGACGGAGCGCTCCTCGAGGGTGTAACCCACGTCGCGCGCCAGCCCGATGACGGCCGTGCGGGTGATGCCCGGCAGGACGTCGTCCGACACCGGCGGCGTGGCGATGACACCGTCGCTGACGACGAAGAGGTTGGCCGACGACGCTTCGGCGACGTGGCCGTCGGCGGTCAGCAGCAGGGCTTCGGCGTAGCCGCCGGCCTTGGCGTCCTCGACGGCGAGGCAGGCGTTGACGTACGAGCCGCTGATCTTGCCGCGCGCCGGCAGGGCGTTGTCGTTGACGCGCTGCCAGGCCGAGAACGACACGCGCAGCCCGTCAGTCGCGACATAGTCGCCGAGCGGGAAGCTGAAGATGGTGACGCGATCCTCGAGGCCGCTCAGCTGCAACCGGATCGACGGCGCCGACTTGTACAGCAGCGGGCGGACGTACAGGTCGGCGACCACGCCGTTGCGGCGGAGCATCTCGCACGTGATCTCGACCAGCTGCTCGGCCGTCTCGGGCACGGCCGCGCGCAGCAGCCGGCCGTTGCGCAGCAACCGGCGGTAGTGCTCGGGCGCGAGCAGCAGGGCCAGCCCGCCGTCGGCCTGGCGGTAGGCGCGGATGCCCTCGAAGATGGCCGTGCCGTAGTTGAGCGCGTGGGTGGCGATGCTCACCGTCGCCTCGGCGAAGGGCACGATGCGGCCCTCGAAGTAGGCCCACTCGCCGACGGCCAGGCGCTTGCCGTCCGAGCCCTGCGCGAACGTCGCCGGTGCGGAGGCGGAGGTCGCCGCCGCCTCAGCCGCGGCCGGCTGGCGCACGCGCGACGAGCGACGCGTTTCAGTAGGCGCGCTCACGTCCACCACCGGCTGTGGTCGGGCCGCTCCTGCGGGTCGTAGTCGGGCCGCTCGTGGTCGCCGCGGCCGGCGGCGCGGTAGTTGCCGGCGGCGTCGGTAGCGCCCTGCCAGTGCTCCTCGGCGAGCATCTTCTCGATCGCCTCGATGTAGGCCTCGATCGAGGCGGCGATGATGTTGCGGCTCGTGGCGACGCCCTCGTACGTGCCTGCGCCGCGCTCTCCTGGCGCCTCGCTGGGCGGCGCGACGGTGACCGTCACACGACCCTCCGCGTCGAAGCCCTCGGCGACGGCGTGAACGTCGTAGCTGAGCAGCCGCGGGTGGCCGGTCAGGACCTCGTGCAGGGCGGTGTCGACGGCGCGGAAGAGCGCGTCGACCGGGCCGGTGCCCTTCGCCGTTGCCTGCCAGCGGTGGTCGCCGCTCTCGATCACGACGGCGCCGCGGCTCTGCACGTTCGAGCCCATCGAGCACGACCAGCGGACGAGGCGCAGGTGCTCGGTCGGCGCCGGCGAGGGCGTGCTGGTGGTCGGGCTCTGACTAGTCATCGGTGGTTCCTCCTTCCACGGGCTTCCGTGTCAGGCGGCGTCGCCGGGCACGGTGATCGGGTCGACTGGGGCAGCGCCGAGCGCTGCCGGGACGTTGCGGATGTCGCGCGGGCGCGGCTCGGCGCCCGACTTCCAGATGGCGTACTCGAGCGAGTCGATCAGCGCCGCGGCCGAGGCGGCGATGATGTTCGTCGCCGAGCCGACGGTGGTCCACGAGCGGCCGGACGCGTCGCGCGTCTCGATCAGCACGCGCGTCCGTGCCGCCGTCGCCGACTCGCCGTCGACGATGCGCACCTTGTAGTCGACGAGGTGGACGTCGTCGAGGATCGGGTAAAAGGCGGCCAGCGCCCGACGCAACGCGCGGTCGAGCGCGTTGACCGGGCCGTTGCCTTCGGCGGCGGTGTGCAGGATCTCATCGCCGACGGCCAGCTTGACCGTCGCCTCGGCGGTCATCAGCCCGACGTCGGTGTGGGGCGCCGGCTGACGGTCGGCCGGCTGACGGTCGGCCGCACCGTTGCCGTCCTTCCACTCGGAATGGACGGTCGAGGCGAGCAGCCTGAACGGCGGCGCGTAGCCGGGCCGGCGGCGGTGGATGAGCAGCTCGAACGACGCCTCGGCGCCCTCGTAGCTGGCGCCCTCCGCCTCGAGCGACTTGACCAGCCGGGAGAGCTCGCGCGGATCGACGACGCCTTCGAGCGACTGGCCCAGGCGCTCGGCCAGCCAGTGCGCGTTGGCACGCCCGCCGAGCTCGCTGACCACGAGTCGCGTCTCGTTGCCGACCAGCGCCGGGTCGATGTGCTGGTAGGCGTGGCGCACGCGCAGCGTGGCGGCGCCGTGGACGCCGCCCTTGTGAGCGAAGGCCGACACGCCGACGTAGGGCTGGTGCGCGTCGGGCGGGATGTTGGCCACCTCGGCGACGAAGGCCGACAACGCCGACAGGCCGGCCAGGTCGCTGCCGCCGGGCACCGTGGCGTAGTCGGTCTTGAGCGCCAGGTCGGCCCAGATCGTGACGATGTTGGCGTTGCCGCAGCGCTCGCCGTAGCCGTTGACCGTGCCCTGGACGTGACGCACGCCGGCCTGAACGGCAGCCAGGGAGTTGGCCACCGCCAGGCCGGCGTCGTCGTGGACGTGGATGCCGAACCGGGGCGGAGACGCTTCCCCGGCGAAGGCACCGACTACGGCCCGCGTGATGTCGCGCACCTCGTCGGTGAGGCACCCACCGTTGGTATCGCACAGCACCAGCGTCGTCGCGCCGGCGCCCAAAGCAGCGCGCAGCGAGGCCAGCGCATATGCCGGGTCGTCCTTGTACCCGTCGAAGAAGTGTTCAGCGTCGTAGACCACCTCGCGACCGGCGGTGCGCAGGAACGCCACCGAGTCGCCGATCATGGCCAGGTTCTCGGCGGGGGTCGCGCCGAGGACCTCCGTCGCGTGGAGCAGCCAGCTCTTGCCGAAGATCGTCACCACCGGCGTGGCGGCCTCGACCAGCGCGCGCAGGTTCGGATCATCCGCCGGGCGGTTGGCGCGGTGGCGCGTCGAGCCGAAGGCGGCCAGGCGAGTGTTGCGCCAGGTCACGCTCTTGGCCGCCGCGAAGAACTCCTCGTCCTTCGGGTTGGAGCCGGGCCAGCCGCCTTCGACGTAGGGAAAGCCGGCCTCGTCGAGGCGGCGCGCGATCTTGAGCTTATCTTCCAGCGAGAGGGTCAGGCCCTCGCGCTGGGTGCCGTCGCGCAGCGTCGTGTCGTAGAGCAGCACGGGCTCATTCATGTCCGCCCTCCTACCGGCTGGGCCAGGTGCTCGACGACTGCCTGCGCGAACTCACGCGTGCCGACTGCGTGGCCGCCGCCGTCGGGCAGCAGGTCGGCTGTGCGCAGGCCGTTGTCCAGCACCGTTCGAACGGATGCTTCGATCGCGTTCGCCACGTCGGTCCGGCCGAGCGACCAGCGCATGAGCAGCGCCGCCGAGCGGATTGCCCCGATCGGATCGGCGACATCCCTGCCGGCGATGTCAGGCGCAGAGCCGTGCACCGGCTCGTACAGGCCGAAGTGCCCGTGGGCCGTGCGCCGCTGGCCGATCGAGGCCGAGGGCAGCATGCCCAGCGAGCCACTCAGCACGGACGCCTCGTCGGAGAGGATGTCGCCGAAGAGGTTCTCCGTCACGACCACGTCGAAGGCCGCCGGGTGAGTGATCAGGTGCATGGCGAACGAGTCGACCAGCCGGTGCTCGAGGATGACGTTGCGGAAGTCGCGCCCGATCTCGCTCACGACCGCCCGCCACAGCCGGCTGGTGGCCAGCACGTTGGCCTTGTCGACGCTGGTCAGCCGTCCGCGCCGCCCACGAGCCAGCTCGAAGGCAAGGCGAGCGATACGCCGGATCTCGGCCTCGGTGTAGGGCAGGGTGTCCAGCGCCTGGCGCCCGCCGTCCGCCGTCACGCCTTCCGAGCGCTCACCGAAGTAAAGGCCGCCGGTCAGCTCACGCACGATCAGGATATCCACGCCGCGCAGTCGCTCTGGGCGCAGCGGGGAGGCATCGGCCAGGGCCGGCTCGCCCACCACCGGTCGCAGGTTGGCGAACAAGTCGAGCCCGCGACGAAGGCGAAAGAGCGCCTGCTCCGGTCGTACGGCCGCCGCAGGATCGTCCCATTGTGGGCCGCCAACGGCGCCGAGCAGCACGGCATCGGACTCGGCGCATAGCTTCAGGTCCTCGTCGCGCAGGGCTGTGCCGTAGGCCTCGATGGCCGCCCCGCCGGCGGACGCCTCGCGCCACTCGATGGCGAACCGAAACCGATCGCCAGCCGCGTCGAGCACGGCGCACGCAGCGGCCGTCACCTCCGGCCCGATGCCGTCGCCGGCGAGGACGGCGACGCGGTACGTCGTCAAGGCACGACCTCCTCGCGGACGGCGACCGGCTGGCGCGACATCAGCTTGTCGAGCGCTGCCAGGTAGGCCTCGAGCGAGGCCTCGATGATGTTCGTCGATAGGCCGTGGCCGGTGGCCGTCTCGGCCGCCGGCGAGTCGTCGCTCGAGCGGCGCGCGCGGGCCAGCACCTGGCCCTGCGCGTCCTCGCCGCCGCTGACCGCCCGGATCTCGTAGTCGACGAGCACAGGGTGCCAGCCGAGGACCGGCTCCACCGCCCGGTCGATGGCGCCGAACAGCGCGTCGACGGGCCCGTTGCCGCTGCTGTCGGCGCTCAGGCTCTGCCCGTCGAGGCGGATGGCGACGCTGCCCTGCGAGGTGCCGGCGTGGCTGCTCGTGACGCTCCAGCCTTCGAGGCCGGCGCGCGGCCCGGCGAGCGCGACGGGCGCCTCCGCCGCCTGCTGCTCGACGAGCGCGACCAGGTCGGCGTCGGTGACCTCCTTCTTGACGTCGGCGAGGGCGATGGCCGCCCGATAGACGGCCTCCAGCACGTCACCTTCGAGCTCATGGCCGAGCTCGCGCAGCTTGCCTTGAAGGCCGCGCCGGCCGGACAGCTTGCCGACCGACAGCCGGCTGCCCGAGAGGCCCACCGACTGGGGCGTCATGATCTCGTAGGTCAGCGGGTTCTTGAGCACGCCGTCCTGGTGGATGCCCGACTCGTGGGCGAAGGCATTGCGCCCGACGATGGCCTTGTTGGGCTGGACGACGAAGCCGGTCAGGTAGCTGACGAGCCGGCTGGCGTTGCTGATCTGCTCGGTCGCCACGCGTGTGGGGCGCTCGCTGAACTGCGTCGGCCGCGTGCGCAGCGCCATCACGACCTCCTCCAGCGAGGCGTTGCCGGCACGCTCGCCGAGGCCGTTGATCGTCACCTCCACCTGGCGCGCGCCGGCCTGCACGGCGGCGAGCGTGTTGGCCGTCGCCAGCCCGAGATCGTTGTGGCAGTGGACGCTGACCACGGCGCCACTGCCCACGCGCGCCACGACCTGCTCGACGAGTGCGCCGAACTCTGCCGGGATGGCGTAACCGACCGTGTCGGGCACGTTGACCGTCGTGGCGCCGGCGTCGACGACGGCCTCGTACAGACGCAGCAGGAACTCCGGGTCGGTGCGCGAGGCATCCTCGGCGCTGAACTCGATCTCGGCGTCCGGCCCCAGCGCCTGGCGGCCGTAGCGGACCCACTGGACGGCGGCGGCGAGCGCCTCGTCGCGGGTCATGCGCAACTTGTGCACGAGGTGGATGTCGCTGCCGGCGATGAAGAGGTGGAGATGCGGCCGCTCGGCCGGCAGCAGCGCCTCGACGGCGCGCTGCGGGTCGCCGTCGAGGCAGCGCGCCAGGCCGGCGACGGCGACGCCCTTCGTCTCGCGTGCGATGCGCTGGACGGCCTCGAAGTCGCCCGCCGAGGAGGCCGGGAAGCCGGCCTCGATGACGTCCACGTTCAGGCGCACCAGCTGGCGCGCGACCTCGATCTTCTCGGCGACGGTCAGCCCGGCGCCGGGCGCCTGCTCGCCGTCGCGCAGCGTCGTGTCGAAGATGCGGATGCCGGACGGCAGCGCCATGGCGGGTTGCGTCATACCGCCGACTCCTTGGCCGGCTGGCGCTCGGCGGCCGGCCGGCGCTCGGCCGCGGCCTGCGCCTGGCCGGCGCGCACCTCGACCGGGTTGAGCCAGGCCATCTGGGCACGCAGCGCCGTGCCGACCTGCTCGATCTGGTGGTCGCGGTCCTGCGCGCGCAGGCGCTCGAACTCGGGCCGGCCGTTCTCGTTCTCGGCCACCCAGCGGCGGGCGAACGAGCCGTCCTGGATCTCGGCCAGGACCTGCTTCATCGTCGCCCGGACGTGGTCGTCGACGACGCGCGGGCCCGAGACGTAGTCGCCGAACTCGGCCGTGTCGCTGACGCTGAAGCGCATGAAGTTGAGGCCGCCGCGGTACATCAGGTCGACGATCAGCTTCAGCTCGTGCATCGTCTCGAAATAGGCGAGCTCGGGCTGGTAGCCGGCCTCGACGAGGGTCTCGAAGGCGCCCTTGATCAGCGCGCTGACGCCGCCGCAGAGC